>JALONO010000331.1 GCA_025454895.1 Bernardetiaceae bacterium
AGTTTTGAACCGGTTTATTGCAGTCATAAGCCGATCAAAGTAATGTAAACAAATCTAATTAATTGAATATCAATGTTTTGAAATTCCAAAACAAAATCTAAATCCCCTCTCGGAGAGGGGACTTCCCCTTTGGCCAACCGGACGAAAAACAGAACGGATCGCCCCTGCCGTCGGACGACAAAAACGAGAGTTTTTGGGCGAGAAAGTGCGGTTGGCCAGGGTGGGGCCAAAGAGAGCGGGTTTTGAACGAAAATTCGGACTTTCACCCAGTCTAAAATCTAATCTGTAAGAGGTCTAATAAACAAGTGGACAATCGTTTGATCATGCAATCATTCAGTCAGTTTGGTTCCTGGGCACTACGGGCAGCCACGCCCGGCGCCTGGCGGGCGGTGAGGTACGAACCGGTGCCTACCCACCCAAACGCACGGGAACGACGTGTACCGAAACGTCGGCCCGGCCCAGAAGGTGCCGCACCGTGGTCGGCTATGAAAATCTTCGGCCGCTGGCGCAAAAACAAATGCATACCTGCTGAAATACTGCCAAAAATGAAAGGGCGGGAGGAATGCTGCGGTGTTCTCGCTCCCGCCGGGATCTGAAATGGCTTGCCCGCCGGGCTTTTTGCGGGCCTACCAAACAAATTGGCGGCAAAAACATTTACTTTCCGGGCAACATTGCCTTTTTTAACCCATTTCCATGAAAAAACTCTTCCTCCTTTGCCTGTTTGGGTGTTTTTTGGCCCCAGTGCAGGCCCAAGAACTTAGCTATTACCTGCCCGACAGTGTGCAGTACAACCCCGCTATCCCTAGCCCTGAAACGGGGCTGGGCCATAAAGTGGGCGAGTGGCACGCCACCCATGACAAACTGATCCACTACCTCAAAATGCTCGATGCGGCCTCGGACCGCCTGGTGTTCGAGGAAACCGGCCGCACCTACGAAGGCCGCACCCTGGGCCTGCTCAAGGTAACCTCGCCCAAAAACCACGGCAACCTGGAGGCCCTGCGCCGCCAGCACCTGGACCTTACCGACCCGGCCAAGGCCGCCAGCCTTAACTTGGAGAGCCTGCCCCTGGTGGTTTGGCTGGGCTACACCATTCACGGCAACGAGCCTAGCGGGGTCAACGCCGCCATTTTAGTAGCCTACTACCTGGCCGCTGCCCAAGGCCCGGCCATTGATAACTTGTTGGAAAACAACATCATCATCGTGGATCCCTGCCTCAACCCGGACGGCATGAACCGCTTTGCCTCCTGGGCCAACACCCACCGCAGCGTGGGCGTGCTGGTAACCGATCCGGCCAGCCGCGAGTTTAACGAAATGTGGCCGGGTGCCCGCACCAACCACTATTGGTTCGACCTCAACCGCGACTGGCTGCCCCTGCAACACCTGGAGAGCCAGCACCGGGTGGCGGCCTTTCACCAGTGGCGGCCCAACATCCTCACCGATCACCACGAAATGGGCACCAACTCCACGTTCTTCTTCCAACCGGGCGTGCCCTCGCGCGTGAACCCGAACACCCCGGCCAAAAACCCGGAGTTGACCGCTAAAATTGGGCAGTACCACGCCCAGTTCCTCAACCGCATCGGCTCGCTGTATTACACCAAGGAAGGGTTCGATGATTTTTACTACGGCAAAGGCTCCACCTACCCCGATGCCCACGGGGCCGTGGGGATTTTGTTTGAGCAGGGCAGTTCGCGTGGGCACGCCCAGGAGAGCGAGAACGGGGTGGTAACCTTCCCGTTTACCATTAAAAACCAGTTTGTTACGTCGCTGTCCACCCTGGAGGCGGCCAAAAACCTGCGCCGCGAGTTGCTGGCCTACCAGCGCGAGTTTTACCAAACCGCCGTGCAGCAAGCGGCGGCCTTCCCCGTGAAGGGCTACGTGTTCGGCGATGCCCACGACCGGGGCCGCAACTTCCACTTCCTGGAACTGCTGCGCCGCCACCAAATCGACGTTCACGCCCTCAAAACCAACTACTCGGCGGATGGCCAAAGTTTTGCCCCCGGGGCGGCTTACGTGGTGCCCACCAACCAGCCTCAATACCGCCTGGTGAAAACCATTTTTGAAAAGACTCTCAAGTACGAAGACAGCCTTTTTTACGACGTTACCACCTGGACCATGCCCCTGGCCTTTGGCCTGCCCCACGCGGAGGTGCGCGCGCCCGTGGCCAACCTGCTAGGCGATAAAATTGACAAACCCGAAATGCCCAAGGGCGAGATCAAAGGCGGCCAAAGCGGCTACGGGTACTTGTTCGAGTACCACGAGTACTATGCGCCCAAAGCCCTTTATGACCTGTTAGCCAAGGGATTGCTGGTAAAAACCACGACCCGCCAGTTTGAACTGCCCGTGAACGGGGCGGCCAAAAAGTTCGATTACGGCAGCGTGCTGGTGCCCGTGCATGGGCAAGCTCCGGGCCTCTCGCCCGAGCGGATGTTTGCGATGGTGCAAGAAGTGGCCATCAAAAACGGCCTGGTGGTACACGCCTTGGGCACGGGCCTGGCCACCACCGGCCCCGACCTGGGCAGCAATTACCTGCGCACGGTGCGCAAGCCCAGCATTATGCTGCTGGCGGGCCAAGGCACCTCCAGCTACGACGTAGGCGAAATTTGGCACCTGCTCGATTACCGTTTCCGCATCCCGGTAAGCGTGGTGGATATGAAAGACCTGGGCCGGGCCGACCTCAGCCGGTACACCGCCATCGTGATGGCCAACGGGAATTACAACGAACTGAGTGGCAATAACTTAACCCGCCTTAAAAGCTGGGTGCAAACCGGGGGTACTTTGGTGGCCATTGAAGATGCCGTGTTGTGGGCTGCCCGTAACGGCCTCAGCGATGTGGCCAGCAAAACCGCCAAGCCCGCCGCCGATAGCACCCGCTCGCTGCCTTATGTGGCCTTGGAAAGCCTAGCCGGTGCCCAAGAAATGGGTGGTAGTATTTTCGCGGCCCGGTTAGATTTAACCCATCCGCTGGCTTACGGGCTTACCCAGCCCACGGTGAGCGTGTTCAAGGCCAATAAAATTTTTATGAAGAAGAGTAGTAACCCCATCGGCAGCCCACTGGTGTACAACGCCGACCCGTTGCAGAGCGGTTACATCTCTAAACAGAACTACGACCAAGTAAAAAACAGCGCGGTGATCAACGTGACCCCCCTTGGCCGTGGCCGGGTGCTCAGCTTTGCGGATAACCTCAATTTCCGGGCGTTTTGGTATGGGGGCAATAAGCTGTTTCTCAATGCGTTGTTTTTTGGCCCCCTCATCCAAACCAGCACCCGTTTTGGGGAAGATTAAAGACGAATACTAAAATAACTTAAAGATTGCCTGATTAAATGATTGTTCTGTTTGATGATCAATCATTTAAAAGACTGAAAGTAGGTAATCTCTATTTGATTTTAGTATAACCCAAGGCTTCCTCGCCTGCCAGCGATTTTATATTAGACCTCTTGCAGATTACGTTGAGTCCCTTTCAAATCACCCGTAATCGGGTCGAGATTGCGTCCCCTCCCCGACGGGGAGGGATAGGGTGGGGCCAAAAAGGCGGATTAAGAACAAAACTCCGGGCTTTCAACCTGTCAAAAATCTAATCTGCAAGAGATATAGTACAACCCAGGGCTTCCTCGCCAGCGGTTTTATATTGGGGATTTTTGGCTTCAAAAGAGAGAAGCGAGAAACCTGTCAGGTTTTCAAAACCTGACAGGTTTTTCGATTGTAGTGGCGGCCCGAGGGCGCGACGATTGAAACCGCCGCCGGACTTGGGGCCGTTGGCCGGGTTGTGCGTATTTATAGTTCTGATAATCAATTTTTTAACAAAAGGACTACTCCTCAGTTTCCAGGGCTTCCAGGACCGGGGCCAGGTGGGTGAAATCGGGGAGGCCGGGGCTGGCCTCAGGGCTGCCGGGCAGGGCCAGGGCCGCCACGGGCAGTTGGGCCAGCAAGGCTTGCACATTGGCCCCGGCCAGGCCAAAGCCCAGCATCACGGGAAACTGGCCGGCCAAGGCTGCCAAACTGGCCAGCACGGCAGGGCTGAGGGTCAGCGCATCGCTCTCGAGCAAAAAGTAGCTCACCTGCGGGGCCAGGCGGCGCATGAGCGGTTCGGTAGCGGCTAGCTCGGCGAGGGTGCCGGGCCTCAGTTGGTAAATAAAAGGCAATTGGGCCCCGGCCAACTCGGCCAGGAGCATTTCGTTGTCCACCTGGAGCCAGGTGAGCGGGTAGCCGGTCAGGTCAACGGCCGGGTGGTGGACCTCGCCCACCAGGGCTACCCCGGCCAGCCAATTGGCGATTTCGGTGGCGCGGGCGGGCGGTACGTAACGCGCGGAGGCCGGGTCCAGGTCGAACCCGAGCATGGCCACGCCCATCCCGGCGGCGTAGCGGGCGGTGCTTAAGTTGTTGACGGCGTTGATTTTGACGTGGGTAGAAAGGGGCATAAAGGCTTACCAGAGTTTTTGTATGTTGATAATGAATTACTTAGCTGATTTCGCTAGAAGCCCCTCCCCAGCGGACGACCAAAAGCGAACGAGCTTTTGGGGCGAGCCTGTGTGATGGCTTGGGGTGGGGCTAAGGCGATTGGGCTAGAATGAGTTTTTACAATTAAAATCACCGCAATTTTGGAATGAGTAGGAGGTTGTGAACAAAGAGCGTTTTGAATTAACCACCTGATTTTCAAAGCACAAAAACTCTACTGATCGGTGTGAGGCAAAAATAAGGGAGGGTTACCGAAGATGGATCAAAGATTTAGGCCCTAGGAGTAATCTAGACCGCCCCGCCACCCGGTCGGCAAAACCGGGCGGCGGGGCGGCTCCAAAGGTGAACAAAGCTATCCCCAGGTGCGGTCCCAACTGTCGCGCTTGTTCCATTGGTCGGTGGGGCCAAAGTACTCGGTGTCGGCGCGGAGGTGCTCTTTGATGGCTTTTTCGTTGAGCTCGATACCCAGGCCCGGGGCATCGGGCACTTTGATAAAGCCATTTTGGATGAGCGGTTTGCCGGGACCGGTTACCAGGTCGTCGTACCAGGGCAGGTCCACGGAGTGGTGCTCGAGGCACACGAAGTTTTGGGTGGCGGCAGCGCAGTGGATATTGGCCATGAGGCACACCGGTGAGCCAGCCATGTGCATGGCCATGGCAATGCCGTGCTCTTCGGCGTAGTCCCCGATTTTCTTGGTTTCCAGCAGGCCGCCGGAACTGGCCAGGTCGGGGTGGATCATATCCACCGCCTTGGCGTTAATGAGCTTGATGAATTCCTCTTTGAGGTAAATGTCTTCGCCGGTGAGCGTGGGCGTGTCGAGCGCGTCGGAGATTTGCCGCCACTGGTCGGTGTAGAACCAGGGCACCATGTCCTCGAGCCAGGCCAGGCGGTAGGGGTCCACGGCCCGGCCCAGTTGGATACAGGTATTGACATCGAAGTGGCCGTAGTGATCGGAGGCGAGAGGGATGTCGTAGCCCACGGCTTGGCGCACCTGGGCCACGTAGTCGGCCATGGCCTGGATGCCCTTGGGGGTAATTTGCACGCGGGTAAAGGGGTGCAGCGTTTGGCCATAGGAACCAGGGGTGCCTTCCCATTGTTGCAGCTTGCCCCAGGGCTGGGCGCCCACCACCGCTCCGGGGATGTTGAGCACCTGTTCCACCCCAAAATCCATTTTGAGGAAGGAGAAGCCGCGGTCCACCCGTTCTTTCATCACTTTGGCAAACTCGGCGGGGTCGTCCACCTTGGGCGTGTCGGCATAGAGGCGGATTTGCTCGCGGTATTTGCCGCCCAGCATTTGGTAACAAGGTACGCCGTAAGCCTTGCCGGCCAGGTCCCATAGGGCCATTTCCACCCCGCACACGCCCCCGGCCAGGCGGCCGTGCCCGCCAAATTGCTTGATTTGTTTGAACAGCATTTCCACGTTGCAGGGATTTTGGCCCAGCAGGCGGCTTTTGAGCATGAGGGCGTACTTGGGGCTGGCCCCGTCGCGCACCTCGCCGTAACCGCTAATGCCCTGGTTGGTATCGATGCGGAGGATGGGCCAGTTGCCCACCCACGCTATGCGCAGATCGGTGATTTTGAGGTCGTTGGGTTTAGAGGCCCGCTTCACTTTTTGGGTAACGAACTCGGTTTCGGCGGCCGCATCGTGGTCCAGGAGCAGGCCCAGGGTGAGGCCGCCCAGGGCCGCTCCCTTCAAAAAGCCCCGGCGGGAGGCCGGGCCACTGGTGGGCGTTTCGGCCCCGGTTTCCGGCTCGTGGGCGGGCGGCAGCGGGCTAGCCCCCAGCACCCCCGGCTCGTGGGCGAGGGGGTGTTGATCGGGCATTTTAAAACGGGCGAGGAGGTTTTTCATTTTCAGGTACGTGGTTTGGTTTCGGGTGGGAAAGTTAGGCTTTTTATCCTTAAATGACTTGATGATTGCCTGATTAAATGATTGTTCTGCTTGGTTATCAGTTATTTACCGCCAGTAGAATGCGCAATCCCTACTTGATTTTGGGATTAGCAAGATTCCTGACGGGGGGAGGGAGATGTTTTTGGTGCCGGGCGGCCTGGCGTTTTGGGGCGCG
>JALONO010000095.1 GCA_025454895.1 Bernardetiaceae bacterium
ACGATCACGTCAAAGTTCTCCGGGCTGTCGGCCAGTTTGGCCGCCCCGATGTCGACGATCCAGTGCTCCTTCTCTAACTCGGGGTATTCGGCCCCGATCTCATCGAACACCTGATGAAACAGCCCATCGGTCATTTTCATGATGTTGTCCTTGGTAAAGCACGTTACCTTTTTGCGGCCGTTGGCCCGGGCGTACTCAAAAGCGTAGCGCACAATTTTTTCGGTACCGGGCAGGGTAATGAGCTTGAGGCATTGGTACACCTGGTCGGTTTGGCGGTGCTCGATCCCGGCATAGAGGTCTTCCTCGTTTTCGCGGATGATGACCACGTCCATCACCGGGTGCTTAGTGTCCACAAAGGGGTGGTAACTCACGCAGGGGCGCACGTTGGAGTACAGCCCCAGGGTTTTGCGGGTGGTTACGTTGAGGCTTTTGAAACCACTGCCCTGCGGGGTGGTGATCGGGGCCTTCAAAAATACCTTGGTGCGGCGCAAACTTTCCCAGGCACTGTCTTTAATGCCGGCCGAAACGCCGCTGAGGTACACTTTTTCGCCAATTTCAATTTCCTCGATGGCGATTTGGGCGCCCGCCGCCTGGATAATGTCCAGGGTGGCCGCCATGATTTCCGGTCCGATGCCGTCGCCGTAGGCTACCGTGATCGGGGTTTTGGTTTGGGACATAAAAAGTGGATGGATTTTGCGAATGGTTAATCCAAGCAGAAACTATTTCTGGGTAGGGTTTGTTTTTTAAGGTGGCCAAAACTACTGGCTAAACGGCAACCTCCGCTTCTCCTAAGAAAATTTAGCCTCGTTTTTGCTATGGTTTTAGATGGAGCCGCTAACTTCGCGGCCGTTTCGGTCGAGCCACGTTTTATGAACGAAGAGATATTCCGCCCCGTCAGCTATTCGCGCACTACGGTGTCGGAACTCATGATCCCCGCCTATGCTAACTTTGGCGGAAAGATCCACGGGGGGCTGTTGCTCTCACTCATGGACAAAACGGCTTACGCCTGCGCCTCGAAACACTGCAGCGGCTACTGTGTAACCGTAAGCGTGGAAGGGGTCGAGTTTCTTCAACCAGTGGAAGTGGGCGAAATGGTTACGCTGTTCGCCTCGGTCAATTATGTGGGCAATTCGTCCATGTTGGTGGGTATTAAGGTAATTGCCGAAAACTTTCAGGCCGGCTCGGTAAAGCATACGAACACTTCGTACTTTACCATGGTGGCCAAAGACGAAAATGGAAACTTACGCCCCGCCCCGGGGCTGATTTTGGAAACCCGCGATGATGTGCGGCGTTTTTTGGAAGCGATGAAACGCAAAGAACTGCGCCAACTTTACAAACGGGAACTTAACAACGCCAAAACAAATTTAGAGTTAGAGAGCGAGCTGCCCCACTTGGCCAACGAGCGGTGCCGGTTGCTCCACCAGCAAGTATTGCAATGAGACATTATATTTTGCTCATCTCTGGCAAGGTCCAGGGATGTCATTTCCGGGTGTCGGCCAAATCGAAGGCCGAGTCGCTGGGCATTAAAGGTTTAGTCAAAAACTTACCCACGGGCGAAGTGTACGTGGAAGCCGAAGGCCCCGACGAAAGGTTAGAAGAATTTGTACAATGGTGCGAAGAAGGCCCCTGTTTTGCTCAAGTTAAAAATGTGAACATCAAGGAAGTAGCCCTCAAAGGCTTCAAGTGCTTTGAGGTAGTGCGCTAATCACCGTCCGGGCCGGTAGGCACCACCATCAGCACCTGCTCTTGGTCCACTACCACAGCCCCCTCGGCTAGCCCCTTGGGCTTGCGCACGTACTTTTTAGGGGTGTAGATGACCGGGCACAGGCTATCGGTTTTGCGCTTGGAGAACCAGGCCGCCAACTGGGCCGCCCGCTCGATGACCGGGGCCGGGAAATTGCGCCCCGCCTGGTGCTTCACTACCACGTGGCTGCCCGCCACGTCGCGTGCGTGGAGCCACAAATCTTCTTTGTAGGCGTACTTTTGGGTGAGCAGGTCGTTGTTGCGGGCGTTGCGGCCCACCCAAACCTGGTAGCCGTCCACCTCGAACCGACGAAAAGGGAACACCTCGGCCTCGGTTTCGCGGGGGGCCAGGCCCTCTGCCTTGGCGTAACGGCGCAAGTCCTTTGTGCGGTCCACCTGCTGTAAACCAGCTAACTGAGCGTTTAGCTTGGCCAACTCAGCCTGTTTTTGGGCTAGGTTTTGCTGCAACCGAGCCACCTCGACTCCGTGGTTTTTGCCCTTGCGGTAATACACTGCGGCGTTCTTGGCCGGGCTTAGCTGGGTATTGAGCTTGATGGTCAGCGGCTGGTTATGGTAAAAATCGAACAGTTCCACGCTGGCCGCCCGGGCGGGTACTTGGTGCAAGTTGGCCATTAAAATATTGGCGATTTCTTCGTAACGGTTCTCCAACTCGAGCTCGATCAGTCTTTCTTCCCCTTTTTGCAGGTAGGCCGCCACTTTTTGTTGCTGTTTTTCCAGCCCGCGCCGCAGTTCCTGCTTTTCGGAGTGGAAGTAGTACTGCCGGGCCAGGTGGGTATAGTACTCGTTGAGAGCGGACACTACATCGGGGCTTTGCCACCAGTCGGTGGGGTCGGCTGGGGGCAGCAGGCTAAACTGAGGGCCGGTGGCCTCGCTGCCGGTTACCCAAAACGTGGGGGCCTCTAACTGGGCCAGCAGTTCGGTGAGGCGGGGCCAATGTGCCTCGGCGGGCCGATTTTCCAGGTCGAGCCAGGCTTTCATAGCCCGGTCCAACGTGGGGAAGGTGGCCGCCAAGCCGTGCCGGGCCAAGCCCTCGGCGGTTTGGTCCAGCGGGCGATCCAGTTCGTCCAACCGCAAGCCCCAGTCTTTGGCCAGCTTTTGGTGGAACAGTTCGGTGGGCCGCCACTGCCCCGTCTCGTCCGCCTCGAACAGTACCAGGTTAGCCCGCTGGCCGTGCATTTTAAACAGCAGCACCCCGGCGGCAAAGTGGAACGAAAAACAACGCTCATTTAGGTAGAGCCTTAACCCTTGCAGCGGCTGGCCCAGCAGCGGCCTAAACAGATCCACGCTGTTTTGCCTAGCCCGTCGGTAATCAGCGGGGAAACTGAGGCAACAGAAATCGGGGGCGAGGTTGGCCCGCAGGTAAAAATCCGGGCCGGCTGGGTCGGGGGCGGCCCAGCCCATCACCAGTTCGTCGCGGTTTTGGCTAAAGCACTCGGCCAGGGTGCGGCCCACCAGCACCGGCTCCAGGGCGGCCACCAGGGCTTTGAGGGTGTAATAATTGTTTTGTTGCATGGTGGACAAAAGGGCGCAGCAGGCCGCGCGAGGGGAGGGCCGTTGGCACGGCCCTTCTGGTGGTTTTACTTGTTCTGCTTGCTGATGGTGAGAAAGTTAGCCACCCATTGGAACCCAACGAAACCAAGCAGAAAAATTCCGGCCAAGATGTTAAAAGGCACGCCGGTGGCAAAAGTGAGGGCAATGGCCCCCAGGCCCACCACCGCCAGCCCTGCCGTGAAAGCAGGCAGCAACCAGCGGGACTTGGTTTTGGCAAACAATGACCCGCAAGGCAACATCATGGCCAGGCCAAATGTCCCCCAGACCAGAAAGCCAGGATGGCCAAACCCCAGAAACAGCAGCCCGCCCACCAAACCCAACCCCAAGCTGGCCGCCACAAAATTGGAACTGCGGATTTCTTCTTGGTCGAGCAGGTGGCGGCCGTACTTGTTGAACCGCAGCAGCAAATTGCCAATGGGGCGGATAATCCAGGTGGAGAACGCTACCACGGCCAGCAAAATGGCCAGCGGGGTTAGGGCGGGCACCGCGCGCGCCACCCGCGAGAGCAGGTAAAACCCGATGATAACACCCCACTGGTACTTGCTGGTCAAATTACCGAGCCAGAACGAGTATTTGAGGTACCAGCGGTACATCCAGTTGTGGGCCTTGAGGGCCTCGGCCATCCCGGCCTGGGCCAGTTCAAAACTGGGGTCGATTTTGAGGGCTTCCTTAAAATGCTCCAGGGCTTGCTTGGGCTGGCCGTTTTCCAATAGCCCCCAGCCGTAATTGGCGTGGGTGAAGGCGTTGTTGGGGTCGTGCCGCAAGGCTCCCGCAATGGTAGCAAACGAGCCGGATTGGTCGTTGAGTTTGAGCTGGGCCGTGCTGCGCAGGTTAAGGGCCAGCAGGTTTTCCGGGTTCAGTTCCAGGGCCTGGTTGGCCAACCGCAGGGCTTCGGCATATTGCTTGCGGTCCAGTTTGAGCCAGGCCCAAGTGGCCGGGTATTCCGCTTGCGAGGGATCCAGTTCCACCGCGCGGGCGATGCTAGCCTCGGCCTCGTCGTAGCGGTCGCGGTGCATCAAGGCCCGCGCCTGCACGTCGTACAAATGGGGCAGGTCTGGGGCCAGGCCCAAGGCGTTTTGGGACAGTTCCAAGGCCCGGTCGGCTTGGTCCAGTTGCAAGTACACCTCGGCCAGCAAGGTGAGGGCATACACGTCGTGGGGCGCACTGGCCAGGGCGTTTTTGAGCATTTGCTCGGCCTCGGGGTACTTTTTTTGCTGGATCAGAATTTCGGCCCGTTCTATTATGGCATCGGTCATCATATTACATACAGTTAAAGGCCGCATTGCGCCGTTACTTCTTGATTTTGAGGTAGGTCAAAATATCGTCATACAAACCGGCCTCGTTGGCGAACAGGGCAAAATTTTTGGCCGTGGCAAACCACTCCTGGGTGGTGGGACGATGTTTTTTGGCGGCGGCCAGTAAATCGTTGGTAGTCAGGGGCTTGGGTACACCGTCCAAAAACGCTGCCTCGAGCTTGGCCTCAATGGCAATGTCCACCAGGGCTTCCAAGTCGGCCCCGGAGTAGTGTTCTAGCTTCTTGGCCAAGCTCTTAGCATCGATGCCCTCGGTGGGCTTTTGCTTGAGTTTGAGGTGCAAAATGGCCTCGCGGGCGGCCTCGTCGGGTGGGGGCACGAAAACGATCCGGTCGAACCGGCCTGGCCGCCGGAACGCCGGGTCCAGGTGCCACGGGGTGTTGGTGGCGCCCAGCACCAAAATGCCTTCGTTGCTGCTGTCGATGCCGTCGAGTTCCTGCAAAAACTGGTTGATCAAGTGCCGCCCCGCCGACTGCTTCATGTCGCTGCGGCTGGCCCCCAGGGCATCAATCTCATCGATAAACAGCACGCAGGGCGTGTTTTGGCGGGCCAACTCGAACACTTGGTGCAGGTTTTTCTCGCTATTGCCGATCCACATGTCCAAAATATCGTTGAGCCGGATGTTGATAAAAGTGGCCTTGACCTGCCCGGCGGTGGCTTTGGCCAGGTAGGTTTTACCGCAGCCGGGCGGGCCGTAAAGCAAAATGCCCCCGCCGATTTTTTTGCCGTAGGCTTTATAAAGCTCCGGGTGGAGCAGCGGCTTGATGATTTTTAGCTCGATTTCCTTCTTGACCGAGGCCATGCCGCCCACATCGGCGAAACCAAGGCTGGGGATTTGCATAAAAACCCGGCCGGGGGCCTGGCCTTCGGCCTCCTCGTCCTCGTCGCTGGTGGGGGGCAGCGGGGCCGAGGGGTGGGGCACCCGTAGCTGCTGGTCCAGCTCTTCGTCGCGGAAGCCGGGGCGCAGCTCGAGGGCCTGCTGATACGCCCGCGTGGCCGGTTGCAAGGCCCCTTCCTTGAGCAGGGCCTTGGCGTGCAACACCAGGGCTTCAAAATCGGCCTGGCCCGCCGCCACCATTTCTTCCAAAATCACGTTGCACTTGGAGTACTCGCCTTGGTGGTAAAACACGCTGGCCAGCCCGGTGCGGTAGCGCGGCGCGGGCGATAGCTGCATCAACTCGGCAAACTCCTTTTCGGCCTCGGCCAAGCGGTTGGCCTTGATCAGCATCTCGGCCAAGTGGAGTTTCAGGGGCAGGTTGTCGGGCGAAAATTTGAGGGCCTCCCGCAGGCTGTTCAGGGCTTGGTCGTCCATACACTAGTACTTGAATGACTAAATGATTATTATCCTTGGTTATCAATTATTTATAACATCACTAATCCGTAATCTCTACTTGATTTTGACATGATTGACCATGAAAAGCCGAGGATTTTTAGCGACTGATTGCCGCCGGGGCCAGCCGTTTTGTCCACAAAGGAAACGCCTACGGGCCGGATTTTGGTATTTTCCCCGGATTGGCCCAGGGCAAGTGTCCTTGTTTGGCGTTTTTAGCGGACGATCAACTGGCTTGGTTTGGCGGATGGAGGGCCATTCACGGATTAATCTTGAAAAACTTTCATCCTAAAATATTCAAAGTCAATATTTTACTTTTTCTCCCCAAATAAATTTAGGTAAAGTGTATGTAAAACACGAACCTTCGTGTAAAATTTACGTTAATGATTGTGTCAGACTAACTCAACCAGACCGCTTTAACCAAAGCAACCGCTCAATCATTTACCTAAAAAAACCAACCCTTTTTATGAACGACGCTAACCGTGAACGCGACCTAGTACTGGCCCCCAACGAGTATGCCTTTATCTCGGACCAGACCAAAGGCAACATTAATGTGTACGTGGGGCCATACAAAACCAGTTTGGCCAATACCGACAAGCCTGTGCTGTTCGACGAGGACAGCAAAATGTTTGTCAAATGCAACTTGGACGAGTCGATCCAAACGTTCACCATCGCCCCGGAAGGCTGGTACGTGGTGCTCAAGAACCCGCCCCGCGACGGCAACCAGCCCAAAACGGGCACGTCGAACAACCTGGCCGACCTCAACATCGGCCGCAAGATCAATTCGCCCGGCCCGGTATTTTTTGCGCTGTGGCCGGGGCAAATTACCAAGGTGGTGCCGGGCCACCAGTTGCGCTCCAACCAATACTTGCTAGTGCGGGTGTACGACGAAACCGAGGCCCGCAAAAACTGGGGCAAGGCGGTGGTAAAAACCAAAAATGCGGGCGAAGGCGAAGACGAGGCCATTAGCCCGGAAATCCCCGACCTGACCACGGGCAAATCGTTGATTATCAAGGGTACTAACGTTTCGTTTTACATCCCACCCACGGGCGTGGAGGTGGTACGCGACGCGGACGGCCATTACGTGCGCGAGGCCGTTACGCTGGAACGATTGGAATATTGCATCTTGCTCGATGAAGACGGCAACAAACGCTATGTGCGCGGCCCGGCGGTGGTGTTCCCCGAACCGACCGAGGATTTTGTTACCCGCGAGGGGCAGCGCAAGTTCCGGGCCATCGAACTCAATGAAATGAGCGGGCTGTACATCAAAGTAATTGCCCCGTACACCGAGGAGGGCCGTACTTACCAAGTGGGCGAAGAGCTGTTTATCACGGGCAAGGACCAGATGATCTACTTCCCCCGGCCGGAGCACGCTTTGATCAAATATGGCGAGCAGGAAATTTACTACGCGGTGGCCATCCCAGCCGGTGAGGGCCGCTACGTGCTGGACCGCCAAACCGGGGCGGTGAGCCTCCAAACCGGCCCGGCCATGTTTTTGCCGGACCCACGCCAGGCCGTGATCGTGCGGCGGGTGCTCGACGAGCGGCAGGTGCAGCTCTGGTTTCCCGGCAACCCCGAGGCGATGGACTACAACCTGCGCCTCAAAGAGTGGCTGCAACAACGCCAGGGCGAGGAGTTTTTGACCGCCAAGGATGCCTACCAGGTGCTGCAAGGCACTCCCTCGCGCGAGGCTTCACGCAAGCGCGCGCTCAGCACCGCGCCACCGGCCAGTTTCACCGGCGAGGAGTTTAACCGGCCCGAACAGCAGGCCAAGCCCCGTACCATTACGCTGTATAATAAATACGAGGGCGCGGTTACCATCAACCTTTGGACCGGTTACGCCGTGCTGGTGGTGAGCAAAACCGGTGCCCGCAAAGTGATGGTTGGCCCCCAGAGCTACCTATTGCAATACGACGAGAACCTGCAAACCCTGGAAATGAGCACCGGCACGCCCAAAACCGAAGCCAATTTGCTCAAAACGGTGTATCTCAAGGTGTTGCACAACAAAATTTCGGATGTGGTGAAGGCCGAAAGTGCCGATTTTTGCCAGGTGAGCATCCATTTGTCGTACCGGGTCAACTTTGAGGGCGAGCCGGAGAAATGGTTCAACGTAGAAAACTACGTGAAGTTCCTTACCGACCACCTGCGCTCGGTGATCCGCAATGCGGTAAAACGCCACAAGATCATGGACTTTTACGCCAACGGCATTGGCCTGGTGCGCGAGGCGGTGCTGGGCACGGCCAGCGAGGGCAACAAACGCCCCGGCCGCCGTTTTACCGAAAACGGGATGCACATTTACGACGTGGAGGTGTTCGACATCCAACTCGGCGACGGCAACCTTGAGGGGCTGCTGGTCTCGGCCGAGCAGGACGTGATTAGGCAAACGCTGGGCATCGCGGCCGAAAAGCGCAAGCTCGAACTCACCCAGGAAACCGAAGCTGTGAGCCGCTTGGCCCAAGAGGCGCAGTCGCTCACCCGGCAGCAGCAAATGGCCCTGGCCCTAGCCGAGCAAACCAAACTGCAAGCCAACCGCCTGGCCCAGTTGGAGGCCGAGGCCCAGGCCCGCCAGCGCGAACTGGAAGCCCAGCAAACCGCCCAGGGCTTGCAGGCCCAAATGGCCCAAGCCGCCCTGGCCCTGGAAAAAGAGAAACGGGACTTTGCCCAGCAAGTGGAACAACAACAATTGGAGCAGCACCTGGCGCGCCTGCGGGCCGAGGTGGAAGCCACCGTGGCCAAAGCCGGGGCCATCTCGCCCGAGCTAGTGGCGGCCCTGCAAGCCTTTAGCGACCGCGCCCTGGCCGAGAAAGTGGCCAGCAGCATGGCCCCGCTCGCCATCTTGGGCGGCGGCAGCGTGGCCGAAATTTTTGGTAATATGCTCAAAGGTACGGCCCTAGGCCATGTGCTAAGGCAATTACCCGAAGCCGAAAAGTCTTAACTATCAGTGGTTTAGGGCGATTGGCGGCCAAAAAAATGACGTAATCGCCCTAAACACCACGCGGCTAAGCAAATACTGCCCATTAACGCTAATGACAACCTGAAGGAGCTGATCTACCTGAAGCTCCTTGAAAAGTGCTTCAATTTATCGGTAGTTAACAATCTGCAACACATTATGCTAGGCGATCCACCACGTGTGCCCCAACCCGGCCCTCCGGCCCTGGTTCTAACCGTTGATTTTAGCAAAATCCTCACAAGCCGCCACCTGGCTGGCCAAGCCGCTACTTTGCCCCTTCTGCTCAACTTCCTTAATTTTGTAGGCTTAAAGCTGAATTAGGAATAATCGTTTTTTTACATTCAGTCTATTAATATAACAATTTAGGCATTGACTGGTTAATAAAAACGTCATTAAAAACTCCAGTCAAACCATGCTCTACCCCGTTTCAACCGTACCCATTACCACCAGCCCGACGGGCCTGCACATGAAAGCACTTGACAAAGTTTTTTTGGTGGACGATGATCCCATCTTCCATTTTATGGCCAAAAAGGTGATCAACAGCACCGGCTTGGTAAACCAACTTCAGTTATTTAACGATGCCGTGGCGGCCTTTGCCCAGCTCAAAGCCGATGCCGAGCACGCCGACCGCTTACCTGACCTGATCTTGGTGGACCTGATGATGCCCGTGATGGACGGTTGGGATTTTTTGAAGGCCCTTCAGCTATTGCAGTTGGACAAGCCGGTGGCAGTGGCGGTGCTCACGTCGTCCATCCACCAAACCGACATGGAACGGGCCAAGGCCAGCGGCCAGTTGGCGGCCTACTTAGTCAAGCCCATCACTCCAGCCGATTTTACTGCGTTGGTCGAGAGCTTGTGAGCTACAATTTTCCCCATTGGTGGGCTCCCGCCATCAAAACCCAACCGTTGCCCTCTGGCAACTTCACCGAAACCCTTAATGGCGTAGGATTCACCATGATCTACGTGGAGGGCGACACGTTTATGATGGCAGCCCCGGCGAGAAAGGAATTTTAGGTGGCCTATTCAATAGACCTCTTGCCTATTAGCCGTACTCAGGTCGAAATTGCGTCCCCTCCCCGACGGGTAGGGCCAGGGTGGGGCCAAAAAAGGCAGGTCTCGAACGAAAATCCCGGGCTTTCACCCAGCCAAAAACCTAATCTGCAAGAGGTCTATAAATCATCTAACTACTAAAAACCCGCCCACCGGGTTACCCTGAACGGTTACCACCTGGGCCAAACCCCGGTAACCCAGGTCCTGTGGCTGGCAGTGATGGGGGCTGACCCGCCCAAGCGGAACCTGGCCACCTCTGGTAAGGGCTTCGCCCACTCACCGGGTGGCCCCTGATAAAACCCACCCCGGTCTCCTCCTGAGCGGGGAAATGCCCACACTCGCAACCGCTGCCGTGGCTTGGAGCCGATGGCAGGGAGGCCCTACGCGGGGATGTTATCAAGGCCTCACTTCCACCCCGCGCCAAAACGCTACCCGGCCCGCAATTTGGGCGGCGGCGGGTTTGGGGTCCGGGTAATACCAGGCCGCATCGGGGTTTTGGCGGCCGTCCACTTCCAGGGTGTAATAGCTGGCCACGCCCTTCCAGGGGCAAGTGGTATGGGTGGGGCTGGCCTTAAAGTAGGCCAGCTGCAAACTCTCCGCCGGAAAGTAATGGTTACCTTCCACCACCACCGTATCGTCGCTTTGGGCCAGTAGCTGGCCGTTCCAGAGGGCGCGCATGGTTAGTCAGCGAGGGCTTTTACTCCGGGTAGCACTTTGCCCTCCATCAGTTCCAGCAAGGCCCCGCCCCCGGTAGATACGTAGCTCACCGCCTCGGCAAAGCCCAGTTGGTTCACCGCCGCCGCCGAGTCGCCGCCACCGATGAGCGAGAACGCGCCGTTTTTGGTGGCCTGCACCACCGCTTCGGCCACGGCCACCGTGCCCCGGGCAAAGTTCTCGAACTCGAACACGCCCATGGGGCCGTTCCACAAAATGGTGCGCGACTTGCCGATCACCTCCGCGTATTGCTCGCGGGCCTGGGGGCCAATGTCGAGGCCCATCCATTCCGGGCCGATTTCCATGCTGCTCACCAGTTGCTCGGCGGCGTCGTTGCTAAAGTTATCGCCCGCCACGCTGTCCACCGGGAGCAGCAGTTTCACGCCCTTGGCCTTGGCCTTTTGCACCAGTTCCAGGGCCAGGTGCAGCTTGTCTTCTTCTACCAGCGACTTGCCCGTGTTACCGCCCGCCGCCCGGAAAAAAGTGTAGGCCATCGCCCCGCCGATCAGGAGGTTGTCCACCTTGTTCAGCAGGTTTTCCACCAGCAAAATTTTGTCGGAGATTTTGGCCCCGCCCATAATGGCCGTGTAGGGCCGCTGCGGGTTTTCCATCACCTTGGCCCCGTTGTCCAGTTCGGCCTGCATCAGCAGCCCGCAAATTTTGTCGGCCATAAACTGGGCCACAATGGTGGTGGAGGCATGGGCGCGGTGGGCTGTACCAAATGCATCGTTCACGTACACGTTGCCCAGGGCGGCTAATTTTTGCGCAAACGCCGGGTCGCCTTTTTCTTCTTCTTTGTAGAACCGCAGGTTTTCCAGCAGCAGCACCTGGCCGGGCTGCAAGGCGGCCGCTTGGTTAACGGCACTGGCCCCCACGCAGTCGTCGGCGAACAGGACGGGGCGGCCCAGCAGGGTGCCCAGGTGGCTCACCAGGTGGCTCAGCGAGTATTTGTGCTCCGGGCCACCCTTGGGCCGCCCCAGGTGCGACATGAGGATGGCCGAGCCGCCATCGGCCAAAATTTTATTGATCGTGGGCAGGGCGGCCGTCATCCGCGTATCGTCGGTAATGCTAAAATCGTCGTCCAGCGGCACGTTAAAATCCACGCGCACCAGGGCTTTTTTGCCCGCGAAGTTGTATTGAGGGAGGTAACGCATAACTAAATGAGGGGGATGAGTGAAAGAGCGAGTGATGAATAACTAATTCAAAACCAATGATTTAAAAATAAATTGCTTCCACCTAAAACCGAAAAATAACCGTGGGGCGAAAACGCGGGTAAAACTAACCCATTCTCCGGGAAAGCGAGCCGCCTGGGGCAATGAAAAACCCTCCAAGAGTTCAAAACTCTTGGAGGGTTTTTCCGTCGGCAGGGTTGGCCTTACGCGCCCGGCGGCGTGAGGCCCTGCACCACCGCGTCGCTGATGCCCACGTTGGAGAAACCGCCGTCGTGGAACAGGTTCTGCATGGTAACCTTGCGGGTCAGGTCCGAGAACAGGGTGATCACGTAGTCGGCGCACTCCAGGGCAGTGGCGTTGCCCAAGGGCGACATTTTTTCGGCATAATCCATAAAAACATCGAACCCGCCCACGCCGGAGCCGGCGGTGGTGAGCGTGGGCGACTGCGACACCGTGTTGACCCGGATGCCCTTGCTGCGGCCCAGCCGGTAGCCATAACTGCGGGCAATCGACTCCAACAGGGCCTTGGCCTGGGCCATGTCGCCATAGTCAGGGAACACCCGCTGGGCGGCAATGTAAGTGAGGGCCACCACCGAGGCATGGGCGTTAAACGCATCGAGTTTTTCGCCCACTTGCAGCATTTTATGGAACGAAAGGGCCGAGATGTCCAGCGTTTTTTGGAACCACTCGTAGTTCAGGTCGCCGTAATCTTTCTTTTTGCGCACGTTGGGGCTCATGCCAATGGAATGCAGCACAAAATCGACCGGGCCGCCCAGGTGCTCCATCGATTGGCGGTAGAGGGTCTCGATGTCCTCCACCACGGTGGCATCGGCCGGGATCACGATGGTGCCACATTGCTGGGCCAGTTGCTGGATGGCCCCCATGCGCATGGCCACAGGCGCGTTGGTGAGGGTAAAAGTCGCGCCTTCTTCCTTGGCCCGCAGGGCAATTTTCCAGGCAATCGAGTTTTCGTCTAAGGCACCGGTAATGATGCCGCGCTTTCCTTTGAGCAAATTATACATATGGCGGAACGGGTGATGAGTGAACAGAGTGGGCGGGCGTTGGGTAGCAAAATGGGCCAAGCCCCGATAGGTTGGGCGCAAAGTAGTCGGGTTTTTTCTGGATTGCCAAGCGGCCATTTAAGGCGGCCAGCATGGCGGCTTGGCCAAAATGTTGGAGATTTGCCCTCAAACCTGCCCTATTTATGAACTACTGGCTCGTAAAATCTGACCCGGAAACCTATGCTCGAGGGCGATTTGGTGATGTTTTACCACTCCAACACCGACCCCGGCGTAATGGGCGTGGCCAAAGTGGCCCGGGCCGCTTACCAAGACCCCACCACCTCGGACCCCCAATGGTTGGTGGTGGACCTGGTGCCGGAGCAGGCCTTTGCCCGGCCCGTGAGCCTGGCCGCCATCAAAGCCGAACCGGGGTTGGCCAACATTGGCCTCATTCGCCAGTCGCGGCTGTCGGTGATGCCGCTCAGCCCCACCGAGTTTGACCTGATTTTGAAAATGGCCCAGGGCTAGCCTGGTGCGCAAATGTGCTCATAATGAGAGTGTTCCTGTCGCACAGTTTGCGGTTTTTGAACGTAATACTGGCGATTTTTACCCTGCTTTGTTACGCCTGCGTGTGGGTGCCGCCCAGCGCGTGGTGGCCAGCGGGTTTTTTGGCGTTGCTCATCCCGGCGTTGCTTATTGCCCACGGGTTGCTGGCTGTTTTTTGGAGCCTGCGCCGCCGCTGGCGGGCCAGCCTTTACTCGTGGGGGGCCTTGGCCATCGGCTACCGGTTTGTGCTGGCCAGCTTCGGGTTCCACTGGCCCGCCCCGGAGCCGCCCGGTCAGGGTTTTAGCGTGCTCAGCTACAACACCCACTTGTTCAACGTGTACCAGTCCAGTACCCCGCACAACGACTTTAACCGCCGCCACATCCAGTGGGTGGTGGACGACACGGCCGACATTAAGTGTTTCCAAGAGTTTTACAACCTCGATACTTCGGTGGTTTTTAATTCCGTGGATAGAATTAAAGCCCAGGGCCGTTACCAAGTTTACTTCGACAAGGCCAGCAACAACGACTTTGACGGGTACATGGGGTTGGCCATCTTCTCCAAATTCCCCATTGTGCACACAGGCTGCGTGGAAGGCGAAGTGTTTTGGCCTTATGGGGCCATTTATGCTGACCTTAAAATCGGGCGCGACACGCTCCGGGTGTACAACGTGCACCTGGAGTCGATGAGCATTGACGAAAATGCCATCGTGGCCGCCCCCGAGTCACGGGCCAGGTTGGAGCGCACCGCCCGGCGGCTGCGCCAGCAACTGCGCCGGGGCATGGTAGAACGCAGCGAAGAAGTGGCCCTCCTGGCCGACCACCTGGCCCGTTGCCCGTACCCGATACTAGTATGCGGCGACCTGAATGACCCGCCGTACAGCTACCCCTATTTCCGGCTCCGCGACCAGCTCACCAACACGTTCGAGGCCGTGGGCAGCGGGCCGGGCTTTACATTCAACGGAAAACTGTTTTTCCTCCGCATCGACCACCAATTT
>JALONO010000096.1 GCA_025454895.1 Bernardetiaceae bacterium
ATTTATTGAGCAGGCAGTTGCCGATAGAAGTAAAGCTGGTGCTGGGGCAAAAGGCCGGGGTGGAAAATCCGCACCAGGTCGGCCAGGACCAGGTCCGGGCGCACGGCCCCCAGTTCCCAGTAGGCATTGCCGCCGGAGGGCAGCACCTGGGCGTCGTTATTGTACAATTGGCCGGTTTTAACGGCGGCAAAGTGGGCAAACCGGGCATCGGTGGCTACCAAGGCCGCCACGGTGGGGTAGTTGCCCGGGTTGATGTTGACCCAAACGTCGGCGGGCTGGGCCTGGGCAAACACGGCCTCGAGGCTCAAGCGTTGGCTGCCCGTCGCCGTGTCGGTGGCCCAGAGGAAATCGCCGCCCGCGTCGGCAATGAGCCTGGCCGGGAAACTGCGCCCGCCGGGCATAAACCAGATGTCTCCGTAGGGGGCACTGGCTAGCACTTTGGGTTTAACCGACTGCTGACCAGCTAGTTGGGCTAGGGAGAGGTAGGCTTTTTCCATCGCGTTGAACAGGCTGTCGGCCTGGGCGGCCTGGCCCACCAACAGCCCGGCCACCTTGATCCACTCGGCCCGGCCTAAGGGCGAGTTTTCCATGTAATCAGCGTTGAGCAGGGCAGGCACGCCCAGGGTGCGCAGGCGTTCGTAGGCGGGGTTGCTGCCGTCCATACCGTAGGCCATCACCAGGTCGGGTTGCAGGCCCAGCACGGCTTCCAAGTTCAGGCCGCCGTTGCCCGCGCCCACTTCTTTGAGTTGGCCGCTGGCCAGGCGTTGGCGCAACTGCGGGCCGCATAAATACTGGGTTTGGGTAAAGCCCGCCAGCTTATCGGTTTGGCCCAACAGTTCCAACAAGGCAGCGTGGGTGGTAGAGGTGCCCACCATCCGCTGCACGGGCACGGCTAGTACGGTCGCCCCGGCGGGCAAATTGGCCGGGATAGGCTGGCCTTGGGGCACTAGGGCGTAGGTAAACACTTGCTGGCTGCCCACCCAGGCCTGGTTAACGGTGAGCAGCGTGTAGCCCGGCCGCTGGGCCAGGGTAAACCGCTGGGCGTGGCGCACCGTGAGGTGCAGCGAGTCGTTAGGGCTGTGGGCTTGTTGCTGGACGGAGGGGCGATCGCAGCTCGTAACGGCGAACAGGGCTAGCCAAAAGAGGACGACGGCCCAAGGGCGCGGTTGGCGGGAAACGGCTGGCATGGTGGCAAGTTAGAATGCAGGCCAAAAGTAAGCAGGCGGCGGGTTTACTTGGCGGCAGCGGTTCATTTATCCCAAAATCACATTGAGATTGCGTATTCTCCGTCTTTTAAATGGTTGATAATCACAAACAACAATCATTTATTCATGCAATCATTAAATCATTTTAGTATTATTTAGCTTTTTGCGCCAGGCCGGGCCGTAACCGGAATGGCCAGTTGTAAAAAGACGCTGCCTAGTTGCAACCCTTTTTGGCAAACGTGCGTAAGGGTTTTTCTTGAAACATTAAGCGATATAGTTAACTCAACCACTAGATCGGCCAAGCCGACCTAGTGGTAACGTCTTTCTTTTAAGTTATTTATTTTCAATGTTTTATGCTAAGATTATCGCTTTTTTTACTATCGCTTATGCTCGGGGGTTTAGCTTGCAGCCCTTTGCAGCAGGCCAATCAACAAGCCAAAAAAAACCAAATCACCGTGCTTTACCCCAGTGTGAAGTTCGATAGCTTGCAAGCCAAAGCCGCCCTGGCTTACGGCAATACCAACATCGAGGGCTTGGTATTTACCCGGCCGCGCACCCAGTTTGGGTACAAGGCCCCGCTGGCCGGTAAAATCATCGGGAGCGGCGTGCGGGTGATACTCTACCCGGTTACCCCGCACTTGGAGGCTTGGCACAAGCTGCGGGCCAAACGGGAAAACCGACGCACCCGGGTGTACCTAGACGATGCGGCGGGCCGCTACTGCCTGGTAACCACCACCGACAATTACGGCCGCTATAAGTTTGAGCGCTTAAAACCAGGCCGTTACTTTCTGCACGCCATCATCAATTGGGGCGAGACCAAGAGTTACGATGCTTACCAAGGCAGCGGCTACAGCCAGTACGGCACCACCGACTATTACACCAAACAGTCTTATACCGTAAGCAAATCGGAACGGGTGGAGCGGTTTATCGACATCGAGAAAAAGGGCGGCACGATGGAGATCAACCTCAAGTAAAAGGTTGGTTTACAGCCGAGTAGCCAAGGTTTGTACCATTTGGTTTTTCCAAGGGGCAAAGGTGCCGGCCAAAATTTGCGCGCGGGCCTGGCCCATGAGCCACAGGTAAAAGCACAAGTTGTGCAAGCTGGCAATTTGCAGGCCCAATATCTCGCCGCTCACGATCAGGTGGCGCAGGTAGGCCCGGCTGTAAAACGTGCTGGCGTAGCTGCCCACGGCCTCGTCGATGGGCGCGGGGTCGTTTTTCCATTTTTCGTTTTTGATGTTGATAATACCCTGGCTGGTAAACAACATCCCGTGCCGTCCGTTGCGGGTGGGCATGATGCAGTCGAACATGTCCACCCCCCGGGCGATGCACTCCAGCAGGTTCACGGGCGTGCCCACGCCCATGAGGTAGCGCGGCCGGTCGGCGGGTAAAATGCCGCATACCAGTTCGGTCATGTCGTACATCTGCTCGGCCGGTTCGCCCACCGACAGGCCGCCGATGGCATTGCCCGCCCGGCCCAGGCTGGCCACCGTTTCGGCCGAGGCCGTGCGCAGGTCGGGGAACACGCTGCCCTGCACAATGGGGAATAGGGCCTGCTGGTGGCCATACTTTGGCTCGGTGGCATCAAACCGCTCGGCGCAGCGGGCCAGCCAGCGGTGGGTCAGTTCCATCGACTTTTTGGCGTAGCCGTACTCGCAAGGGTAGGGGGGGCACTCGTCAAAGGCCATCACGATGTCGGCCCCGATGCTGCGCTGGATGTCCATCACGTTTTCCGGGGTGAACAGGTGGCGGCTGCCGTCCAAGTGCGATTGGAAAACCGCGCCCTGCTCGGTGAGCTTGCGCTGGTGGGCCAGCGAGTACACTTGGTAGCCTCCGCTGTCGGTTAAAATGGGGCCGGACCAACCGTTGAACCGGTGCAGGCCGCCCAATTTTTCGAGGGTAGTTAGCCCCGGCCGCAGGTACAAATGGTACGTGTTGCCTAAAATTACCTGGGCTTTAACATCGTGCAGCAGTTCGCGGGTGTGTACGGCTTTAACGCTGCCCACCGTGCCCACTGGCATGAAAATTGGCGTTTCAATAGGGCCGTGATCGGTGTAAAACACCCCTGCGCGCGCCTTGCTGGCAGGGTCTATCGTTTTTAAATCAAATTTCAAGGTGGAAAAGTCTAAATTTGGTCGATTGGGTGATTGTTTTATTTTAATTTAAAATTATATTTGCTTCCAAGCAATTTATACGCCATGTAAAATAAGTACCACGTTTTCGCGTTTTCCCTATGGCTGAACTTTACAACAAACCCGGAACTGGGTGCCCAGTTCGTGGCTCTGCACATGATGACTCTCTACATTGGTTTAAAGCAAAAAGATTGATGTCAGTCATGCAAAGTATGTTTACAAATTTAATCGGTAAGCCCACCAAGGCCCTGAGCAAAAGTAAGTTCATCGTCGCGATTTGCAAGGACATTGTCCGCAAGGCCGGTAACGATGATAACCCGCCCATCATCATTCTTATGTAGGTAGCCGCGCCGTCAAAAGCACCCTGCCTGCCCAGAACAACGTAACGCTAACCGCCCCTTGGCGGTTTTTTTGTGTTTAAGCCATCCCAAAGGCTTGGGGTTGTTTGATCAGCAGCAGCCCCCGTTTGAGTTCCAGTTGGCCGTTTTGGGCCATTTGGTTGAGCAAGGTGGCCACGGTTTGGCGTTTACTACCCACCAGGTCGGCCATGTCTTTTTGGGTAAAATGGTGCTTGATCAAAATGCCTCCTTTTACTGACTGGCCTTGCTCGCGGGCCAGGTCGCGGATGAACTCCACCACGCGGGTGCGCACGTCCTTGAAGGTGAGCAGGTCCAACCGACGCTCCAGTTTTTTGATGCGCAGGCCCATCCATTTGTACACGTACAGGCTCAATTGGCGATTGGCCCTCATCAGATCGTGCATTTGGTCGATGCTGAGCGGGCAAATGGTGGTGCGGCTTTCCTGAGCTTGGGCAAACTCGTCGCGGGCTTGCTCGCCTAGCAGGGCCATCTCCCCAAAAATTTCCCCCTTGCTTAAAATGGCTTTTACTACCTCCTCGCCATCGGGGGTATAATAACCGATCTTGACCTTGCCTTCGGCAATGAGGTACACCCTGGCGGCTTGCTCCTGGGGCAGGTAAATGAAATCCCCTTTTTGGTAAGCTTTAAAGGAGTGGGCTTGGCGGAACTCGGCAAACCGGTGCGGGCAGAGTAGCTTGAACAGGTTTACTTCTTCCAGGTACCAATACTGGGCAGTGCTCATAAGGGCCGTGGCTAAGCGAAAGGTAAACTTATTTCAAGGTAACAAAAAACCGTTACAAACCAAAGTCTGCAACGGTTGCTTGTACCCAAGGCCGGAGTCGAACCGGCACACCCGAAGGTACACGATTTTGAGTCGTGCGCGTCTACCAATTCCGCCACTTAGGCTTGGTTAACTTGGGGGTGCAAAATTACGCTCCGTTTCGTTCTGCGCAATGCTCCGCAATTTTTTCGGCAAAAAATTTTCTCGTTCAAATTTCGCTCGTAACTTGGCCACGGTAAATAGCCGTTATTGCTAACGGAAGGTTCCAACCCGGAACCATGACTACGGGAAACCTCCACCGCACCAGTGGCTGGAAAGTGACTTGGGGTATTGCAATTATTTGGTAGTCAAATAGTTGTATGTCTTTATCGCCGACCGGTTCCTTTTTTCAATTTAAGGTTTCTTACTTATGATCCGTAAAATCAATAAAATCCTGGTGGCCAACCGGGGCGAAATTGCCCGGCGGGTAATGCGCACCGCTCGCGAGATGGGCATCAAAACCGTGGCCGTGTACAGCGAGGCCGACCGCAACGCCCTGTTCGTGCGCGAAGCCGACGAGGCCGTGTTGCTGGGGCCGCCACCCTCCAACCAGTCGTACCTGCTGGCCGACAAGATCATCGACATCGCCAAGCGGCTCGGCGTGGATGCCATCCACCCCGGCTACGGTTTTTTGTCGGAAAACGCGACGTTCTCTCAAAAAGTGAGCGACGCGGGCATGATCTTCATCGGGCCTTCGCCCTACTCTATTGAGATGATGGGCAGTAAAATTGCCGCCAAGCAGGCCGCCGCTGCCCGCGGGGTGCCCTTGGTGCCCGGGGCCAAAGAACCTATTACCGATATCCCGGCGGCCAAACAACTGGCGGCCGAAATCGGCTACCCCGTGCTGATCAAGGCCAGCGCGGGCGGGGGCGGCAAGGGCATGCGCATCGTGCAAGACCCGGCCGAGTTTGAGAGCCAAATGCAGCGGGCCATCAGCGAGGCCCAAGCCGCCTTTGGCGACGGCTCGGTGTTTATCGAGAAATTTGTAACCGCCCCCCGCCACATCGAGATCCAACTCATGGCCGACCAGCACGGCAACGCCGTGTACCTGTTCGAGCGGGAGTGCTCCATCCAGCGGCGTTACCAAAAAGTGGTGGAAGAGGCCCCCTGCGCCATCATGACCCCCGAGGTTCGCGCCGAAATGGGCCGCTGTGCCGTGGAAATTGCCAAAGCGGCCAACTACCACGGGGCGGGCACGGTCGAATTTGTGGCCGACCAGGACCTCAACTTCTACTTTTTGGAGATGAACACCCGGTTGCAGGTAGAACACCCGGTTACCGAACTGATCACTGGCCTGGACTTGGTGAAGTTACAAATTCTGGTGGCCGAGGGGCATCCGCTGCCCATCCAACAAAGCGATTTGCAGATCCACGGCCACGCCGTCGAGATCAGGGTTTGTGCCGAAGATCCCGCCAACAACTTTTTGCCCGACGTGGGGAACCTGCACACCTACGTGCCGCCCAAAGGCCCCGGCGTGCGGGTGGACGACGGTTTTGAGCAAGGAATGGACATCCCCATTTATTACGACTCGATGATTGCCAAGCTGGTGGTGCACGCCACTGACCGCCCGGCGGCCATTGCGCGCATGATCCGCGCCATTGACGACTACCAGATCACGGGCGTACAAACCACCTTGGAATTTTGCAAGTTTGTGCTCGAGCACGAAGCGTTCCGCAACGGCCGGTTCGACACCAAGTTTATCGAGAACTACTACACGCCCGAGGTGCTGCAAACCAAACCCGACCCCGAAGAAGAGAAGATGGCGGCGGCCCTAGTGGCCGAATTGCTGCGGGAGCACACCAACGGCCAAGCCAAGCCGGGCACCAACGGCCACGGTAGTGCCAATGGCAACGGCCGCAACAAATGGAAGTTGCGGGCTAAAGCCAGCTAACGCCTAGGTGCGGCCAGTCCATTCAGTTTAGTGTGGTTAATGCCCCGGCCCTGATAGGTTTTAAAACCCGTCAGGGCTGGGTTTTTATTGAAATGACCAAATGGTTGTTTCGCAGCTTTGCGTCTTATACTAAAATGACTCAATGATTGCATGATTAAATGATTGTGCTATTTGATTATCAATCATTTATAAGACAATAAATACGTAATCTCTATTTTATTTTGTTATTAGCGAGAAATCTTTTTTAACAAGTCGCTCCTAGCCTTGGGGTAAGGGGTTCCCACCTTTCTATAAGCCCGGTAAAAATATTAGTTTGCGGCCCGGTTGGGCAACCCATCGCCCGGACCCATTTTTATGAAACTAGCCTACCACGACCAATACCCGGCCATCGACGACCTGCGGGAAGCCGCCCGCCGCCGGATCCCCCGTTTTGTGTTCGAGTACCTGGACGGCGGGTGCAACGAAGACGTGAACCTGCACAAAAACACCGCCGAACTGCGCCAGGTGGAACTCAAGCCGCGCTACCTGAGCCAACATACCGCCTCGGACTTGCGCACCGAGCTGTTCGGGCACGTGTACGATGCTCCCTTTGGCGTGGCCCCCATCGGGTTGCAGGGGCTTATTTGGCCCGCCGCGCCGGAAATATTGGCCAAAGCCGCCTTGGCCCACAACGTGCCGTTTATCCTCAGCACGGTGAGCACGGCCAGCCTGGAGCGCATCGGCGAGTTGACCCAGGGCCGGTTCTGGTTCCAGTTGTACCACCCGGCCGATAACGCCCTGCGCGACGACCTGCTGGACCGGGCCGAGGCGGCCGGGTGCAAAACCTTGATCGTGCTCTGCGACGTGCCCACGTTCGGGTTCCGCCCGCGCGACATCCGCAACGGCCTGGCCATGCCCCCGCGCATGACCCTGGCCAATATGATCCAAATCATGTTGCACCCCCGCTGGGCGCTCAGCACCTTGGCCCACGGGCAGCCGGGTTTTGCCAATTTGACCAAATACATGGACAAAAGCATGAATATGAAACAGTTGGGCTTGTTCATGAACCGCACTTTTGCGGGCCGGGTCAACGAGGCGAAAATCGCCCCCATCCGCGACCGCTGGAAGGGCAACCTGGTGCTCAAGGGCGTGGCCAGCGAGGCCGACACCGAAATGGCCGTGCGGCTGGGGTTCGACGGCGTCATCGTATCCAACCACGGCGGGCGGCAGTTAGATGCCGGGCAGTCCTCCATCAAAGCCCTAGGGCCGATCGTGGCCGGCTACCGCGACCGGATCAAGATCATGATCGACAGCGGGCTGCGCTCCGGGCCGGACGTGGCCCGGGCCTTGGCCAGCGGGGCCGAGTTCACGTTTTTGGGCCGCTCGTTTATGTACGCCGTGGCTGCCCTGGGCGCCCAAGGCGGCGACCACCTGATGCACATCCTCAAAATCCAACTTAAACAAGTAATGGAGCAGGTGTGCTGCGAGCGCGTGGCCGATTTGCCCGATTTTTTGGTGCAATAACCCCAGGCTACTTGGCGCAAGCGGCCGGGGGCGCAATTTTGGCCGATGGGCCGCTCGGATAATCGCCTGATAGTGCCAAAACGGCAGGCTGGGGCTTTTGGGGTGCTTTTTGTAAACAATAAGGCAAAACTAAGGGGCGATTTTCCGTAATTTTGCGTTGGAAACGGCATCCGGTTTGTCTTACCCAATTTGATTGCATGGCCCAAAAAAACAATCCGCCTGATGCCAAAGATGAAACGGTGCGGCGTTACGAGCAAATGCTGAAAGACGATCAAGTCTGGTTTTTCGACGTGGAAGCATTTGAGCGGATCATTTATTATTACCTCAACCAGGATCAACTCAGCAAGGCCCTCCAAGCCTGTGGGTTGGCATTGGATCAATACCCTTTTTCTACGGAGTTGCAAGTGGCCAAAGCCAAGGCCCTGGCCCAAGGGGGCCGGTGGCAAGCGGCCCTAGCCCTGGCCGACGAGGCGGAGCTAACCGCCCCCACCGATGAAGAATTGTTGATGTTGAAGGCATACCTCTACGCTGCCTTGGAAAATTACCCGCAGTCGATCGTTTACCTCAAAAAAGTGCTGCCGTTTTCCTCGGAAAAGGACGAGGTACACTGCCGCCTGGCCGAAACTTACCTGCGCCTGGACCAGCCGCAGCGGGCGGCCGAACACTACGCCGAGGCCCTCCACCAAAATCCGGATCAGATGCCCGCCCTGCTGGCATTAGTGGATGTATTGGAAGACCTGGGCGAGACCCGCCGGGGCCGCCAGGTGCTGGAAAACTACGCCCAGGCCAATCCTGAGTCGCATTTGGTGTGGCGCAACCTGGGTGTGTACAATAACGAAACTGGCCGTTTCGAGGAGGCGGTGCAACTGCTCAACCGGGCGGTTACGCTCAAAGACAACCACGTATCTACCTGGCTCAACCTGGGCCACGCCCATCTGAACCTGCGCGATGCCGCCAAGGCCCATGACTGTTACCAGCAGGCCCGTCGCCTGCAAAACCCGGTGGAGCCGGAAACCCTCTGTTGCTTGGCCGCCAGCCAGGAAAAGCTGGGCCGTTTTGAGGAAGCCATGAAAAACTACCGGGCGGCCCTGGCCATTGATGAGCACTACGACGATGCCTACTACGGGATCGGCTGCTGCTTAAACGCCCAGGAAAAGTGGTACGAAGCCATCCATTTTTTCCGTCGGGCCGTGAACCTCAACCCGGAAGAGGAGGAGTACTGGCTGGGCCTGGCCGAAGCCGAGTACGAAACGGGCAACGTGGTGTCGGCCACGGAGGCTTACGAACGGGCCAGCGAGCTTGGCCCCGACAACCCCGATACTTGGCTAGACTGGTCGTACATTTTATACGAGCAGGGCGACTACGACAAGGCCATCGACCTGGTGAAAACCGGCATCGACGAAGTGCCCCACCACGCCGAGTTGCATTATCGGCTGTGTGCTTACCACATCGCGGCGGGCAAATACAGCCAGGGCGTGGCATATTTAGAAAACGCATTAATTTTGGACTTTGATAGCCACACCGTGTTGCTAGAGTTCTTCGACTCGTTGGAAGTGCAGAAGGCCCTCTACAAAATCATCAATCAATACCGCAATCGCTAATGAATTACTTTTTGAGCAAGCTGCCCGAGCGTACCGTTAAGCCCAGGGAGAATGGCCTCACTATGGTCATGGACAAAGGATTGAGCATCCGCGAAGCGGAAGACATGCTCAGCACCTCGGCCGATTATATTGATATCTTAAAATTGGGTTGGGCTACGTCCTACGTATTCCCTAACTTGAGCGAGAAGCTCCGCATTTACAAAGAGGCGGGCATTCCGGTTTACTTTGGCGGCACGCTGTTCGAGGCGTTCGTGATCCGCAACCAGTTCGACGACTACCTGCGCCTGTTGGACAAGTACGACATGGGCTACGCTGAGGTGTCGGACGGCTCGATTGAGCTTAATCACGACCTCAAGCTTGGCTACATCCGCCGCCTGGCCGAGCGGGCCACCGTGCTATCGGAGGTGGGTTCCAAGGATGCCGAGAAGATCATCCCGCCCTACAAGTGGATCCAACTGATGACGGCCGAACTGGAAGCCGGGGCCTGGAAAGTGATCGGCGAGGCCCGGGAAAGCGGCAACGTGGGCCTGTTCCGCTCCACCGGTGAAGTGCGCTCCGGCCTGGTAGAAGAAATCTTGACCAAAGTGCCCTTCGATAAAATCATTTGGGAGGCCCCCCAAAAATCGCAGCAGGTGTGGTTTGTGAAGTACCTGGGCAGCAACGTGAACCTGGGCAACATTGCCCCCAACGAGTTGATACCCCTCGAGACGGTGCGCCTGGGCCTGCGCGGCGACACGTTCATGACCTTTTTGAACGACGAGGTAAAACTCAAACTCGACAGCCCGCCCGATGTGAACCACTAGTTCTAAAAAGACTTAATGATTGAATGATTAAATTATTTTCTCTTTGATTATCAATCATTTAAAAGAAAGGAGATGCGCAATCTCTATTTGATTATATTATAATTCAGCTTCTTCAAAATCTAAAAAAGCCCCGCACGTACTTACGCCGGGGCTTTTTTCATTAGATTTCTTTCACGCTTGGAACAGCCCAAACCGGGCTAGGCCAATAACTCCGGCCCGGCGGGCTGCACCCAGTACACGTTGCGGTCTTCGTCAAAATCGACCAAGAGCACGGGCGTGCCGTATTGGAGCGGGGCTACCCCCGGGGCGGGCACGCGCACGGCCACTTCCACGGTGGTGCCGTCGGCCAGGGTGAGGGTGGCCTGGCCGTGCTGGCCGCTCACCTGCCCCGACGATACCCGGGCCACCCGGCCCACCAGGTCGCCCGCTTTGGCGGCCTGCCCGTAGTCGCGGAACAGGTGGCGCAGCGGGCGGCCCAGGGCGCGCGTGAGTCCCACGGCCACCGCCCCGGCCACCCCGAAGTTAGCCCCCAGCAGGGCATAACGCCAGCCGCCGGTGGGTTGTAACCAGGCCAGCAGCCAATCGTTGAGGGCAATGCCCGTGCAGCCAAAGCTGAACAACAGCAACGTGAGGACCACCGAGGCGGGCAGCGCGCCGAAGCCCACGGCCTCGCCCAGGTGGCCCCATAAGCCTGGGGCCTCGGCGTGGAGGTCGGCGGCTAGGTGGCCATCGGTATGCAGGTCCACCAGGCCCAGCAGCGACACCAGCCAAATGCCCACCGCCACGCACGCCGATACGGCGTACAGCCAGTTGTGGGGCTGCCCCAGGCTATCTAACAGTTCGGTCACTGGCCGTTGGCGTTAACGGTATCAAAGTAATTGAGCAATTTTTCCCCACCGGGCAGTTGTTTAATGCCTTCCAGGGTCTCGCTCAGCTCGCTGTCGGTGCGCAGGGTTTTAATCACCTCTTTCATTACCGGCATGAGCATGCTCACGTTCATCAGCGTGCCGATGATGCTGCCCACCCCGCCCGTAGCGCCCGCGTTGAGCGGCGCACTTTCGGTGCCGTTGGTTGAAGTCATTCCATTTAACCCATTGATATTGAGGAATTTGATACTGTCAATCTTCTCGGCGGGCAGCATCATTTTCTCAATAATTTGGGGCAACATCGGCACCAGTTGCTCCAGGGCTTGGGCCATCATGGCATTGCGGCCAATCGAGTTTTCGGCGGTGAGCTTGGCGGCCAGGGCGGCGGCTTCGGCGTTCCCCATTTCCAACAAGGCTTTGGCCTGCTTCTCGGCGGCTTGCAGTTCCAGTTCGGCGGCTTCCATTCTGGCCTTGCCAATGGTGAGCAGCTTGTACGCCTCGGCATCGGCTTCCACGTTTTTGCGGGCTACCTGCACGGCGGCCTCCCGCTCGGCGTTGATGATCTGGATCTGCTTTTCCCGGTTGGCCACTTCCACGGCCCGCACGGTCATGGCTTCTTCCTCGGCCTTGATCTTGAGGGCCTCCTGTTTGGCGGTCTCCTCGAGCATGGCCAGTTTCTCCTTCAACTGCTCGGCCGTGGCCGACTCCCGCTGGATTTTGGCGATCTCGGCCGCTTTATTCTTTTCTTCTTGCGCTACCAAAATGGCCCGTTCGCGTTCGGTTTCCACCACCTTGATCTCCTGCTGCTTGCGCTCGTCCGATACGAGGGTGAGCCGTTCCTTTTCAATCGCTGCCTGCTGCTTGATCTGCTCTTGCTCCTGGAAGGTTTTTTCGGCTTGGGCGCTTTCGCGGAGTTGCCGTTCCTTGATCTCCCGCTGCTGGATCGCCTCTTTTTCTTTCAAGTCTTGCTCAATTTGCAATTGCTTTACCTTGGCCTGGCGGTTTTGCTCGGCAATGGTAACCTCGCGCTCGCGCAGGCGTTGGTTGGCGCTTTCGGCCTCCACCGAGGTGCGCTGGGCTATTTCTTTGATCCCCTTGGCATCCAGCACGTTGTTTTCGTCGTGCTTGTTCAGGGGCAGTTGCTCCAGGTAATGGATGGCCACGTCGTCCAGCCGGTAGCCGTTGAGCACCACGTCGCCGCCTTGGTTGTGGCCCAAGGCGATCAATATCTCGTCGCGGAACTGGTGGCGGTTTTGGTACAGTTGGTCAAAGGTGAGCTTGGAACCGGCGGTTTTGAGCGCGTCGGCAAACTTGGCCTCGAACAGTTGTTTGATCGTTTCTAGGTTAGAGGCCCGGTCGCAGCCGATGGTGGTGGCCACCCGCCGGATGTCTTCGTCCACCGAGTTGATTTTAACGTAGAAATCCACCTCCACCTCGGCCCGGATCCCGTCCGCGCACGAGAGGCTGTCGGCACTGCGGCGCACGATTTTCACGATCTTCACCGTCAAATCGATGGTTTCGGCCCGGTGGATGAGCGGGATCACGATCGAGGAACTGGTGGAGATTTGGGGCGTGGTTAGCCCCAGCCCGGTTTTGACCAAGGCCGTGCCCGGCGAGGCTTTCTTCAAAAAAGAATAGAGCAACCCAAAAATGAACACGATGAACAACACCGCGCCCCCGGCGGGTACAAGTACCGCTGGGAGATCGAGCAACATAAACAGGTACGTCATGGTGATTAAGTACAGAAAGAAAATGTAAGAAAGTGAAGTGGGTGAATAAAAAAAGCGGGCCTAACTAACGAGGCAAAGTTCGCCGCGTCAACGCAAAAAACACCAGGGCAAACGCCCAGGGATC
>JALONO010000097.1 GCA_025454895.1 Bernardetiaceae bacterium
TGAGGCGATGACGAATTAAGTCTAGATATAATATTGGTTATCAACCTTATATCTACCCATTGTGCAACCAAAGCCAACTAAGCCCGCCGGGCGGCCAACCACTCGCTTTTGAGCAGGGCATAGAGGTGCTCGTCCACCATTTGATCGGCTTTGCAGGCGGCCTGGCGCAGTACGGCCTCCAACCGGTAGCCGTTTTTCTCGAGCACGCGCATGGAGGCCGGGTTGTAGTGGAACACCCGGGCCTGGGTGCGCAGCAGGCCCAAGTGGGTAAAACATAGCTCAGTGAGCTGGGCCAGCACCTCGGTGCCGATGCCCTGGCCCCAAAACGGCTGCCCGAGCCAATAACCCACTTCGCCAGTGTAACGGTTGATGCCATCCATCAGCTTCACCCCGGCCCCTCCGGCCAGTTGATCGTCCACCGTTACGGCCAGGTTGGTAACGGGCAGGGCCTGGCTGGCAAACTTGACCCACTCCACCGCGCTCTCGAGCGTGTACGGGTGGGGGAAGGTATCGGCCAGGTTGATCCATACGGCGCGGTGGTTGGCCAGTTCGGCCAGGGGGCGTTCATCGCCGTAACGGAACCGACGGAGGGCAATTTCGGGCATAAGTAATGGTAAATCAGCAAAGAACCCACAATGATACGCACGGGCAAAATGGAGGGCAACTTCTTTACATTAACACCCTTTTCTGCTTCGTCAAGTTAAAAAGAAAGGGCAATTTTACCAAAAACGAAGGCCCTAAGCCTGGTTTAGCCTTTAACTAGTCAAGACTTTCCGCAACTCCTTTACAACCAGGTGGTCGATTTCCTGGGCCAAAAATTGGGCGAACTCGGCTTCGCTCCCGTAGTCCTTGGCCAACCAGTAGTCCACATCCTCCGGGTCGCTGAACCCATAGCTAAACTTAGGGGTGCCCCGGTAACCGTACACCCGGCCCGGGGCCAGGTAGCTAAAGTGGTGATCCAAGTACTGCCGGCCGCTCACCACGTGCTCAACGGTTACCCGCACCGAGAGGTCTCCCTGGTTTATTAAATGGGATATGAGGTGCTGGATTTCCTCTGAGGTCAAACTCGCGGGAGGAAGGATTGATTTGGCGTTTGTGGCATGTTTCAAACCTTCTGCCACTGGTTCACCTATTCCCTGGGCCAAATAATGGGCAAATTCGGCTTCGCTGGCCCAGCTTTTCTCCCAAAATTCCTGATCCCGGCGATCGTTGTATTGATGGATAAATCGAGGGGCCTCAAAACTGAACGTGTGCTCGCTGGATTGCCAACTGCCGGAACAAAATGAGATTTTTTCTCCCTTGCGCAAGCGGGTCGCCAAGTTTTGGGTTTCTTCAGAAGTAAGGCCTGGCATGGCGGTGTTTCCTTATTTAAGTTTTATCTAATAAATTAAATTTTTAGCTTTTAAACTATAATAGCTGGCTATTTACAGCCTCCAATGCCGCTGGGAACCAAGCGGTAACCCCTCCCGGCGGTCAACCCGGCCAAATAATTTTCATTGATAATCAGCAATTTGAGTTAATCTGAACAAAACACCTCCCCGCTGGGCGGGGCTGATCCGTCCAAATATATGTCTCGCAAAGGCACTAAGCTAGTTTCGGGCTTTTGACCGTACCAAACTTGGCGAAAACCATCCCCCTAGGCCACTAAAATTAGAAGGGATCGCACCTGCTCAAGGGCAGATTAGCCAGAAAAAGAAAAGACGGGGTTGGCCCATCTTCCCCGGAAGAAAAACCAACCAGGTTACACTCGTTCGATCACGATGGCCGAGGCCCCGCCGCCGCCGTTGCAGATGGCGGCCAGGCCGTAACGCCCGCCCGTGCGTTGCAAGCTGTGCGCCAGCGTGCCCACAATGCGCGTGCCCGAGCAGCCCAGCGGGTGTCCCAGGGCCACCGCCCCGCCGTGGATGTTCACCTTGGCGGGGTCCACGTCCAGCAGTTGGTTAAAGGCCAGTACCACTACGGCAAAGGCTTCGTTGACTTCCACCAAGTCCATGGCCGACATGGCCAGGCCCGCCCGGTGCAGGGCCTTGGGCGCGGCCAAGGTGGGGGCCGTGGTGAACCACTCCGGCTCCTGGGCGGCATCGGCAAATGCCACAATACGGGCCAAAGGCTTGAGATTGAGACGTTTTACCGCCTCGCCGCTGGCAATCATGGTGGCCGCCGCGCCGTCGTTGATGGTGGACGCATTGGCGGCGGTAACCGTCCCGTCGGGTGTAAAAGCGGGCTTCAGGTTAGGGATTTTATCGAACACCACATTTTTGTACTCCTCGTCCTCGGTAATCAGCAGGGGCGCGCCTTTTTTCTGGGGCACTTCCACGGCCACCATTTCGGCGGCCAAGGCTCCGCTGGCCGTGGCTTGGGCCGCCAACTGGTACGAGCGCACGGCAAAGGCATCCTGGGCCTCCCGGCTGATGTTGTACTTGCGGGCAGTGGCATCGGCGCTCACGCCCATGGCCGTGTGTTGGTAGCGGTCAACCAGGCCGTCGAAGGCCAGGCCGTCCAGCAGTTCGCCGTTGCCGTATTTATAACCGAATCGGGCCTTGGGCAGGTAATACGGAATGTTGCTCATGCTTTCCATGCCCCCGGCCACCAGCAGGTCGTTTTGGCCCGCCATAATGCTCTGGGCGGCCCACATCATGGTTTTCATGCCAGAGGCGCACACCTTGTTGACCGTGGTGGCCGGGATTCGGTTGCCCAGCCCGGCGTAAATGGCCACCTGGGTAGCGGGGGCCTGGCCCAGCCCGGCCGCGATCACGTTGCCCATCAAAATCTCCTCGATTTGCCCAGGCTCCACCTGGGCGCGCTCCACGGCCGCTTTAACGGCCAAAGCCCCCAGTTGGGTGGCCGTAAAGCCCGCCAACTGGCCCCCAAAACTGCCCATGGGCGTGCGGGTGGCCGAGACAATAAAAACCTCCTTCATGGTTATTGCTTTATTGAGATTAAGGTGAAATATTTGTAGAGTGGGCCGGGCAGCACTGTCCCTAACCAAGGCCACAAAATTACCGGCTCGCCGCCGCAACCTCACTAAACTACAATAATTGCTATGCTAAGCGAATTTCAAAAGCAGAAATTTTCCAACCTGTTCCGCATCCACGACCTTAACCGGGGCGGCACTTTGGGCCGCAACGACTTTGAGGAACTGGCCCGCCGCATCGCCCTGGCTGAAGGCTGGCCGGAAAAGTCGCCCGCCCACCTGGCCCTGCACGAGCGGATGCAAGGCGTGTGGCAAGGCATTGGCGAGTACGCCGACCTGGATCAAGACGGCCAAGTAACCGAAGCCGAGTGGCTCGAGTTTTGGGACGGGGTAATCAGCAACCCCATTCTGTACCAGCGGCTGGCCCTGCCCCTGGGCGAGGTGATTTACCAAATGTTAGACATCAACCAAGATGGCCTCATTAGCCAACAGGAATGGTTTGCGTTTTACCAAGTGCTAGACTTGCCCACCAGCCTGGCCAAAGAAATGTTCACCCAACTCGACACCGACCACAGCGGCACTTTATCGGTAGCGGAGGTGATAACGGCCTACGAGGTTTTTCTTCAAAGCGATACGCCCAGCCTGCCCGGCAACCAGTTGTTTGGCCGGTTGAGCGGCGGACAAGCCTAAGTTGTTTCCGGGGGCGGGTTAGCCGCCATTTCTTGCTCTTTTTTCACCCAAAATGCATGCATTTTTTGCGTGATGTCCTGCATCTGTTCGGGCGTGAAGTCATCCCGGTAGATTTCCTCAAAAATCTTTACTTTTAGTTCGGGCAATGTGAGGTTGGGCCAACGCCTTTTCACCCGGCCCTCGGCTTAGTGCCACACCATTTGCATTATTTCGCCTACCATTTTAAAACGCTCGTGGGGCGGTTTGGCCAACACAATATCCACCTGCATTTGCAAGATGTGGTCGGGCGTATCGTGGACGAAGCGGGACATGAGGCTAGGGGTTTAGGAGACCGAACGTATTCAAATTCAATTGATTAGTCCAAAAATGGAGATATTTTAAGTCAATATCGGGGTTTTTGAGCAGATTGGCGATATAAAAAGAACTGATTTTCATTCCGCTTCTCGGCTATTCCAACAAATAAATAGACCTCTTGCAGATTAGGTTTTTGGCCGAGTGAAAGCCCGGAATTTTCGTTCAAGACCTGCCCTTTTTTGGCCCCACCCTGTCCCTGCCCGTCGGGGAGGGGAAGCAATTTCGACCTGAGTACGGCTAATATGCAAGAGGTCTAATCAAATAATGAGGATACTAATTTAGGAATAATTTACCCAAACCCGTCAATGTCCCCCTGGCGGGTTTTCTGGCAAAGTTTTGGAACTTTGTCGAGCGGCCTGCTCATCGGCCCGCCCTAACTTGCCAAAACGACCCGCTTTTTTGCTGCTGTGGTGGCTGTGGCTGGCCCCGGCCTGGTGCCTAGCCCAAGCCAACGGCCCCCTGAGTAACCTGCGCTGCCGGTGGCTGCGGCCCCAGTTCGCGCCCGATAGCACCGGCGGCTACCGGGCCACCCTCCGCCCCGACACGCTGAGCCTGCTGCCCGACAGCACGCGCCTGCCGCTGGCCCACGCGGGCGGACGCACGCTGGCCAGCACGGGCCGCCTGGCCCACGACCTCACCACCAACGCGGTGATCCTCTACTGGCCCGCCGCCCCCCTACCCGACTCGGTGCAACTTTGCTACCGGGTGCTGCCCTATCTTTTCTCCCAAAAAATTTTTAACCGCGACCAAGCCAAGTACGACTCCGGGGGCTACCACAACCCGGCCGTCAACACCGTGGTAACGGCGGGCAACGAGGCACCCGGCCCCGCCACCCTGGGCCAGCGGGTCGAGCTTTTCCGGGCCGAGGGGCTGCAAAAAAGCGGCAGCCTCACCCGGGGCCTCAGTTTTGGCAACCGGCAAGATGTATTTGTGCAGTCGGCCCTGAACCTGCAAATGGAGGGCAAAATTACCGAGGACTTGCACCTCACGGCCGTGCTCACCGACCAGAACATCCCCTTCCAGCCCGAGGGCAACACCCAGCAGTTGCAACAATTTGACCGGGTGTTTATCAAACTGGCCCACCCGGTGGTGAACCTGAGCGCGGGCGACGTGGTGCTGCAAACGCCCAGCCTGGCCAACGGCCGCCCGCAATCGCAATTTTTACGGTTTTACAAAAACGTGCTGGGGGCCGTGCTGGAAACTACCCCGCGCGGCTTTAAGCCGGACAGCACCGGGGCGGGCCGCCCCCTGGCCTTGGGCCAAACCCGCGTGGGCCTGGCGGCGGCCAAAGGGCGGTTTTTCTCCCAAGTAGTGCCCGTACAAGAGGGCGTGCTGGGACCTTACCGGCTGCGCGGCCCGGAAGGCGACCGCTTCATCATCATCCTGGCCAACTCCGAGCGCGTGTACCTCGACAACCGGCTGCTCACCCGGGGCTTCAATTACGACTATGTGATCGATTACAACACCGCCGAAATCACGTTTACCAACCGGGTGGTGGTTACCCGGTTCTCGCGGGTGCGGGTGGACATGGAGTATAACGTCCAAAACTACCCGCGCTCCATTTTAACGGCCAGCCACTACCAACCCCTGGGCCGGTTTACGGTGTTTGGCCAGTTCTACCGCGAACGCGACAACCCCAACAACCCCCTGTTGGCCAATTTGGATACCGCCGGGCGGCGGCTGCTGGCCCATGTGGGCGACAGCGTGCAAAACGCCCTGGCCCCGGCCGTGCAAGCCGCCGAGTGGGACGTGAACCGCGTGCTGTACACCGCCCGCGATACCGTGGTGGACGGGCGCGCCTACCGCGCCTACGTGCGGGCGCGCGGCCCGCAGGAGCGTAACTTGTTCAGCCTCAACTTTAGCGAAGTGGGCCAAGGCCGGGGCGACTACCGGCCCGGCAGCCCCACCGCCAACGGCCGCGAATACGTATGGGTGGCCCCGCGCAACGGCGTGCCCCAGGGCAACTACGCCCCGGTGCGGCTGTTGCCCGCCCCCAACCAGCGGCAAATGGCAGTGCTGGGGGCCAGTTTCCAACTTTCCAAAACCGAGCAACTGTTTGGCGAAGCGGCTTTTTCCCAGTTTGACCCCAACCTGTACTCCACCGTGGGCAACCTGGACAACACGGGCCGGGCCGTTAAATTCGGCTACGTCAACACGGGCAAGCCGCTCCACCTCAATGTTTTAAAGAACTGGCAATGGCTGGCCAACCTCGATTTTGAGCACGACAACGCCAACTTTAGACCCGTTGACCGTTTCCGGGACATCGAGTTTGACCGCGACTGGTCGCTTGATTTCCAGAACGGCACCTTAGACCTCCAACTCAACACCTCGCCCGGCCAGAGCCAAGGCGAGGCAGCCGCCGTCCCCCTCAGTTCGAGCCGGGTGTCGGCCGTGGCCGACCAGATCGTGAACGCGGGGGTGGGCCTCCGCAAAAGCCCCGCCGAGTTCGTGAGCCTGCGCCACACCCGCCGCCTGCGGGGCACCGAAGCCAACGGCTACCAACAAACTGCTGACGCGGGCGCGCGCTGGGGCAAATGGCACCTGTTGGTCAACTTTTTTACCATGCGCAATCAACTGGCCCGCAGCGGGGTGGCCTACCGCTCCACCTGGGACCGTTTCCGGGCCGAGCTGAGCTACCGGGGCCACCGCCTGGTGCCCGGCTACGGGTACGCCACCGACCGCAACGCCATTAGCCGGGTGCGCCCCGGGGCCGCCGACAGCGTGGCCGCCACCGCCATGAACTTCGCCGAGCACCGTTTCTACCTCAAAAACGGCGACAGCAGCCGCTGGCAGTTCGGGGCCGATTTTAGTGCCCGGCAAGACTTTTTGCCCGTAGAGGGCCGCCTGCGCCGAACCAACCAGGCCAACACCCTCAACCTCACCGCCTCGCGGCAAACCAAAACCCAGTATTTCAGCCTGTTGGCCACCTACCGCAACCTGGCCACCTTGGCCGGGGCGGCCAGTTTGCCCAGCCCTGGCCTGCGCCAGCCCGGCAACGACGAAACCATTACCGGCCGCCTGGACTGGAACGCCCAGTTTTGGCGCGGGGCGGTGCGCTCCGACCTCACCCTGCAAAACGGCAGCGGCCGCGAACTGCGCCGCGAGTTTACCTACCTGCCCGTAAACCCCGGCCAGGGCACCCACGCCTGGCGCGACGACAACGGCGACGGCCTGCAACAACTCAACGAGTTTTACTTGGCCATCAACCCCGACGAACGGAATTTTATCAAGGTTTTTACCCCGACCGACCAGTACATCAACGCCTTTACCAACGCCCTCAGCTACCGGCTAAACGCCGGGTTCCCTAAAGACTGGGCCAAGCGCGGCGGCCTGCGGGCCTGGCTGGTCCGGCTCAGCAATGTCAGTTCGTGGACGATTAACAAACGGCTCACCGACCGCCGCCTGCTGCCCCGGTTTTTGCCCTGGATCGCCCCGGCCGACAGCCAACTGCTGGGCGAGCAAAACGTGCTGCGCTCCGCGTTTTTCTACAACCGTACCAGCCCCAAGTTCGGGGCCGAGGTGTCCATTTTCAACTCCGACCAAAAGCAACTGCTCACCAACGGTTTCGAGGGCCGCCAACAGCGCGAACTCCAGGCCAACCTGCGCTACAACCTCGGGGCCGCCCTCAACGCCCGGCTGGCCGCCCTCACCGACCAGCGCGGCAACCGTTCCGACTTCCTCACCAACCGCAACTACCTCATTGCCAGTCGGCAAATCCGCCCCGAACTGGCCTGGCAGCCCAGCCCCAACTTCCGCCTGGCGGGCATTTACGAGTGGAAGAACAAGCAAAACCAGCAAGGCGAAGAGCGCGCCGTGTTCCACGAAGCCAGCCTGGACCTGCGCTGGGCCAAAGAGAGCCAGCGCACCGTGAACCTGCGCCTGCGCGTGGCCAACATTGCCTTTACCGGCGCGGCCAACACCCCCGTGGGCTACGAAATGCTGGAAGCCCTCCAAAACGGCCGCAACTACACCTGGACCGCCAACTGGCAGCAACGCCTCAGCAACGGCCTGCAGCTCACCTTCCAGTACGAAGGCCGCAGTTCCCCCGGCCAAACCATCGTCCACATCGGTCGCGCCCAAGTTACCGCCTTGTTCTAGCCCCGCCGGGCAACCTCCGGGCCGTTCTTCCGTATATTTATATCATCGGTTGGTTTGGGGGGCCGGGACCCGGCTCCTCCAAACCCTAAGGGTTTCAAAAACCCTTAGGGTTTATTCAACCCACTAAAAATCAACCTAATACTAAAATCAAATCGCATTGCGCATTCTCTATCCCTCAAATAATTGGCAATCATTTAATCATGCGATCATTTAATCATGTCAATATAATGAACCTCCGCCATTTCCTTGCCCGCTTTGCGCCCGCCTGGGCACTCCTGGGCGGCGGCTTGGCTACCTGCCAGCCTGCCGAGGCCCCGCCCGCCGAAACCCGAAGTTTTTATCTGGGCTTTACCCCGTTCCCCTACGAAGTGAGCTTCGAGGCCGTCGATTACACCTACCAAACCATCGCCCGCGAGGCCGACCTGATCTGTCACTCGTTCGACGAGGGCGTGCCCTGGCCCGAGGCCCTCAGCGGCGAGCCGTTTAGCCAGCACGTGCAAAACGACCTCAACCTGCGCAAGGCCCGCACCCCGCCGGGCCACCGGGTGTTTGTCCAAATCACGCCCATCAACTTTTGGCGCAACGGCCTGGCCCTGTACCGGGGCACCGCCAACGACCAGCCACTGCCCGCCCCCTGGGCCACGGCCCGCCTCAACAGCGACCAAGTAAAACGCGCCTATCTCAACTACTGCGAGCGGCTGATCCAGTATTTCCAGCCCCATTTTTTCAGTTTCAGCATCGAGGCTAACCTGCTGCTGGGTAACGCCCCCCAACTCTGGCCCGACTACGTGGAGCTGCACCAGTTCATCTACCCGGAACTGAAGAAAAAATTCCCCAACCTCACCGTGCTGTTCTCCTGGCACGCTGGCTATTTGCTGCGCGGCTACGAAAACCGCCAAGATTACGATGCCCAGGAGGCCGCCGTGCGCACCCTCAACCCCTACACCGACGTGTTCGGCGTGAGTGCCTACCTGTACGGCACCAACTTCGGCACCAATAGCCTCCCCCCCGATTTCTTCGCCCGGTTGCGCGCGCTGGCGGGCCAGCTACCCCTGGCCATGACCGAAACTGGTTACCTGGCCCAAACCCTGGAGTTAGATGTGCCCGCCCGCATCACTGTCCCGTCCGACGAGGAGAAACAACGGGCCTACATCGAGTACGCCCTAGCCGGGGCCAATGAGCATAACTTTTTGTTTTTCAACAACTTTGTGCTGCGCGATTACGACCGCCTCTGGCAGCAGGTAGGCGGGGTGCGCGACATCACGGCCCTCTGGCGCGACACCGGCCTGTTCGACGAAACCGGCCGCGAACGCCCCGCCCTGCAAGTATGGCGGCAGTATTTGCAGCGGGCCAAGCGGTAGCGGTTCGCCCGGTTTTTGGGTTTTTCGCTTGGCTACGTAAACTCTTTTTGCATTAATCGCCAACTACATCTCTCGTTTTGCGTTTTTCGCCAAGCCGATTGCTTGTCCGGGGCCAAAAAACCAGCCGCCGCAATTATTGCCAAACCCGCTTTTTGGGGCGCGGAAAGTCGTTTCCTGGGCTTGGGCAGGCCCGCTAGGTTTGTGTTGTTAACCCAAACTTTGCTGGTTATGAACAACATCCGCTTCACCAATGCCCAAGCCGAGCAGGCTTTCTTACATGATCTGAAAACCGAGGTACACCAACATTTTGCCGGGCGGCCCATCGCCCACGCCGACTGGCGGTTTTGGGCCAAGGGCGGTTGCTGGTTCGCGCTGAGCTACGGGGCTTGCGCCTTACTGCTGTTGGGCCACCTCACGGCCGGGCCGTTTTGGGCCGTTTACCTGGTGTTTAACCTGGCCGGGCTGCTCATCGGCTTTAGCTGGGGGCACGATGCCTCGCATAGCACCGCGTTCCGCCGCCACTGGGCCAACCAATGGCTGCACTTCGTCAGTTTTTTAACCGTGGGCATCGACCCGCTGCTGTGGGGGCTACGGCACCTCCGCTCGCACCACATTTACGCCAACGTGGAAGGGAGCGACATCGACATTGACCGCAACCCGTTTTTGCGGCTCAGCCCCGCCCACCCTTGGCGGCCCTACCATCGTTACCAGGCTTGGTATGCCCCGTTGGTGTACCTGCTCACCCTGGCCCATTCGGTGTTTTGGGGCGACTGGGTGTACCTCCTCCACCCCGACTACGAGTGGATGCGCCAGGGCGTGGGCCGGGGCCAACTTTGGCTGCGCTTCTTCGGGTTCAAGGTGGGTCATTTTGCCCTTATGCTGGGCCTGCCCCTGTGGCTCACCGATTTTTCGGTGGGTTGGGTACTATTCACCTACTTCAGCACCGGGGCCTTGTGCGCGCTCACGTTCATTATTATGCTGGTGGGCACCCACTTTTTCCTCGAGGCCGACTACCCCACGTCCGAGCACGACCGGCCGGCCACAGTTGGGCCGTGCACCAACTGCGCACCAGTTGCGACTGGAACGCCGGGCAAGGTTGGGCGTGGTTCCTCAGCGGCGGGGCTAACTGCCACGCGGCCCATCACTTGTTCCCGCACGTGTGCCACTCGTACTACGGCGAGATCAACCCGCTGATTGCCCAGGCCACCCAGGCCCACGGGCTGGTGTACCACAACAAATCGCTGGGGGCCATGATGCGCTCGCACTTTGCCCACCTGGCCAAAATGGGGCGGCCGGAATAGGCTACATCCCGGCCTACTGGCTAGCGTATTCTTAATTTTCCTAAAAAAAACGTAAGCCCTTGGTTTTGTGCAAACCAGGGGCTTACCTTTGTTGCACTATATCAATCCTACCTCTTTACTAGGGAATTGATTTATAAAGAAAGGGCGAGAGAACAGGCTCCATGACCCCTTAGCAACCTACAAAATCCCCTCGGGGCCTGCAAGGTGCTAATTCCTGTCCTCGGCCAGCAACCGAGGGCCTATAAATTGATGTTTACCATGCAGAGCCTTCCGCCATTTCCTGGGTTTCGTTTCCCGCAAGCCCGTCCCCAAGCCTCCACCCCCAAGCCGTCGGCCCGTTTGGCCTATGCCGTTTGCGGCGGTTGTTGTTGCTAATCCCGTCGATTTTATTTTGCCCAACGGCCACCCCGTATCCCGGGGCCGGGCGGCCACGCCAGCCTAACCGTCGGGCCAATTTTCTTACGTTTTTCATTCATTTAAAAACCGATTAAACATCATGGCAAATCACCGTTTTGAAACCCTCCAGTTGCACGCCGGGCAAGAAGTGGACCCCACCACCCAGAGCCGCGCCGTCCCGATCTACCAAACCACGTCTTACGTGTTCAAGGACAGTGAACACGGGGCCAACTTGTTCGCTCTCAAAGAGTTTGGTAATATTTACACCCGCATTATGAACCCCACCAACGATGTGTTCGAGAAACGCATCGCCGCCTTGGAAGGCGGGGTGGCGGCCCTGGCGGTATCTTCGGGCCAAGCCGCCCAGTTTTTGGCCCTCAACAATATTTTGCAGGCGGGCGACGAACTGGTAACCAGCCCTTACTTGTACGGCGGCACTTACAACCAGTTTAAGGTGGCTTTCAAACGCCTGGGCATCACGGTAAAGTTTGCCGAAAGCGACCGCGCCGAGGACCTGGCCAAGCAAATTACGGCCAAAACCAAGGCCCTTTACCTGGAAACTATCGGCAACGGGGCGTTTTCGGTGCCGGACTTTGAAAAAGTGGCCGCCCTGGCCCGCCAGCACGACCTGCCCCTGGTGGTGGACAACACCTTTGGCGCGGGCGGCTACCTGTTCCGTCCCCTCGAGCACGGGGCCAACATCGTAGTATCCTCGGCCACCAAGTGGATCGGCGGCCACGGCACCAGCATTGGCGGGGTGATCGTGGACGGCGGCAACTACAACTGGGGCAACGGCAAGTTCCCCCAATTTACCGAGCCTTCGGAGGGCTACCACGGCCTCAAGTTTTGGGACGTATTTGGTACGCCGGGGCCATTTGGCAACATCGCGTTCATCATCCGCGCGCGGGTGGAGGGCCTGCGCGACTTTGGGCCGGCCCAAAGCCCGTTCAACTCGTTTTTGCTGCTGCAAGGGCTGGAAACCCTCTCGCTGCGGGTAGAACGCACGGTGGATAACGCCCTGAAACTGGCCCGCTGGCTGCAAGCCCACCCCGAGGTAATTAATGTGAACTACCCCGGCTTGGAGAGCAGTGCTTATCATGCCAATGCCAAGCGTTACCTGAAGCGGGGCTTCGGTGGGGTATTTGCCTTTACCCTGCGCGGCGACCGCGACCGGGCGGCCAAGTTTGTCAATAGCCTGAAACTGATCAGCCACCTGGCCAACGTGGGCGACTCGAAAACGTTGATCATCCACCCGGCCTCGACCACGCACCAGCAACTGGACATCGACGAGCAACTGGCCGCCGGGGTAACCCCTACCCTGCTGCGCCTCTCGGTGGGCATCGAGCACATTGACGACCTCATTGCCGATTTTGAGCAGGCTTTTGCCAGCCTGCCCACCGCCGTGAGTGCCAACGGCGTAACGGCGTAAAGCCAACTTTGAACCGGCCCGGCCGCAACCTAGCTGGCCGGGCCGGTTCTTGAATTGCCTAACCGACGATTATCTTCATTTTGTTTTCTATCTAAATCCGCCTGATTGTTTAATTTATTTTTGAAGATAAAAGGAGTAAATCCTCATACAATCAATACTTGATTTTCCATTATTTGTAAGATGAAAAATATCCATTATTAACTTGATTGAATTAGTTTCTTGATTTGGCTTAAACCTGTTTTGAAACCTAATTTAATAAGTTACTCCTGCCAGTTTAACATGCCATTACTTTTTTGATCTTGTTTTACAACCACGAATAGAGAAGCAAAATTTTGCATTTAAATTTTCACAATAAATTGATAGTCAATTAATTCAATCATTCAATCATTCAATCATTCAATCATTCAATCATTCAATCATTCAATCATTCAATCATTCAATCATTCAATCATTCAATCATTCAATCATTTTCATCGTGCAGATTTTTTCTTACCCGCATCCTTTTGAACTAGAAAATGGCCAGCATTTACCCGGCCTGGAAATCGCTTACCACACTTATGGCCAATTAAACGCCGAAGGTAGCAATGTGGTGTGGGTGTGCCACGCGCTCACGGCCAATTCCGACCCGGCCGACTGGTGGAAGGGCCTGGTGGGCAACGGTTATTTTCTTGATCCGGGCCAGTATTTTATCGTGTGCGCCAACATTGTAGGCTCTTGCTACGGTAGCAGCGGCCCGTTGAGCCTCAACCCCACTACGGGGCGGCCGTATTTCAACGATTTCCCGGAAATCACCATCCGCGACATGGTGAAAGCCCACCACTTGCTAAGCCAGCACCTGGGCATTAGGCGCATCCACCTGTGCATTGGCGGCTCGCTGGGGGGGCACCAGGCCATGGAATGGGCCATTAGCCAACCGCGCCTCATTGCTAACCTAGCTTTGTTGGCCACCAATGCCCGCCACTCGGCCTGGGGCATTGCTTTTAACGAGAGCCAGCGGTTGGCCATTCAGGCCGATCCCACCTGGGCTGACCCCCGCCCGGAAGCGGGCCAGGCGGGCCTGCGGGCGGCCCGGTCCATCGCCCTGCTCTCGTACCGCAACTACGAAACCTACGTCGACCGCCAAACCGAACCAACCGATGACCAACTAGATGATTTTAGGGCCAGTAGTTACCAACGTCATCAAGGCGACAAGTTGGTGCGCCGCTTCAACGTGGTGTCGTACCTGCGCATTTCCAAGGCGTTCGATAGCCACAACGTGGGCCGGGGGCGCGGGGGCGCGGCAGCGGCCCTGAGGCTTATTCAGGCCAACACCTTGGTAGTGGGCATCACGTCGGATCTGCTGTTCCCCCCCGGCGAGCAAGTTTTTCTGGCCCGTCATATCCCCCAAGTGGTTTATCACGAAATTGAGTCGCCCTACGGCCACGACGGTTTTTTGGTCGAGCACGAAAAGCTCGCCCATTTGCTGGCCGTATTTTTGCCGCCCTTGCCCGTGAGCCAACTGGCTTGAAGTGCCCAAAACTTTTTGCCCATTTATTAGTCTTAGATAGTACACTAATTTGAAGACAACTTTACTTGAGCGAGCGGCAGGATATTGACCTACTTTTTGCCCGGATGGTACAATACCAAGATTACCGGGCGTTCCAACTGCTGTTTGAGCAGTATTACCGCTTGTTGTGCTTGTATGCCCTGCGGTTACTGCCCGGCCCCGAGATGGCCGAAGAGGTGGTAGCTGACGTGTTCGTTAAAATTTGGCGCAACCAAGCCAATATCCAATTAAAAGGTTCAGCCCAGGCTTATTTGTTTGCCGCCGTTAAAAACCAGGCCCTGGATTACCTGCGGAGCCGCCAGCACCGGCAAAGCCAACGCCAGCAGCCCGAATGGCCCGCCCAGCTCGGCGACCGCGACCCCGACCCAGAACAACGTTTGCTGCAAACCGAATTGGGCCGCCAATTAGAGGAAGCGGTGGCCAGCCTGCCGCCCCAGTGCCAGTTGATCTTTCGGCTTAGCCGCGACGAGGGCCGCAAGTACCAGGAAATTGCGGACGAACTGGGGCTTTCCATCAAAACGGTGGAGACCCAGATGGGCCGCGCCCTCAAATTCCTCCGCGAAAAGGCCAAAGGCTTCTAGGCCCGCTCGGGCAGCGCGATCCGCCTTGGCTTACCGGTTCGCCGTTGAGCTACCCATCCATTTTTTACACTGCGATGCCTGGGTTTGTAGGGGTAAGCCCGATGGGTGTTCGTCATTAGGACATTACCAGAACTTGAACCGCCATGGAAACCCCCGATTGGCCATTACTGGCCCGTTATTTGGCTGGCGAAGCTGACGAACAAACCCAACGAACGGTGGAGCAATGGGCCGCCGAAAGTCCAGCTAATGCCACCGAATTAGCCAACTTACGCCGCCTTTGGGCCGACCGGCCAGCCAGTCGGCCTACGTTTAAGCCCCTTGCCGAGACCTGGGCAGGCATTGCTGCCCAATTGGAAACCGAAAAACCCGCGCCCAAAACGATCTCCCTACGTCCGTTGCCCACTCGTCGCAAAAGTCAATTGGTTTGGCGGGTGGCCGCTGCCGTGGCCCTGCTGGCCTTAATTGGCTGGGGTGGTTATTGGTACCAACGGCACAACCAGGTAGTCAACCAAGCCGTCGTTTGGAAAAAAACCGAAACCCAGGCCAAGCAGCGCCTCAAACTCACCCTGCCCGATGGCAGCCGGGTGTGGCTCAATGCCAACAGCCGCCTGGAATACCCCGAAACTTTCAGCGAGGCCAACCGAGAGGTACAATTAGTGGGCGAGGCTTACTTTGAGGTGGCCCACCGACCCACCCAGCCGTTCCTCGTGCGGGCGGGCGCGGGCGGGCAGGCCCCCACCGTGCGCGTGCTGGGCACCAAGTTCAACCTCAACACTACCAACGACGAAGGCCAAGTCGAGACTGTGCTGGCCGAAGGAAAAGTAGCTTTTGAAGTGCCTGGCCAGGCGGCCAACAATCCATTGGCGCCCAATGAGCTTTTGGCCTTTGACCCCCAAACTCAACAAATAGAGAAGCACCAAGTCGACGTGGCGGAATACACTGGCTGGAAAGACGGCCAACTCACCTTCAAAAATGAAACCATGCGCCGGGTAGTACGCCGACTAGAGCGTTTTTACGGGGTAGATATTGAAGTGCAAAACCCTAACTTACTCCGTTGTCGCATCACGGCCAATTTCAATAACCAGCCCATTACTAACGTACTCGACTATCTTAAAACCCTCACCCAGGCCGATTATCAAATGCAAAATGAACAGGTAAAACTCTCCGGAGGAAAATGTAAGTAATTTCTCCTTACTTATTTCATCTATTATTGAAAACAATCTATTTACTTCCTGTGTATGAAAATGACAACTTTGAACCTCCACTCTTGGGCCTCATTTACCGCCTGGGCTTTGGTATTGATTTTAGCAATGGGCCAGTTTGCCCAGGCTTCCCCCCAGCGTAAAGCGCGTAGTATCAATAAGGTGCGCCTAAGCCTAGACCTTCCTAATATTACGGTTGCCGAGGCCCTGACTGCTATTGAGCAGCGCACCGAATTCTTCTTTTTATATAGCAATACCCAATTGAATGTAGAACGGCGCACCCACCTCAAAGTGGAGCGTCAATCGGTGGCGGAAATTGTGCTCCTACTTTTTCCCAACCAGGGTTTGGAAATGAAGCAGAACAATAACCAAGTAATTTTGCGCAGTTTGCCCACTATTGTAGAAACTATTACCGCCAAAGCCGAGCGACCAGCAGCAGAATATGGCATTGTGCGCGGCAAGGTTACCGACAAAATATCGGGCGAGGTGCTGCCCGGAGCAACTATTATGATCAAGGGCACTACCAACGGCACCACTACCGACATCCAGGGTGGCTACACCCTTACCCGCGCCCCAGCGGGCAAGCAAACGCTGGTGGTGAGCTACCTGGGCTATGAGGCACTGGAAGAAGAAGTGGAAGTAACGGCCAACCAGACCATTACCAAAAATTTTGCGATCCAGTCTTCCGTAACCCAGATCAGCGAGGTGGTGGTAAAGGCCTCGCTCGAGGGCCAGGAGCGTGCCCTGAACCAACAGCGCACGTCTGACAACATCAAAAACATCATCTCGGCCGACGTGATGAGCCGGTTCCCCGACATGGACGCCACCGAAAGCTTGCAACGGGTGCCGGGCGTGAACATTACCCGCAGCCGGGGCCAGGGCGGGGTGGTTACCCTGCGCGGCACGCCGGCCAACTTTACCACGGTGAGCATTAACGGCGAGCAGATCCAGGGCACCGAGCGCGACGAGGGCACCTCGCAGCGGGCCGAGTCGCTGGACCTGATCCCGGCCGACCAACTGGCCAGCATGGAG
>JALONO010000332.1 GCA_025454895.1 Bernardetiaceae bacterium
CCCGCCCCGACACATACACACACGAGCAAACCGTTTTGGCCGCATAAGAAGTGGCAATGCCCACATACGACAGGGCAAAACGAGTGCCCCAGACCAGTAGGGCAACTAACAGCAGCAAAGTGAAATAGCCTAAAAAACGACGTTTTGACATGGGTTAGATAGCGTTTGGGTGAGGTACTACTCCTTCTCGGTCAGCAGGCGCAGCAGCACGCCGTTGGTCCAGCCGAAGCCGTCTTAGCTCCCCTACCCCAACCCGGCCTCATCCACGGCTTGGCACAGCAGGTGGCCAATGAGGATATGGACTTCCTGGATCCGGGCCGTAACGGCCGAGGGTACCACCAGGTTCAGGTCGGCCAAGGCGGTGAGCTGCCCGCCGTCGCGGCCGGTGAGGGCCAGGCAACGGCAGCCCGAGGCGCGCGCGGCCTGCATGGCCAGCAACACATTGGGGCTATTGCCGCTGGTGCTGATGCCCACCAGCAGGTCGCCGGGTTGGGCCAGGGCTTCTACCTGGCGGGCAAACACCCGGTCAAACCCGTAGTCGTTGCCGATGTCAGCTCGGCGGCCAGGTGCTGGGCATCGGCCGCGCTGCCGCCGTTGCCGCACCAGAGGATTTTGCGGCCCGCCCGCAGGGTATCCACCACCAATTGGGCGGCTTGCAAAATGGCGGGGTGCAGCCGCTCCAGGGCCAGTTGTACGGTGGCTTGGTGTTCGGCAAAGGCTTGGCTCACAAAGTCGGGCATGGGCAACAAGGCAGGTTTGGGCGGGCAAAGGTAGCGGCCCGTTCAGTTACTGAGCCTGGCGGTGGCGAATATCCGCGACATTACCTTGTTACGACTTGTGGCAAAATAATTATATTTAGCTGTAAATCAAATATTTGTGGCTAAAACCCGCCATCGTCGCGCAAGAGTTTGCCGATGAAGATCACGCCCAGCCCGGCCAACCCGCAGGCCACGGTAACTACCAAAGAGGTGGAGAGGGTCTCGACATCAAGCGGTTGGCCTTGCCAGAGCAAATAGGCGATCCAGGCCCACATGGCCGCCGGGATGGAAAATACCGACAAAGCGGTGAACAACATGATGGGCGGCACGGCCCGGAGCATGGTCCAGAATTTTTTCATGATGGGCGAAGGTAATGGTTTCTCTTTTCGGCATCAAACCTTTTGTGGTAGTAGAAAGTTAGCGGGTGGGCGCAAGTACGGCGAGCGCGCATGAGCGAGATGAGTGCCGCGCCCAGCGATGGCGACGTACTGTTTCCGGCATCGGCGAATAAAAATACCACAAAAACGGCCTGCCCCACCGCCAATGAGGCCGCTGCCAGCGGATATTTGCGCCCGGTGGCGGCAAATAGTGGTTTTTGGTTATTTTAGTGGGCATTTGTCATATTTACGCCCCAAAAGCCTTTTTTACTAAACTGAAAGACCGGGGAGCCACCCCCTGGCCTGCGCGATTAACACCCGAAGGAACAACATTTTATGCTGCCGCCCATTTCGCACTTCCCCGTCAATTGGATCGACGGGATGAAAATCTCCAAGAGGCACTTTGTGGAGACGGAGAACTTTTTCACCGACCACTTGCGCGACGCGCTGGCCGCCAACCTCACCAATTTCAACTACGGGCTGCTGCCCACCGAGGCGGCCAACCAAAAATCGCTGGAGTTGTACGTCAACTGCGACTACACTCAGCAGATCAACGTGCGGTTGGTGAACTGCCGGGCGGTAACCTCGCACGGCTACCGGGTGGAGATCGTGCGTAGCGACCGGATGAGCCTCAACACCTCGTACAGCCAGATTTTGAGCCAGTTCAACATGCAGGCCGTGAAGGAGGATGTGCTCTACGTTACCGTTTCGGTGAACCCGTTCGCGCGCGTGCCCATCGGCGAGCCTTCGCTGGAAGAAAACCCGCCGCGCCACCCGTTCGCTTCGGCCGAGTACCGGCTCAACGTGGTGCCGCAAAGCATGATCAACACGGCCGAGTTTGGGGCCTCGCACTTTATCATTGGCAAGATCGTGTATTCGGGTGGGCAGCTAAGCCCGGTAAGCAACTACATTCCGGCTTGTAGCAACGTCAACAGCTTTCACGGCCTGGTAAACTGGTACTACAACTTTGCCAACCTATTGGGCGATTTGGAGACGAACATGCTCAAGATCATCCAAAAGATCAAGCTTAAAAGCCAAGATACCTCGCTCACCCGCAGCGTGCATTTTTTGGTAGAAAAGCTCCTCTTTAGCATGGCCCAGGGCATTGTGGCGTTCAAGTGGGTGATCCCGCAGCAGCCGCCCATTTTCATGATCGAGTTTATGCTTCAGTACGCCCAGACCATGAAAACGGCCATCGGGTTTTTGACCGATAAAGAAAAAGAGGAATTGCTCAGCTACTTTGCCGAGTGGTCGGGCCTGCTGCCGGGCGTGATCGAGAACAAGTTGGACTCGATGCTCAACCTAAAGTACAACCACCAGGAAGTAGCCCAAATTTTGGCCGTGGTGGACGAGTTTTTTAGGCCCATCGGCGAGCTGTTCAGCAAATTGAGCCAAATCGACTTTATCGGCAAGCGGAAGGGCGGCAACGAAATTTTCATCATCGAGAACCCGGTGGCCGACACCACCAGCCCTACGCCGCCCCCGGCCGACCAGCCCAAAAAGAACCGCTGGAGCCCCATGGGGTAAACCAAGTGTTGGTTAGCCATTAAACAATCCGTTTACAATCAGGCCAGTCATTTTAGTTTTAATGCATTCCCTATTTCCTGCACCTCAATTAAGCCAACCGTCATTTACCTTAATAAGTAGAAGTGGAGCAACCTACGTCCACTTCAACCCACCTTCTTAGCAGACCGAAAAATGGAACCATTGAACAAGGCGGAACGCAAAGCCGCCATCCAGAAGTTTTCTTGGGTATATGCGCTGTCGCTGGCCTTGCCGCTGGTGGCTTTTTACTTTCTGTTCCGCTCGCCGGGCGGCTCGCTGGCCGGGGAAAACGAGCAACTAAAAAAGCAGAGGAGCGAGCACGACTTGCTGCTCACCCGCTTCGACTCGCTCACCAAAATGATGCGCGCCCTGCAAAAGCTCGACGAGGATCGCCTGGGGGCCAACGAGGCCATCAAAGCGGAGCTGGACATTAAAATCGAGAACTATAAACGCAACATCCAAGACTTGATTGCCGAAGACGTTAAAAAGGTGGCCCCTAGCTTGGACGGCCTGGCGCAAACCCAAGCCGACGGCATTACCCACAGCTACGAAATTCCCTTGGTTTACCGCAAACGCTACGAAGACTTGCAAGAAATGCTGGTGGCCAAAGGCGGCGACGATGCCACCATTGCTCAACTCCGCAGCGACCTGGCCGCGAAAGATGCCCAGATCAACAACCTCAACCTGATGCTGGCCATGAAAGACGTGGCCAAAGGTGGGGGCGGGGGCGGAGGGGGTGGCGGCGGTGCCCCTAAGCCCTCTCCCACGCCCGGCGGGGGCGGCAACGAGGCCGCGGCGGGCGATGCCAAGGAGGTGAAAGCCCAACTATCGCGCTGCTTGGATGCCAATGGCGACCTGCGCCAAGAAACCACCGAGCGCCAAAAACTGGGCCGCGCCCAGGGCATTATGGAAGCCCTGAGCAACAAAAAAGTCGATTACTCGCGCAAAGAAGTCGACCTGCTCAAGGGCATTGCCTGGCAATGGGCCGAAGAGTTGAAAACCACTACGCGCAACGAACAGATCAAGATCCAGGCCATGGCCGTGCAAACCCAGGCGGGCAATATGAAGTAGGCCCTGGCCTCCCCAGTTTTTCCGTTAAAAGATGACACCTGCCAAAAGTGGGTGTCATTTTTTTATGCGTAGCTAACTTTAGAGAATTGATCCGCCTAGCTTACCCAAACCAGTAAGCCTAACTGCGCAGTCCTAGTAAAATCACCCAATTGTTCTTAAACCCAAATCGAGTAGCAATTGCGTATGCCTGATGTTATA
>JALONO010000098.1 GCA_025454895.1 Bernardetiaceae bacterium
GGCATCCGGCCGCTCAAGCCGGGCTACGCCGAGGTGGAGATCGCCCCGCAACTGGGCGACTTGGAGGAACTGGCCCTGACCAACTACACCGTCCGAGGCTCGATCGAGGTCGCGTTCCAGCAGAAAGCTGGTAAGCTCACCGCCGATATCCGCCTGCCCGAGGGGATCACGGGCGCGCTCGTGTGGAAAAATACCCGGCACACCCTTAAAACGGGGGCCAACCAGATGGAGATTTAGGAAGTTTGGTTGTGTTACAGCATGTATGCCCTTTGTTTTTTGCGCCAGAGCCTGAAAACTTTCATAGCTGCTGCGGTGCGGCGCCTGTGGGTGGGTAGGCACCCGTCCGGCGAGGCCAGGCCGCGCACCTACCCACCCACGCCCACCGGTTCGTACCTCACCGCCCGCCAGTCGCCGGGCGTGGCTGACCGTAGTGCCCCGGAGGCCATACTTCTCGGCATACCTGCGGTAACAACACCAGGGGCTTTATACCAAAATCAAGTGGAGCTTGCGTATTTCCTATCTTGTAAGTGATTGACAATCAAATGGAACAATCATTTAACTGTGCAATCATTTAGCCATTTATGTTTTAGTTGCCAATCACCCGCGGCCGCTTCGCCAAATGCTGCCATACCAATTGGCTCACTTGGGCGATGATCGCTTCGTTTACGGCCACCGTTTCCTGGGAGTTACTCACCAGCACTACAATCGCAAAGTGCTCACCACTAGGTAGTTGCACAATACCCGCATCGTTGATGGCCGAGGTAACGCCCTGGGCATTTGTGCCCGATGTACCGGTTTTGTGGGCCACTACCGTACCGGCAGGCACCCCCGCTTTAATGCGTTTAAGGCCAGTGGGGCCTTCGGTCATGATTTGCCACAAAAATGCCCGGCTAGCGGGGGACAAAATCGGTTCTTGGTGAAACTGGGCCAGTAAGGCCGCGATGGCCCGAGGGGTGCTCCAGTTAGTAAACTGCACGTCCCAAGCCTGGGCCATCTCTTCCTCGGTGGCGCGCACTGCCACGTGGCGGTGGCCCAGTCGCCGAAGGTAACGCTCCACCTTTTTCGGCCCGCCTACCAGCCGGAACAGGATGTCGCAGGCGTTATTATCGCTCAACGAAACCGAGGCGGCCAAAATCTCGCGCAAGGGCAGGTCCACGTTGGCTTGCGGGTACTTGTCCCGCAGGGGGCTCCAAGTGTTGGGCAACAGGTCGTGCGCCGTTACCCGGATTTTCTGGTCCAGCGAAAGGCGGCCCCGGTCCACCTGGTGCAGCACGGCCAGGGCCAAGTGGAACTTGTAAACGCTCTGCATGGGATAACGGCCAGGATTGAGACTGAGCGTGTCGCCGGTGGCCAAATCTAGCACGGCCACGCCTACCGTGGCCCGCTTGCCCGCGAGCACTTGCGCAATGGGCGCGCGCAACGAAGCCAATTGGGCCTGGGCTACCCACGGGGCCAAGCCCCAAGTCAACATGAAAAAAATTGGGCGGAAAAATTTCATATAGAATGATTGGGAATTCATCTGATCGCCACCATCCCCCTTCGGGAAAGGTTACCGCCGGGCCAACTTCTGCTTTTCGAACGCGGCTAGGCCCGCATCCAAAAACTTGACGAAGTTGCCCACGTTCAGGTCGTAGGCTTTGGGCGGCACCAACAATTGGCCCTGGTGATCCAGCAGCAAATAAAAGGGTTGGGCGTTGTTGTTAAAGCGGGTAATCTGGAAATCGGCGTTGATTTTACCGATAGTCTTTTTCACCCGGCCGTCGCGAGCGGAGGTAATCCACTCTTTTTCAGGGAGTTCCAGTGGATCGTCCACATACAAAGCCACTAGGGTGAAATCGTTGCGGAGGCGTTGCAGCACGGCGGGATCGCTCCACACATTGGCCTCCATTTCGCGGCAATTGACGCAGCCGTGGCCAGTAAAATCGATAAACAAAGGCTTGCCGCTGGCTTGGGCGGCGGCCAGGGCCTCGTTGTACTCAAAGTAACCTTGCAAACCGTGGGGCAGGTGCAGCCGGTCGCTGTATTTGGCCTTGATGGCCGTCGTCTCACCAGCCACAGTGGCCCCAGCCCCACTGCGCAGCAAGGCCACCAGATCGAAATCGTGGGTGGTTTGGGGCGGCAGGTAGCCAGCCAGGGCCTTCAAGGGTGCCCCAAACAGGCCCGGCACCAGGTAAAACACGAAGCTAAAGGTGGCCAGGGCCAGCAACAGCCGCCCCACCCCGATACGGGTTACGGGGCTATCGTGCGGGAGTTGGATTTTGCCCAGCAAGTACAGGCCCAGCCCCGTGCCAATGGCCGCCCACAAGGCTATGTACACGTGGCGGTCCAAAATGCCCCAATGGTACACTTGATCCACTACGCTCAAAAACTTGAGGGCCAGGGCCAATTCCACAAAGCCGAGCACCACCTTTACCGAGTTGAGCCATCCGCCCGACTTGGGCAAGTTCTGCATCCAACTAGGAAAAATGGCGAACAGCGAAAACGGCAAGGCAAAGGCCAGCGAGAACCCGGCCATGCCCACCATTGGGCGCAAAAATTCACCGTTGGCCGACTGGACTAACACGCTGCCCGCAATGGGGCCAGTGCAAGAAAATGAGACCAAGGCCAGGGTAAAGGCCATGAAAAACACGCCCAGGTAACCGCCCCTTTCCGACTGCTGGTCCATTTTGTTCACTAGCCCGCTAGGTAGGGTAATTTCAAATAAACCAAAGAAAGACAGGGCAAAAACGATGAAAATGGCAAAAAACAGCAGGTTGGGCAGCCAGTGGGTAGCCAGCAGGTTGGCCGCATCGGCCCCAAAGGCTAAGGAAAACAGACTGCCAATTGCAATAAAAATAGCCATGATGGACAGCCCGAACACCAGCCCTTTGCTAATTGCCTGGGCCCGGTTCTCGCTGTTTTTGAGGAAGAACGAGACCGTCATGGGGATCATGGGGAACACGCACGGAGTGAGCAAGGCCACCAGCCCGCTCAAAAAAGCCGCAATGAAAAACCCGACCAACGAACCGTTGGCCGCACTAGAGTCGGCCGCTCCGTAATCCAGGCTGGCTTTGGACACCTCCACCTGGTCGCTTGCCGCTTGCGGTTTCTCCATGATCACAGGCTTGGTCGTGGTGTCATCCGCCGGGGCGGTTTGGCCCGCTGGCACCGGGTTGGGGGCCACGATTTGCTCGGTCGGTTTGGAGTCGGCCAGTTTGGCATCCGCTGGGGCGGTTTTGTTGGTCGCAACCTCAGTGGTCGGGGACTTGGTTCCACCCACAGGTAGTACCTTGAGGGCAAAGGCCACATCCTTTTCGGTGGGGGGTAGGCACTGGCCGGTCAGGTCGGAGCAGAGTTGGTACTCCACCGTAGCTTTTACCAGGAAACCTTCGGCCAGCACTTTCACCTTCTGCCTAAACTCGGCGGTTTTCACGAAATAGGTAACCTCGCCCTCCCAAATTTTATCGAACTTCTTTTTGGCGTTCACGGCCTGGGGCTTGCCCACCAGTTCGTAGCTGGGATGCGGGGCAAAGGTAAAGGCGGTGAGGTTGGGGCCTAGGTTGGGGTCAAAATCGTTGGAATACATGTACCAATCGCCCTCAATCTGGGCGGAGAACACCAATTCCACCACGTCGCCGATTTTGGCCTCGGCCACGGCGGGCTTACCGGCCCAACTGGCGGGGTCCAATACCTGGGCTTGGGCGGTTAAGGCCCAAGCCATCCACACCAGCCCAAACACGATTTTTTTCATGGATCAAAGAAAGCTGCCTTGATAACCAGCTAGCGGGGGCAAAGTTAGAACCTAGGCGGGCCTCGTCTGTCGACTGGCTGACAGTCAGGTGTTTATTTTTGTTAATCGATACAAAGTAACCGGACCACTGGCAGGGCTTTGCGCCATTCCTAGGGTCAGCTTTCCAACCGCTGGCAAGGCTTGGAGCCGTTGCCAGGGGAGGGCGTTTACGGGGTTTGATGGTTCACCTGGTCCAGTCGGTTGAGGTGGCTGGCCAGGTAGAAATCGGCCAGTACCAGGGCGGCCATGGCCTCCACGATGGGGACGGCCCGGGGCACCACGCAGGGGTCGTGGCGGCCCTTGCCGCTCACCGTAACCGTTTGGCCGGCCTGGTCCACGCTTTCTTGGTCTTGCATAATCGTGGCCACCGGTTTAAACGCCACCCGGAAATAAATGTCTTCCCCGTTGGCAATGCCCCCTTGTATCCCGCCGGAATGGTTGCTGCGGGTGCGCACGCGCCCTTGCTCGTCGGTGTAAAAGGCATCGTTATGGGCCGAGCCGCGCAGGGCCACGCCCGCAAAGCCACTGCCATACTCAAAGCCTTTTACGGCGTTGATGCTCAACATGGCCTTGCCCAATTCGGCATGGAGTTTGTCGAACACGGGTTCGCCTAGGCCGGGCGGGGCGTTTTTGACCACGCAGCTCACCACGCCCCCGATGGTATCGCGGTCAAGGCGGGTTTGGTCGATCAGGGCGATCATTTGCGCCGCCGTTTCCGGGTCGGGGCAGCGCACCATGTTCTGCTCCACACTGGCCAGGCTCAGGTCCAGCTCGTGGTAGGGCTTGGTCAGGGCCAGTTCGCCCACCTGGCTCACGTAGGCGTGCACGCTCACCCCCACCTGAGCCAGTAGCATTTTAGCCACCGATCCGGCCGCTACCCGGGCCAGGGTTTCGCGGGCCGAGCTACGACCGCCGCCCCGGTAGTCGCGGGTGCCATATTTGGTCTGGTAAGTGTAGTCCGCGTGCGAAGGGCGGAACTTGTCGGCAATGTGGGAGTAATCTTTGCTGCGCTGGTCTTCGTTCCACACGGCCAAGGTGATGGGCGTGCCCTGGGTATGGCCCTCGAAAATACCCGAGAGCACCTGCACCACGTCGCCTTCTTGCCGCTGGGTGGTGATTTTGGACTGGCCGGGCCGACGGCGGTCCATTTCGCGCTGCACAAAGTCGAGGTCGAAGGGCAGGCCGGCCGGGCATCCGTCGATCACCACGCCCACCGCCACCCCGTGCGACTCGCCAAAGGTGGTGATGCGAAAGTATTTTCCGTAAGAATTCATTAATCAGGAGCTGGGCCGTTGGTTACGATTGCTTGGGCGGGGTGCGCAGTACTTTCACGAAAAAGTAACTGGTAATACCGCCCACAAACAAATTCACGCTCAACATGAGTACGAAAGGAAGGGTGTCCATAAAATAAATTTTTTTATACTAAAATGATTTAATGATTACACGACTAAATAATTTATCTCTTTGATTATAAATAATTTATAAATACACAATCTCTGTTTGATCTTGATATTAGCTCTTTTTCAATCTACTTTTACATGACCCGCCCTCGGCGAAGCCAGCTTGGCCCTTACTGGCCCGCCGCCACCGGCTCGGGGGTGGGCCGCCACTTAAATGCCTGGTGGTCAATGGCCCGCATGATACACAGCACCCCGTCCAGGTGGTCGCACTCGTGCTGGAGCAACTCGGCCAGGCCATCGGTGAGGTGCCACTGCCGGGGCTGCCAGTGCTCGTCGCGGTACTGGAGGGTAACCGCCTGGTGGCGGCGCACCCGCACCAGCAGGTTGGGGAAACTCATGCAATCGTCCCATAGCTCAAACGTTTCCGGGCTGCGGTAGGTAAACTCCGGGTTGAGTAAAACCAGGGGCCGGTCCAGGTTGAGGTAAACGAGCCGTTTCATAATCCCCAGTTGCGGGGCGGCAATGCCCCGCCCAAAGCCGTATTTGGCCCTAATTTCTTGCATGGCCTGGTGCAAATCCGCCACCCAAGCGGGCACCTGCGGCAAGTCAGCGGGCTGCACTGGCTCGCACACTTGGTACAGCAGCGGGTGGCCCAGTTGTAATATGTCGGCAAGCCCTTTCATGATCACTTGGCCCGGTCGGCGCAAAGCCCCAACGGGGGTTTGTCAAATATTCTATCTTAAAACAATGAGGATCAACCTTTTAGCATAACGCACTTCCTCAGATTGCTATACCCGCCCCTCGCGCATCCGCTTGAGGTAAGCCACCCGCACCAAAAACGCGATGCCCAAGAACACCGCCAGCAGTAATCCACGCGAGGCGTTTACGTACACGATTTTTTCTTGTAGGCCCGTGATCACGGCCGGGTCAGTGGCGGCGGCAATTTGGGCGTAGATCTCCTCGTTGGTAATCTTTTTCCACACATCGGGCAGGCTGGCAAAAAACACCCAGCCCAGCAGCAACGGAGTTACATACTGGATAATATACTTAAACAGCAGCGGGATTTTGATATCGGCCCCCCGGGTAATTTCGGCCCAGCCCTTGGTCATGCCAAACACCCAGGCAAACAGGATGATCTCGACAAAGGCAAACACCACTAGCGAGAACGTGCCCGCCCAGTAGTCATACTCGTCGAACACCCCGTATTGGAAAAAGAACACGGTGGGCGCGCCCAACAGCAACGTGCTCACGCCAAAGCCCAGGGCGGCGGTTTCGCGTTTCCAGCCAAACTCGTCTTGCATAAAGCCCATAAACGGAGTGCCCATGGCCAACGACGAGGTGATGCCCGCAAAAAACAGCAGGCCGAACCAGAACACTCCGGCCACTACGCCCAAAATATCGCCCCATTGTTCAAACAAGTAGGGCAACGTGCGGAAGCCCAGGCCCAGGCCCCCGCCTTGGCGCATCAGGTCCATCATGCCGTCGATCCCGAAATAACCTACGGCCACCGGGATGAGGATGGCCCCGCCCAGCACTACTTCCACAAACTCGTTCATCCACCCGGCGCTCATGGCGTTGAGGGCCACATCGTCGTTGGCCCGCAGGTACGAGGCGTAGCACTGAATGGTGCCCATGCCCACCGACAGGGTGAAGAAAATTTGCCCGGCAGCGGCCAGCCACACGCTGGGTTTCCAGATGGAACTGAAATCGGGGGTCCAGAGGTAGTTGAGGCCCGCCGAGCCGTCTTTGATAGCCCCACTTTCACCAGCGGTGATGGTAACCCCCTTGATGGCCAGGAATATCCCGAAGACGATCAACAACGGCATCCCGATTTTGGCGGCGGTTTCCACGCCCCCGCTCAGCCCGCGCGAGAGGATGTAGGTGTTCATGGCCAAGCAGATGAGCCAGAATACAATGGGCACCGCCGACGACTGGCCCGGATTGGCCGGGTCGCTGAGCGATACGTAACTGCCGAAAATGCTGCTCACCTGGGCTTGGTCGAGGCCGTTGAACGCCCCGCTGATGCTTTTCCACACGTAGGCGAGGGTCCAACTTTCCAAGTAGCAATAGTAGGCGGCCACGGCCAGGTTAGTAAAAATGCCAAACACGCCGATGTATTTCCAAAACCGGCCTTTGTGCATGGTGTCTAAAATAAACGGAGTGCTGTGGTGGCCGTGCTGCCCGCCGAAACGGCCCATGCTCCACTCCACCAACATGAGCGGCACGCCCATTAATAAAAAGCAGACCAGGTAGGGAATGATAAACGCCCCGCCCCCGTTTTGAATGGCTTGGGCCGGAAACCGGAGGAAGTTGCCCAGCCCCACGGCATTACCGGCCATAGCTAAAATGAGGCCCACGCGGCTGCCCCACGACTCAGTATTGGTACTCATGTTCCTCGATAGCGATTAGTAGGTTTTTGTTTTGGGTTGCAAGAAAACCCATTTTGCGCCCTTTATCAAACCTATACCCCGGCTTTTGGCCAAAAATGGGGCCTAGTGGCGCAAAAAATGGCCTTAGCGGCCCCAACTAAACCCTGACTACTCGTTAGTTACCACCAACGGCTTTACCGCCGCGCCCTGGGCCGTTTGCAAATGCAGGTAATACACCCCGGCGGGCATCCCGGCCAGCTCTAGGTCCAGTTGGGTGCCGGTGGCGTCCCATTGGCGCACGGCCTGGCCCAGGGGGTTGTACAAAATCACCTGCCGGGCGGCCGCGTAAAATGGCAATTGCACCCGCACCTGCTGCCGGGCCGGGTTAGGGTACAGCCGCACCCGTTGCGAAAAATCGGTTTGGGCCAGGCCAGTTACCGGGCCGCCGTCGCCCACGTTGGAGGTGAGCAGGCTGCGCCGCCGGGGGGCCACCTCCAGCACGGTGGTCATGCGCTGCACTTGGCAAGCGGTGAACAGGCTCATGCAGGCATCGTCAGTAAATTGCATGAAATTTTGGGCCATCACGGGCACGCCGCAGGGGGCCAGGTTGAGGTTGCAATTGAGGGTGGAACTGTTGGTGGGCGGCGTATCGGGGCAAAAATCGCCGTCCACCGTGCACGAGCCACCCTCGAACGGGTGCAATAGGCCCAAAAAGTGGCCCATCTCGTGGGTGAGGGTGCGCCCCCGGTCGAACCGGCCCGGCTGGCTGTGCCTCAGCGGCCGCGCCGAGGGCACCTTGGTTACCGACCCGATGCGGGTGTAGCGCGCCACCAGGCCGTCGGTGGTGGCCCCGCCGTTGTTCACGGGCACCCCGGCCAACCCTGACAGGTCAGGGAACTGCGCGTACCCCGCGCCCAAGGCCCCGCCTAGGCGCAGGCTGTCCACTACCCACACGTTCAAGTAACGGTTGGGGTCCCAAAGGTTACGGGGCTTAAAATCGCGGTCAAAACTCTCGTTGGTCCAGAAAAAGCCGGAGGCGGGCCGGGGAATTTGGATGCGGTTGATGCCCGGCTCGGCCAGCCGCTGGCCAGTGGGGTTGTCGCGGGCGGGGTAAAACTCGATGCTCATTTGGCCCGCCACCGGCTGGAACGCCGCCAGGGTGCTGGCAAAATCAGGGTTGCGCCGCTGGTAGTCTTCGTTAAGCACCTCCAACTGCGAATACACCTGCCCAGCCGAGATATTGGTGCCCTCGCCCACTGGCTCGCCGTAGTGCAGCACATGGAAAACGATGGGCAGGCGGTATTGGAAATTTTCCGGGCGGAAAGGGCTGGGCTGGTGGCCGTGCCGGGCAATTTGTTGCTGCAAAGCGGCCTGGTGGGCAAAAAAATAAGCCTGGGCCTGGCGCATTTTGGCCTCGCCGAAGTTGCCGCAGCGCTGCTCATCGGCCTCTTGCGCCCGCACGCCCGGGAGCGCGCCCAACATGAGGCAAATCAGCCACCCATATTTCATCACCGAGGCTTTGACAGTCGAGAAAATCTCCATGAAACTAATATATTAAGACTTTTAATTGGCCTTTTCTTTCCTAAGAAAACAGAAAGTTTTTTGTTGGTACTAAATTATTGATTATTAATGACATGATGAAATTTCTTACTGAAAAATTAGATACAATTTTATTTTATAATCATGTTTTTCAGGTTGATTACCAGTTGTTTATATTCAAAAGTAGCAGATTTTTTAATTGGCTGAAAAGCGGAAGACAAATCTTCAAAACAAAAAAACTAAAGGGATAAATAATTGATAATCAGATATAGGGATTTTTAAATGAGGCAATCCGTAATTCCATTTAAGTCAAGCTATTCTATTCATTCATTACTTGGAAGAAAAACCACCTTCCTTCCACCAGTAACCTCGCCGGGACGACCCACCCGGCGGTTAAGTTGAACAAAGATAGGGCTTGCCACCCCATTCCCACTCATTTGGCGGGTAGTTCGTGGGGTAGCTACCCGCCCTGACCTGGCGCGCTTTGGCTGGCCAAGCGCACCCCACCTAGCTACTCTACTACCAAAGGTTTTACGGCCGTGCCCTGGGCCGTTTGCAGGTGTAAATGGTAAAGCCCGGCGGGTAGCCCAGTGAGGTCTAAATCGAATTGAGTGCCCGGGGCCAGCCATTGGCGTAAAGGTTGGCCTAAAGCGTTGTAAACCAGCACTTTTTGAGCAGAGGCGGGCAGTTGCACCCGCACTTGTTGCCGGGCCGGGTTGGGGTACAGCCTAACTTGCTGGGCAAAGTTGGCAGAGGCCAGGCTGGTTACCGGGCCGCCGTCGCCCACGTTGGAGGTGAGCAAGCTCCGCCGCCGGGGCGATACCTCGAGCACGGTGGTCATCCGCTGCACCTGGCAGGCGGTGAACAGGCTCATGCAGGCATCGTCGGTCAGTTGCATGTAGTTCTGCACCATCATGGGCACGCCGCAGGGGGCTTGGTTGAGGTTGCACCCAAACGATTGGCTGCTCGTGAGTGGGGTATCCGCGCAAAAATCACCGTCGACGGCACAGGTTTCTCTGTCAAACGGGTGCAGCAGGCCCAAATAATGGCCGATCTCGTGGGTGAGCGTGCGCCCGTACACGAAGATCCTACCAGCCAGGCGCGAGCGTAACTGGGCGTTGCTGGGCACTTTGTTGAGCGACCCGAGCCGCACGTAACGCACCACCACGCCGTCGGTATTGGCAGGGCTGCGCTCCGGCAGGCCCGCCAACCCCGACAGGTCTGGGAACTGAGCGTAACCAGCCGTTACCCCTCTAGGCACCCGCAAACTATCCACCACCCACACGTTCAAATACCGGCTGGGGTCCCAAATGGTGCGGGGCTTGATCTGCGCGTCAAAACTCTCGGCAGTCCAGAAAAAGCCGGGGGCGGGCCGGGGGATTTGGATGCGGTTAATGCCCGGCTCGGCCAGCCGTTGGCCGTTGGGGTCGTCGCGCGCGGGGTAAAACTCGATGGCCATTTGCCCCGCTTCTTGCCTAAACTGGGGCAGGGTGTTGGTAAAATCGGGGTTGCGCTGCTGAAAATCCTCGTTGAGCACTTCAATCTGCGAATACACTTGGGTGGCGGGCACGTTGGTGCCTTGGCCCAGCGGCTCGCCGTAATGGAGGATGTGGAACACCAACGGCAGGCGGTAGGTGGGGCTTTCTACTCTAAACTGGCTGGCCCCGGCGCGCTGGGAAGCGGCTTTTTGCAGGGCTAGCTGGTGGGCGTAAAAATAGGCTTGGGCTTGCCGCAGGCGGGCCTCGCCAAAATTGGCGCAGCGTTGTTCATCAACGGCGGGCTGGGCCGACAGCGGCCCCGCCCCCATGAGTAGGTAGATAAGAAGGTAGGCTTTGGGCATAGTGGCTGGCAACTAATCGGCTACACCAATACGGAGGTTACCCGCCTCGGGGTTGCAAACTAGCGGCGGGCCACTACCTCCTGGGCAAAGCTGGCCGTGCGCCGGTCGAAGCCGAAGAGGAGCGAAAAGCGCATGGTATCACCCAGGGGCAGGGTCTGGGCCTGGGGCAGCAAATAGGCAAAATCTAGCCCAAAGGCTTGGTAGCGCAAGCCAAGGCCCAAGGTCATGTACTTGCGCCCGCCCTTGGTCCGGTGCTCGTTGTAGTAACCGCCCCGGAAAGCGAGCATATCTTTGTACCAATACTCGAGGCCCAGGGCGTACATCAGCTCGCGGATTTCTTCGCGCCAACCGCCGGGGGCATCGGCAAACGAGCCAAGCACGCCCCGCAGCACGGTGAGTTGCTGGGCGGCGGCATGGGGGTCGTCGCCGGCCGGGGTGGGGGCCAGCAGTTTGCTCACGTCAAAGGCCAGGGTAAGCTGGTTGCTGGGGTCCAAATGCCGGGTAAGGGCCGTGCCCAAGCGCAGGCTCGCGGGTAAAAACTCGGCCTGGCCCGTGCCGCCGTAACTAATTTTACCGCCCACATTGGCAATGTGCATGCCCAACGCGAAATCGAGCGGGCGCAGGCCCTGGCGACCCTGGTGAACGTAATACCAGGCCACATCCACTGCCACGGTGTTGCCCGGCCCGGCATTCAAATTCAGGTTCGGGCTATTGGGGGCGGTTTGCCCGGCCAGGTTGGAGTGGACAAACCGAACCGTACCGGCAATGGAAAATCGGCGGCCAAGTTGGCGTGAATACGTGCCGTCAATGGCCATCTCGCGCGGGTTTAAGTTCTGCATCAACTGGCCCGTGTTGTTGGTTACCTGCACGCTGCCCAGGTCGAAATAACGCACCGAGGCGGCGACTACCTCGTTGCGGCCGATGCGCTTAAAAGCCGACAGGTACGACAGTGACATATCGGGCGTGATTTGCCGGAGCCAGGGGCTGTACGACACCGAGACCCCGAACCGTTCGTCCACAAAGGCGAACTTGGCCGGGTTCCAGTGGCCCGAGTTAGCATCGGGCCGGGTGGCCGCGCCCACGTCGCCCGCCCCGGCCCCCCGGGCATCGGGGGCGAAGGTGAGGAAGGGCACCGCAGTGGCAATTTGGACTGAGGCGGTAGATTGGGCTAAGGCCCGCTCAGCTACTACCGAGCATACCACAGCCAGGTAAAAGTACCAGGGGCTTTGCGCACGCATGAGGAGATCGTTTTTTTGATTGGTGCGTAGAGGTTGTTACATACGATCAAGTTTTAAAGTGTTTGATTTTCAATGGTTTATAAAAGTACTGTTGTACTATTGTCAACTGCTAAGGCTTTGTTCCTTCTTAATAATTGAAAGCTAAAAGCATTGTCATTAAAAAAAGTTTGGGGAGGCGATTTATCCAAAAATCAAATAACAATTGCGCGTTCTCTATCTTGTAAATAATTGATGATCAAATAATTCAATCATAAATATAATTGATCATCGAGCAAGAAAGTCATTAAATCATTTCGGGATCAGGACTCTCCCAGTAATAAAACCAGTGGGTATCGTTGCGCACAAAGCCCGCGCTAGGGTATAATTGGTTACCGATAAAGTTCGTTTTTTCGGTTTCTAGCAACAGCCCGGCCGCCTGGGTGGCTTGGCAGTGGGCTTTGGCCCGGTCGATCAATTTTACCGATAAGCCCTGGCCACGGTTGGCCGGGCGCACAAATAAATCGTTGAGCAGCCACACGCGGCGCATTTGCACGGAGGAGAACAACGGGTAAAGCTGGACAAAACCCGCCAACACTTGTTCGGTGGTTTCCGCCACAAACAACTGCGAGTCGGCGGCGAGGATTCTAGCTTGCAAAAACGCCTCCGCTCCGGCTAAGTTGGCAGGTTGCTGGTAAAACTGCCGGTACTGATCAAATAGAACGGCCAGTGGGCCTATATCCTCTATGGTAACGTTTCTTATCATGAGCCAGCGGGCCGGGTAGAGCCAAAACGAGGGCGGCCTAACTAACGGCGGCTTGGGGTTTACCATACCAACCAGCCATTAAATATAAAAACCCCAGCCAAATTTTCCAAATCGGGCCGAGGTTAGGCAAGCAAAATCAACGGAAAGTCCTAATTACTAGGGGTTTCGCTCTGGGTTTCTTCGGTGGCGGTCTTTTTGTTGAAGTTGAACAGGAGCGAAAAGCGCAACGTGTCGGCCAGGGGGTTGTTTACACCCGTGGGCACAATGTACGCGAAGTTGAGGCCA
>JALONO010000333.1 GCA_025454895.1 Bernardetiaceae bacterium
GTGCAAGCCCCGGAGCCAAACCCCAAAGTGGAATAACGCTTAACCGGGGTTGCCGTTTGTTTTTTGCTGATTTAAAGCCCAATTTTGCGCCGCTATTTTCTAAAAACGTAGCTGATGCGCGTTCAACAAGTGGAAAAACCAATGGGCCTGCCAACCGCCTTGACCTGCCCCCAGGGGCAAGGCATTTAAATTACTCATCCCCGTTTTGGCCCCTTCTCGGGCCAGCCGCATTTTTTGGGTTTTAGCCCGGCGGCCATCGGCCTTTTGGCCACTTTGACTATTCTCACTTACACCCTCATCCCCCATGAAAGTATTGAAATTCGGCGGCTCGTCGGTTCAAAACGCCGAGCGTATAAAAAACGTCATCAAAATTGTAAAGGCCGACCCGGAGGCCAAAGTAGTGGTTTGTTCCGCCCTGGGCGGGGTTACCGACCAGTTGATTGCAGCGGGCAAAGCTGCGGCGGCGGCCCAAGAAAACTACAAGGAGGTTTTCAAAGACATTGAGCGCAAACACCTAGAAGCGGGCAAGGCCCTGGTGGACGTGCGCTACCAAAGTGCCGTGCTGGCCAAAGTAAAAAACATGCTCAACGAGCTGGAAGAGTTGCTGCAAGGGCTGTTTCTGCTCCGCGAATTAAGCAAGCGCACCCTGGACCACGTGATGAGTTTTGGCGAGCGGCTCAGTTGCACACTCATTGCCGAGGCGTTTAAAGACCAGGGTTTAGAAGCCCACTACCTCGACACCCGCCAGGTGGTGCGCACCAACGCCCGGTTTGGCAACGCCCTGGTGGACTTTGAGGTTACCGACCGCCTAATCGCCGATTTTGTGGGCCAAACCCCCGGCTTTATTGTGGCCACGGGCTTTATCGGGTCCACCGCCCAGGGCGAAACCACCACCCTGGGGCGCGGCGGCTCCGACTACACGTGCTCCATCTTCGCGGCGGCCTTGCAAGCGCGCGAGGCGGAAATTTGGACCGACGTTGACGGGGTCATGACCGCCGACCCGCGCAAGGTGGGCCAGGCGTTCTCCATCGACCGGCTCAGTTACGAAGAAGCGATGGAAATGTCGCACTTTGGGGCCAAGGTAATTTACCCGCCCACCATGTTGCCCGCCATGAAAAAGGGCATCCCCATCATCATCCGCAACACGTTTAACGTGCCCTTTAGCGGTTCCATCATCGGTACTGGGGCTTCGGTGGCGTTTGCCAACCGGCCCGTGAAGGGCATCACGTCCATTAGCCACGTGGCCCTGCTGCGCGTGCAAGGCAGCGGCATGGTGGGCGAGTCGGGCGTATCGGCCCGGTTGTTCGGGGCTTTGGCTCACGACGGCATCAGCGTCATCCTCATCACCCAGGCCTCGTCGGAGCACACCATCTGCCTGGCCGTGAAACCGGAGGAAGCCGCCCCGGCCAAGGCTTGCATCGAGAAAGAATTCAGCGGTTTTATTGCCGAGGGGCTGGTGGAACCCGTATCGGTGGAAACCGACCTTTCCATTGTGGCCATTGTGGGCGAAAATATGCGCAACGCAACCGGCGTGGCCGGGCGGATGTTCCAGGCCATGGGCAACAACGGCATCAACATCGTGGCCATTGCCCAAGGTTCGTCGGAGCTGAACATCTCCACCGTGATCCGCAAGGAGGACGAGACCAAGGCCCTGCGGGCGCTTCACCAAGCATTTTTTCTATCCGACACCAAGGTGATCAACGCATTTATTGTGGGGGTGGGCTTGGTGGGCAGCACGCTGTTGAAGCAAATGAGCGAGCAGCGGGAGTTTCTTAAAAAAGAATACAACCTCGATTTCAAAGTGGTGGCGGTAGCCAATAGCAAAAAGTGCTACTTCGACACCCAGGGCATTGCCCCGGAACAATGGCGCGAGGCCCTCAATGGCTCGGAAAAGCCGATGGACATCCGCGCGTTCGTGAACGAAATGGTGAAGCTCAACCTGGCCAACGCCGTTTTTGTGGACAACTCCGCCAGCCCGCTGGTGGCCGCCGTGTACGAAGAAATCCTTCAGGCCAGCATTAGCATTGTTACGCCGAACAAAATTGCCTCGTCCAGCAGCTACGCGCACTACACTAACCTGCGCAACACGGCCAAAAAGCACGGGGTCAACATGCTGTACGAAACCAACGTGGGCGCGGCCCTGCCCGTGATCAGCACCCTGCGCGACCTGGTGAACAGCGGCGACCGGATCATCCGCATTGAGGCGGTGCTATCGGGCACGTTGTCGTTCATTTTCAACACGTTTGCCGCCAACACCCGCTTTAGCGAGATCGTGAAGGAAGCCAAGCTCAAAGGCTACACCGAGCCGGACCCGCGCGAAGACCTAAGCTGCAAGGACGTGGGCCGCAAGATCTTGATCTTGGCCCGCGAGTGCGGCTTCGCCATCGAGTTTGAAGACATCGTGATCCACGGTTTTTTGCCCGAAAGCTGTTTAAGCGCCCCCACCGTGGAAGAGTTTTTTGTAGAACTGCACCGGCACGACGACTACTTTGAAAAAATGCGCGCCCAAGCGGAGGCTGAGGGCAAACGGATCCGCTGTATTGCCAAGTTTGAGGGCGGCAAGGCCCAAATTGCCCTGGAAGCGGTGGGCTTTGACCATCCGTTCTACTCCCTGTCCGGGTCCGACAATATCATTGCCTTCACCACTGGGCGTTACCCAGAGCGGCCGCTGGTGGTAAAAGGCTCGGGCGCGGGGGCGGAGGTAACCGCCGCCGGGGTTTTTGCCGATATGATCCGCATCGCCAACTACTTGTAACGAATTTTTTTAGAAAGAACCCGGCCACCAATCGCTGGGTTTTTTCTTGGCCAAATCCCCGCCGTACATTATTGCGGTCGTTGCTCTATTTGGTTAAGGATCAGGCGAATGTAAACTTTATTTTCATAATAATAACAACCAAGCTATGCTTTCGTTTAATAAGATATGCGTATTCAAGAGAGCAAGCTCACCTTAGCCTAGTTAGATTTGGCTATCCACGATACCCTACCGCTTTTTGTTTTTTTAGCATGAGTGCCTTCCAATGAGTCAAGAACAAATTTTAATTCAAATCCCCGAACAGTCTTTGAACTTGGGCCAAGCCGGTTGTGGCTACCGCCCGCCCAGCGAAGCCTCCAACCCCATTTCCTTTACGTCCGACTCGGTGGGGGTGGCCGGCAATGCGGTCGACGGGGCCACCCGCCTGGCCGAACAACGCACGGGCAAGCGGATCATGATTGGCGACAACTTCAAAATCTATAAAAACTTCAACGGCAACCAATACGTGGCCACCGTGCGGGTCATCAACGTAATGGCCAAGGTGGGCGTGGGCACGTTCGCGGTCTCGACCATCGTAGACGGCTACGAGCTGGTGAAAACCCACATGGACCCTGCCGCCGACCGCGACGGCAAAATCGTGAAGAGTGTTAAATACGGGGCCACCCTGGCTGTGGGCGTCGTGGGCCTGGCCATCGGCGGCGTACCGGGCATCATTTTAGGCGTGGCTTACTTTGCCCTCGATAAAACCGGCCTCGTGGACCGCGTGATCAAGGGTATTTACAACGAAGTAACCTGCAACATTGCCCCGGCCGTACGGCCGCAGTGCCGAATGGGGCTACTAATGATTGCATGACCAAATGATTGCATGACCAAATGATTGCATGATCAAATGATCGCATGATCAAATGATTATTTCATTTGATTGTCAATTGCTTGTAAGATAGAAAATGGGCAATCTAGGTTTGATTTTGGCATTACCTCGGTAAT
>JALONO010000099.1 GCA_025454895.1 Bernardetiaceae bacterium
GGGGGCCTTAGTCGATATTATCGTGCAAGAACCGGTTGTTGTTCAAAATACCGTCGCTGTCGCTGATGTTCAAGCGCGACAGGCCGGGCGAACTGGACGCGGGGGTTTCGGCCAGCTTCACGCTTTTGCGCAGGTAGGCGGGCACTTCCTTCTTCTCTTGCAGTTCGTCGTTCGACAGGTCGTGGATGCTGCGCGCGGTATCTAGTCGCTGCATCCGCAGGGCATATTGTTGTTCCAATAGGCGGCGCTTTTTCTCCTCGTCCACCTCCAGCGGGTTAGTGGTAGGCCGCAGATCGTCGGTATCGAGTTGGTACACCACTTTCTCGGGCTTGCGCGGCTCAATGGGCTTGGGCGTTACCTGGGGCGGCTCGGCCTGCTCTTGGTCCTTCTCAAAAAAGTCGGTGGCGTTGTCAAACTCCAAGGCCACGCGCTTGTTTTTATCGAGGGTGGCCGTTACCGCAGGGGCGTTTTGCACCACCCGGCGGCCCGAGGCCAGGTCGAAGGCCCGGCGGCGGTCTTCGGTTTTGTGCTCGCTAAAGCCCGTGGCAATCACGGTTACGCCAATGGCCTTGCCCAGGCTTTCGTCGTCGGCTTGGCCAAAAATAATCTCGGCCGAGTCGCCCGCTTGTTCTTGGACGTATTGGGTGATTTCTTCCAGTTCTTCCATCTGAAACTCGTCCGGGTTGCCCACCATGATGCTGAGCAAAATGTAGCGTGCCCCGTAAATGTCGGTTTCGTTGAGCAGCGGCGAGGCCAGGGCGGCTTCCACGGCCCGGCGGGCGCGGTTTTCGCCCTCGGCTTGGGCACTGCCCATCACGGCCACCCCGGAGTCGCGCATTACGGTGCGCACGTCTTCAAAGTCCACGTTAATAATACCCGGCACGGTAATGATCTCGGCAATGGACTTGGCCGCGCGGGTGAGCACGCTATCGGCCTGGCCAAAGGCTTCCTTCATGGTCATGCTGCCAAAAATTTCGCGCAGGCGGTTGTTCAGGATCACGATCACCGTATCGCAATGCTTGCGCAGTTGCTCAATGCCCTCGTCGGCCCGGCTTTGCTTGGGTTTGCCTTCAAACACGAACGGGGCGGTAACAATGCCCACGGTGAGGATGCCCATTTCTTTGGCCACTTCGGCAATAACGGGGGCCGCGCCGGTGCCGGTGCCGCCGCCCATGCCCGCCGTGATAAACACCATTTTGGTGTTGCCGCTGAAAATGCTCTTGATCTCTTCTTTGCTCTCGATGGCCGAGTTGCGCCCGCGTTCGGGTTGCGCGCCCGCGCCCAGACCCTTGGTGAGGTTGATGCCAAGCTGCACCTTGTTGGGCACGGGGCTTAGTTGCAGGGCCTGGATGTCGGTGTTGCACACGTAGAAATCCACCCCCCGGATGCCCTGGCGGTACATGTGGTTAACGGCGTTGCTGCCACCGCCGCCCACGCCAATTACTTTGATGATCGAGCCGCCGTCCTGGGTGGGATAGTCGAACTCGTATTTACGTTCTCTCATATCGTTGTTTTTTTCTGTTGCAGAGGAAAAATGAAGGTTAAGTTGCATGGCGAGGTCAAGGTGGTTCCAAATTAGGTTGGGCAAAATTTCTATTTACTTACTGATTGTCAGTTTATTAACAACCAATGCATTGCGCAAGCCCATTGGATACCAGCCTAGTATTTCACGTTGTCGTCGAAATCGTCGATGAGCAGGTCTTTCATCTTCTTCAACACGTTGGAGAAGAAATCACCGCCGTTTTTGAGGCCACCCACAAACGGGGTGCCTGCCCGGGTGGGCATTTTGGCCGTGGCGGTTTGGGGGCTGCGGAGGTAGTTTTCCTCCCGCTCGTCGATGGTGCGGAACCCGGCCAGCACCAACCCCACCGAAGTGGCGTACATCGGGCTTTTCACGCTCTCGTCGCGGCTTTTGCCCAGGTGTTCGTTGGGGTAGCCGATGCGGGTGTCCAGCCCGGTTTTGAACTCGAACAGCGCGGGCAGGTTTTGCAGCAAGGCCCCGCCGCCCGTTACCACAATGCCCCCGGCCAGGCGGCTGCCATAGCCGGATTTCACGATTTCGGCGTGGACCATCTCCACCATTTCCTCCATACGGGCCTCGATAATGCGGGCCAAATTTTTGATCGAGATTTCCTTGGGCGGGCGGTTAAACGGCCCCGGGATCGACACCACCTCAAAATCAGAGGCTTGCTCGGCCAGGCTGCGGCCAAATTTGACCTTGAGCTGTTCGGCTTGGCCCACCAGCACGGCGCAACCTTGCTTAATGTCGCTGGTAACAATTTCGCCCCCGAACGGGATCACGGCCGTGTGGCGGATGATGCCGTCGTAGAAAATGGCCACGTCGGTGGTGCCGCCGCCAATGTCGACCAGCACGATGCCCGCTTCTTTTTCCTCCTCGCTAAGCACGGCCAGGCTGGAAGCCAGCGGCTCTAAAATGAGGTTCTCGATGGTGAGGCCGGCCAGCTCCACCGAGCGTTTGATGTTTTTGATGGCGTTGGTTTGGGCGGTGATGATGTGGAAGTCGGCTTCCAGTTTCACCCCGGCCATGCCCACGGCATCTTTGATGTTTTCTTCATAATCCACAGTGTAATGCTGGGGCATCACGTGGATGATCTCGCTACCGGGCGCGGTAACGGTACGGTACATGTCGTTATTGAGGCGGTTTACGTCGTCAACGGTGATCTCGTCCTCGTTTTTGCGGGTAATGCTGCCCCGGTGCACAAAACTGCGGATGTGCTTGCCGGCAATGCCCACGTTCACGCTGCGGATATCGATCCCCGACGTGCGCTCGGCTTCGGCCACCGCCTCTTGGATGGCGATCATGGTTTTGTTGATGTTGGACACCACCCCTTCCTTCACCCCATCGGAGTTGGACCGGCCCATGCCGATGATCTCGAGCTTGCCGTAGGTGTCAAGTTGCCCCACAATGGCGCAAACCTTGGTGGTGCCAATGTCCAAACCCACCACGATTTTTGCGTTTTTTTCGTTGTTCATGTGCGTTGTTGCGTTTACAGTTTACTTTGGTTACGTTAAAAATTGGGATAGTTTACTTGGTAGTAAGGGGTACTGCTGCGTTGCTTTTTTCTGCGTAAAAAACTGATTGTAAGCTACTTAAATTTGTATTTCCAGGTTTGATTTGTTTCACTCGCACACAATCTGCCCCTCGAACCCTAACTTCACTTTTTTGTAAGCGTCCCAGCCTTTTACGGGCACAATCTGCTCGTAAAACAGCTTGAGTTTGTTCATTTTCAACTCCAGGTTATCCAACGTGCCTAGCTCCACCACCTGGTTGCCCACTTGCGGGTACAAGCTCACGTTGCCGTAGCGATCCAGGTCCACCTGGGCAATTTGGGCCTTCCAAAACGGATCTGCGTCGATAAACTTGAGCAGTTCCAGCACGGGTTTGCCCCGGCGTTTGGTCAAAACATCAGCCTTGGCCACGGTATCGGGCCGGTACAAGCTGTCGGCCCCCTCGCCCGTGATAATGGGCACGCGGGCGGTAAACTTGTCGGACAGCGGCATTTTGCCCCCGTTAAAGCCGATGTAACAGCCGCGTTTGCGGGCGGCGATCCGGCCCAAGGGTTTGCGTTGCTGCACTTCCACCACCAGGTTACCCGCCAAATCGCGCGAAACCTGGCAGTCGGCCACAAAACCGTACCGCTTGATTTTGCGCTCAATGGCCTTGAGGTTGGTCAGCCCCAAGGGCGAGGCACTGCTGTCGGCGTTTTTCAACTCGGCCAACAGGCCCACCACGTCGGCCTCGGTAACAAACTTGTTCTCGTCCACGCTATCGATCCGCACAATGAGGCGGCCCGTGTCCACGCGGGCGTACTGGCGGCTGGCGAAACCCAATACCACGAATAATCCTATCACCACCAGCCCAATTTGAGCGCGCTTTTTCAAGCGGAAACGTTTCATTCTCATACCTAAAACCGAATGAAAAGCGAAAATAAAATATTATCCAATTACAAAACAAATATTATCCCAAATTATTACTAAAAAACCTCTTTATCAAAGAAAAAAGGGGTGAAAAAGTTCCTCTCATCCGCAAAAAAACGTTTTACCAATTCAGCAAGTTGAAGTGATAAAAAAAGGTAATAAAAAACAATCTAAATTTTCTGCTAGAAAATTTAGTCAATACACTTTAAGCCTGACTTTTAAGCCGCTTAAAAAGGCTTAAAAGAAAGATTTCTTGAAGGATTTTCCCTCGCGCCAACGCTCCGTTTTCTCCGCTTATCTCCCATCGCCACGGTTCGCCAAAAGTTTACTTTTACTCCGTATCTATCACTTACTAACTTAAATGCTTCTCTGGTTAATTCCGTCGTTCGCTGGTTCCAACCATTGTTTTATTTGAGGCACAAAACGGTCAATGTCGCCCGCGCCCACCGTTACCAGCACTTGTAGCGGCCACTGGGCCAAGGTGCTCATCAACTGCTCAGCGGGCACCAAGTGCTTGTCGGCCAGGGTAATGGCGGGCAATAGCATTTCGGCCGTTACACTGGGCAGCGGCAGCTCCCGGGCCGGGTAAATGGGCAACAACAGCACCCGGTCGGCCAGGCTCAAGCTCTCCGAAAAGCCCTCGGCAAAGTCGCGCGTGCGGGTGAACAGGTGCGGCTGGAACACCACCGTGAGGTGCCGCCCTGGGTACAAGGCCCGCACCGAGCGCAAAAACGCGCTGATCTCGGTGGGGTGGTGGGCGTAATCGTCAATATAAACGACCTCGGGCCGCTGCACCACGTACTCAAACCGGCGTTTCACGCCCCTAAAAGTGGCCAGTCCTTCGGCAATCAGGGACGTACTAAGCCCCACTTGCTGGGCCACCGCCACGGCCGCCACGGCATTTTCCACGTTATGGAAACCGGGCACCGCCAGTTTGCCCGCCACGGTCTGGCCGTTGGGCAGGTTCACTTTGAAGGCAAAATGCGGCGGCTCCACGCGCACGTCCGTGCCCGCTATATCGGGCATAACTTCTTCTTTATCAGCTATTTGGCTAACACCATAGGTTTGAAACTTGACCCCAGCGGCCAGTTGCAAACCTGACAATTGCTGGTGCTTTTGCAAAAACAAGTGGCCACCGGGGCGCACCTGGCCCGCAAACTGGGCAAAGCCCGTCAACATGCTGGCGTGGTCGCCGTAAATGTCCAGGTGGTCAGCGTCGGTGTGGGTGATCACCGCGATTTCCGGGTGGAGGGTCAAAAACGAGCGGTCGTACTCGTCGGCCTCCACCACCACCCAGGTTTCGGGGCCAGTGTGCTGGTTCAGCAGCAGGTTGGTTTGGTAGTTGACCGAAATGCCGCCCAAAAACGCGGCACAGTCCACCCCGGCGTGGCGCAGCAAGTGGGCCACCAAGGCCGAGGTGCTGGTTTTGCCGTGGGTGCCTGCTACGGCAATGCAGCGCATCCCCCGCGAAATAAGGCCCAACACCTGCGAGCGTTTTTGTACGGTAAAGCCTTGTTGCTGAAGGTATTGCAGCTCAGTATGGGTGCGGGGCACGGCAGGCGTGTACACCACCAAGGTTTGGGCCGGGTGGGCCAAAAAATCAGCCGGGATGAGGGCCACCTCGTCGGTATAATGCACGGCTACGCCCTCGGCTTCGAGCGCGCGCGTGAGGGGCGTGGGCGTGCGGTCGTAGCCCGCCACCGCGCGCCCGTTGGCGGCAAACCAACGGGCCAGGCCGCTCATGCCAATGCCACCGATCCCGATGAAATAAGCGTTTTTAATATGGGCTAATTCGGCTGACAAAAATTGAAAAGGGTTAAGTGGGAGGGTAATCTTTTTAGTTGGGATGATTAATTAAATAAGTACTTCCTCTCATTACTTTACAATGGCTAGTTTTATCAATAATGAAATGCCTTTTGCTTATCCATGTATCTTTTTAAATACTTATTCATCTTCCTCCTCAAATCCTTGGCGGTGATTACTTTCACTTAAATCAATCATCCACTTTTTTTATTCAGATAACTCACTTTCGTTTTATGGTGTCCCATCAATCAATGCCAGAAAACCGCTAACCATTTTTAAGTGAGGGGAAGTTCCGTTGTGCTTCCCTTTTTCATCTAATCAATTTAAAAATTTCATCTACGATTTCTTGCGCGGCCCTAGGCTTGGCCAGGGTGCTGATACTTTGCCGAAGTTTTGCTTGCGCATCTTGATTTTGTAATAAGGCCAACAACGCCGGAATTAATTGCTGGCCAGCTTCGGCATCCCGCACCATTTGGGCGGCACCTTGGTTCACGAGGGCCAGCGCATTTTTGGTTTGGTGATCCTCGGCCACGTTGGGCGAGGGCACTAAAATGGCGGGTTTGTGAGCCAGGCAAATCTCCGAGACCGACAAGGCCCCCGCCCGCGACACTACTACGTCGGCGGCGGCGTAGGCCAGGTGCATCTCGTAAATGAAGTCGCTTACGTACAGGCCCGCCTGAGTGCCGGTGATCTGGCGCGTCTTTTCCAGGTAGCCTTTGCCGGTTTGCCAAATGAGTTGGTGGCCAGCCGCCAGCACCTGGCCAAACCCGGCCCGGAAAGCCTCGTTGATGGTACGCGCCCCCAAGCTACCGCCCAGCACTAGCACGGTTTTCGGCCCATCGGCCAAGCCAAAATGGGTCAATGCCTGAGCACGCAGCGAGGCCAGTTGGCCAATGTCTTGCCGCACGGGGTTGCCGCAGAGCACGGTTTTGGCGGCGGGGAAGTACCGCTCCATGCCGGGATAGGCCACGCAGATTTTGCGGGCGTACCGGGCCAGCCAGCGGTTGGTAAGCCCGGCGTGCGAGTTTTGTTCTTGCAGCAGCAACGGCACCCCGGCCCAGGCGGCGGCTTGCCCCAGGGCGGCGCTGGCGTAGCCGCCCACGCCCACGGCCACGTGCGGCTTGAACTCGCGCACCAGGCGGCGGGCGCGCCACAAGCTGCCAATAAGCCGAAAAGGGACGGCCAGGTTACTGAGCGTGAACCGCCGTTGCAGCCCGCGCATGGGCAAACCCACAATTTCGTAGCCCGCGCGCGGCACTTTTTCCATCTCCATTTTCCCTTCGGCCCCCACAAACAGCACGCGGTGCCCCGCCCCCCGCCGCCGAATTTCGTCGGCAATGGCAATGGCTGGGTAGATGTGGCCGCCCGTGCCGCCCCCGCTAATGATGAAATTTCTGGGTTCCAAGGTTTTATTTCAATTTATAAAAGTTTAGTTATCAAATATTTACGATTACTTGGTTTTGGCCCGGTTAGCCGTGGCCCAGGGTAGTTTGAAAGCCTGGCGACGTTCACCGTGGCTCACGCTCAAAATAATGCCGAGGGTAATGCCCGTAAACAACAGCGAAGTGCCGCCCATGCTCACCAACGGCAAGGGCAACCCGGTAATGGGCACCAACCCCACGGCCACGGCCATGTTGGTAAGGGCCTGCATCACCAAGCTAAAACTCAGCCCGGCCGAAAGCAGGCCGCCAAAAGCCCGCTCGCTATTGGCCGAGGCTAACATGCCCCGGTACAGCAGCGTGAGGTACAACCCTAGCACTAGCAAGGCCCCGGCCAGCCCGTACTCTTCCACCAAAATGGCGAAAATGAAGTCGGAGTAGGGGTTGGGCAAGAAGTTGCGCTGGGTGCTTTGGCCCGGCCCCTTGCCCACTAGCCCGCCCGTGGCCACCGCAATGGCCGACTGCTCGGCTTGGAAAGGCAGTTCGGGGTCGTTGCCCTGGCCGAAGTACACGGCCAGGCGGCTCTTGACCGTGGCCCCGCGCTCGCCCACCGACAGGGCCACCAAACCCGCCATGAGACCTACTACCACCAAGGCCAACAGGTACTTGCCCGGCACCCGGCCAATGAACATAATGAGCATACAGGTGGCAAACAGCAAGGCCGCACTGGAAAAGTCGCTGAGGGCGATCAGGCCGCAAATGACCCCGCACCACATTAAAATGGGCACCAAGGTGCGCTCAAAATCGTGGATGCTCTGCTGGCGTTTCGACAACATGCTGGCCACGTTGGCAATGAGGGCAAACTTGGCCAAGTCGGACGGTTGGAAAGTTTGGTTGATGTACGGGATGGTGAGCCAGCGGGTGGCGTCGTTGATGGTGGTGCCAAAGCCCCAGGTAAACAGCAGCAGCGGCACCGACAGCAGCAGCGCGAACCGCGACAGCCGGGAATAATACCGGTAGTCCACCCGGCTGCACAGCCACATGGCCGCAAAGGCCAGCACCACCAACATGGTATGCTTGATCAAATAATGCTCCGTGTCGCCGGCCATGTTTTTGTAAGCCAGGGTGCCCGTGGCACTGTACACTACCAGTGTGCTCACCAGGGCCAGCATGAGCACCACGGCCCAGATGACCGGATCGCCGCTGAGCAGCCGGAGCCGACCGGGCGTTGGGGAAGTGGAGGTGATTTGCATGTCAATTCAATGATTTAATGATGGTTACTTGATCAGCTCAACCCTTTGAAATGTCTCAATGAAAAATCGAGGTCAATACTTTCTCTTTAGTATATAATTAATTGGTTTTAAATATTTTACAAAGGATAATCAATTACTTTCCAAACTACTTTTCATCTTTACAATCATCCTAATCGTTTACACTCGGCCTCAAACTGGCGGCCGCGGTCTTCGTAATTCTTAAACAAATCAAAGCTGGCGCAGGCGGGCGAGAGCAGCACCACCTCGCCGGGCTGGGCCAGGGCGTAGGCGGTGGCCACGGCCTGGGCCATGCTGTGGGTGTCGGCCACGTGGGGCAGCACCGGGCCAAAGTAGCTAGCAATTTTGGCGTTGTCGGCCCCCAGGCACACCAGGGCCTTTACGTTGCGGGCCACCACCTCCCTAATCTGGTCGTAGTTGTTGCCCTTGTCGGTGCCCCCGGCAATCCACACCAGTTTTTGGGCCCCAAAAGCATCCAGGGCATAGGCCGCACTGTCCACATTGGTGGCCTTGGAGTCGTTGATGAACGCCACGCCGTTCAGCTCGTGAACCTTCTGTAATCGATGGGGGGCGTTCACAAAAGTGGGCAGGGCCGCCGCCACCTGCGGGGCCGTGGCCCCGGCCGCCAGGGCCGCCATGATCGCCGCACTCATGTTGATGTAATTGTGCTTGCCCCGCAGTGGCAACTCGCCCCCGGCGGCCTGGCCAAAGGTGAGCACCTCACCTGCCGGGTCGGCGGGTAGGCGCAAGGTCTGCCCGGCCAGGTCAAAGAAAGCATCGCGCACGGGGCGGAGGTCCATCACGGGCGAGCGGGCCGCGATTTGCTGGGCTACCCCCGCGTCGTCAGCGTAGTAAATGAGCACATCGGTGGGCCGGGCAGCCTGCATCAGGCGCATTTTCGCCGCCGCGTAGTTGGCCATTTGGTAGCCGTAGCGATCCAGATGGTCGGGCGTGATGTTGAGCAGCACCCCTACGTCGGGCCTAAACTGGTAGGCATCGTCCAACTGAAAACTGCTGATTTCCAATACAAACCAGTCGTGCGGCTGGCCGCTGGCCAAGTCATCGGCCACCAGTTGGGCAAAGCTGTGGCCCACATTGCCCGCCAACCCTACCTTGCGGCCAGTACTTTGCAGCAAGTGATGGGCGAGCAGAGTGGTGGTGGTTTTGCCGTTGGTGCCAGTAATGGCCATCAGCTTGGCCGGGGTATGGCGGGCGGCAAACTCAATTTCGGAAATAATGGGGATGCCCGCCGCCCGGATGGCCTGCACCACCGGGGCTTTTTCCGGGATGCCCGGGCTTTTTACCACTTCGTGGGCCGCCAAAATTTGGGACAGGGTGTGCTGGCCTTGCTCAAAAGTGATGCCCCGTTGCCGCAGCGTTTGCTGGTAAGCCTCGGCAATGGCCCCCTGGTCGCTCACGAACACGGAGTAACCGAGGGCCTGGGCCAAAACGGCCGCCCCGGTACCACTTTCGCCCGAACCAAGGATCACCATTGTTTTCGTCATCGCTTTAGGCAAAATTTTTATTCAATTGGTTTTGGTTATTTTTATCTTAATTTGAGAAAATTAATTTTCAACTTTCTGTTAATCAAGTATTTAAAATCAATAATCTATTTGTCTTTCTCTATCAATTCCTGATCTATCTAATTTTCAAACTCACCACGCACAGCAAGGCCAATAGCACTTGCACAATCAGAAACCGGTTCACGATTTTTACTTCGTGCAAACCCTTTTTTTGGTAGTGATGGTGCAACGGCGACATGAGGAAAATCCGCCTACCTTCGCCGTATTTGCGCCGGGTGTACTTGAAATAGGCTACCTGGATCATTACCGACAGGTTCTCGACCAGGAACACCCCGCAGAGCACGGGCAGCAAAATCTCCTTGCGGATCATGATGGCAATGGTGGCAATGAGCGCGCCCAGGGCCAGGCTACCGGTATCACCCATAAACACCTGGGCGGGGTACGAGTTGTACCACAAAAACCCCACGCATGCGCCCACGAAGGCGAGGCAGAAGATGGTAACCTCGCCCGAGTTGGGGATGTAGGGGATGTTAAGGTAGGTAGCGATAATGGCGTTGCCCGACACATAGGCCAAGGCGGCCAGGGTGAGGCCAATAATGGCCGAAGTGCCCCCAGCCAGGCCGTCCAGCCCGTCGGTGATGTTGGCCCCGTTCGACACGGCGGTGATGATGAACGTAACCACCAGCACGTAAAAAACCCACAGGCTCGACTGGCCAAACGGCCAGAAATCGGCATAGTCGAGTTCATTATTCTTAACAAAAGGGATGGTGGTGTGGGTCGATTTCACGTCTTGATACGCCCTTTCGCGCATGAGGCGCACCACCGTTTCGCTGGTGGGGGTTTGGTCAAACTGGCGCTTTACCACGTGCTGGTTAAAGTACAGCACTGAGCCTACCACCACGCCCATGACCACCTGGCCCACAATTTTGAATCGCCCTTTGAGGCCCTCCTTGTTTTTGAGGAATACCTTGATGTAGTCGTCCACAAACCCGATGAGGCCGGTCATGACGGTAACAATGAGCAGAAGCACCACGTACACGTTAGTAACGCGGGTAAACAACAGCACCGGGACCAAAATGCCACTCAGGATGATCACCCCGCCCATGGTGGGCGTGCCCTTCTTCTCAATTTGCCCTTGCAAGCCAAGGTCGCGCACAATTTCCCCAATCTGTTTCTTCTGCAAAAACTGAATGATTTGCTTGCCGAAGGTCATGCCAATGAGTAGCGACAGCATAGCCGCCAACCCTGCCCGGAACGAGATGTACTGAAACAGCCCCGCGCCCGGAAAGTTGAACTCTTGGTCAAGATATTGAAACAGGTAGTAAAACACGGTATGGATTGATAGTTTTATAAACTCAACTTATTGTTTATCAATAAAATAAGAACAAAATATTTACCTAAACCCATCTCAATGATTTATCGAATTAGGGGCTACTGACCTGGCAGATGGCCTTCACTTTCCCATAATTGTTGAATGATCATTTTATCATCAAAGGGGTGCTTGACCCCAGCGATTTCTTGGTAATTTTCGTGGCCTTTGCCCGCCACCAGCACAATATCGCCGGGCTGGGCCAGGGCCAGGGCGCGGGCGATGGCCTCTCGCCGGTCGGGCAGGGTTTGCACCTTGGGCCGCTGCTCGGGGGTTACGCCGCGTTCCATGTCGGCCAAGATGGCCAGCGGGTCTTCGTGCCGGGGGTTATCCGAGGTGAGGATGACCGCATCGCTCAGTTCGCAGGCAATGGCGGCCATCACGGGCCGTTTGGCCGCATCGCGGTTGCCGCCGCAGCCTACTACCGTGGTAATTTTTTGGCCAGGGCGGCGCAGTTGCCCAATGGTTTGCAGTACGTTGCGCAGCGCGTCGGGCGTGTGGGCGTAGTCCACAATGGCGGTGGTGCCGTCGGTGGCCACCACCCGGTCAAACCGACCGGTGGCACTGTCCAACTTAGACAGTTCGGTGAGCACCCGCTCCCGGTTTTCGCCTAGTAGCACCGCCGCTCCGTAAATGCCCAACAGGTTGTAAGCGTTGAACTCGCCCATGAGCCGGAACCAGGCATGGTGGCCGTCCACTTCCATTTCCAGCCCTTGCACAGTGTTGGCCAGCACTTTCCCTTTGATATCGGCAGGCGACTTGAGGGCAAATGTGTGCTTGGCGGCCGCAGTGTTTTGGAGCATCACCATCCCCCGCTTGTCGTCTTTGTTCACCAGGGCAAACGCGGTTTTGTCCAGCCAGTCAAAAAAGAGCTTCTTGGCGCGGATGTACTCGTCGAACGTGCCGTGGTAGTCCAGGTGGTCGTGGCTGAGGTTGGAAAACAAAGCCCCGGTAAACTTCACGCCCGCCACGCGGCCCTGCACTAGCGCGTGCGAGCTGACCTCCATAAAAGCGTGCGTACAACCTGCCTCCACCATTTGGGCCAGTAACGCATTGAGAACCAACGAGTCGGGCGTGGTGTGGGTGGAGGCCAGCACCTCCGGGCCAATCTTGTTCTCGACGGTGGACAGCAGGCCCACCCGGTAGCCCAGCGCGGTGAACAACCGGTGCAACAGGGTTACCGTGGTGGTTTTGCCGTTGGTGCCGGTAATGCCCACCAGCTTGAGCTTGGTGGCCGGCCGGCCGAAGTAATTGGCCGCCATTTGCCCCAGGGCCAGGCCCGAGTGGGCCACTTGCACAAAGGGTACTGCCAGGCCCGCCGGAGCGGTTTCACCTACCACTAGGGCCGCGCCTTGGGCCACCGCCGTGGGGATGTGCTGGTGGCCGTCGGTTTGGGTGCCGCGCACCGCCACAAACACGTCGCCGGGCTGCACCAGCCGTGAGTCGAACCGGAGCTGGCCCACCTGGGCGGGCAGCGGCCCCACGTTAGCGAGCACCGGGCAGTCGGCTAATATGGCGGTGAGTGGCTTCAAATCAAGAAAG
>JALONO010000334.1 GCA_025454895.1 Bernardetiaceae bacterium
TGGGGCGGGCCACTTTTCCCCAACAAGCGTTTGCCCTCAACCAGTCCAAAATCCACTTCGGCTACGTGAGCCGGTTTTAAGGCCGGGGGAATTATTCCGTTTGGGGTTTTGTTATCTCAATGGCCCAAACCAGTTTTTATGGTTATCCTGATGCTAAAATCAAATTGATTTTTCTTATTGATGTTGATATAAATAATTGATAGTCAAGCTGAACAATCATTTAATCATACAGTCATTTGATCATCTTATCAATAATCAATCTATTACTTTTTTTAAATGAGCAAGAAACCGAGTTTTAATCAACTCATTGGCCAGGCTAGCGAGCCGGTGTTGGTCGATTTTTACGCCGACTGGTGTGGCCCCTGCAAGGCGATGGCCCCCGAGCTACAAAAGGTGGCCTCCGAACTGGGCGACCGGCTTAAAGTGATCAAAATCAACGTGGACCGCCACCAGCAACTGGCCCAGCAATACCGGGTGCAGAGCATCCCCGCGCTGTTGCTCTTCAAGGGCGGGCAGGTAGTTTGGCGCACCGCCGGGGCCATGTCGGCCAGCCAGTTGAAGGCCCAGTTGGGCAAATTTGTGTAGTTGGTTGTTCGCCTGGCCCCTGGTTACGGGTTTTCGCACGTGATCTTTAGCTGCCCCGGCGGCGGGGTGCCCGCCCCCGTAGCCGGGGTTAAGTGTTTTGGTAAATGCAAACGCCCAAGCGGGCAGGGCGCAAACGCCTAAACCGCGCAGGTAATATGAGAACGGCATTTTTGGTACTCGTTTTTGTCCACGGCCTTATCCATCTATTGGGCTTTGTCAAAGGTTTCGGATTAAGAGAAGTGCGGGAGTTGACCCTTTTTATCTCCAAACCATTAGGCGTATGGTGGCTGGCGGCTGCCGGATTTTTCCTAGCTTTTGGTTGGCTGTACGGGGCTAATGTCAAGTACAGTTGGGCGGCCGGGTTTTTGGCCGTAGCCATCTCGCAAATCCTCATCATTTTGTTTTGGAAAGATGCCAAGTTTGGTACAGTTCCCAACCTGATTGTGTTGGCCGTTTCCAGCCTGGCCTGGGGCCAGTCCAATTTCCGGCAACTGGCGCAAACCGAAACCGAGGCGTTGGTCAATTCCGTTAAAATCCTTCCCCCCAAAGTACTGCTCGAAACCGACCTTACCCCCTTGCCCGCACCGGTGCAGCAATGGCTCCGTCGTTCCGGCATGGTGGGCCAGCCGATGATCAAAATCGGAAGACTGACCCAAAAAGCAGAAATGAAAATGAAGCCAGACCAAACCGACTGGATGAAGGCTAATGCCTTGCAATACAGCGTATTGGAAGTGCCCGCTTTTATCTGGACGGTGGAGGCCCCAATGAATAAACTGCTCTATTTTCAAGGGCGGGACAAGTTTGTAAATGGGCAGGGCGAAATGCTGATCAAAGTGAACTCGTTGTTCAACGTGGTACATGCGCGGGGCGAAAAACTCAACGAAGGGACTATGCAACGCTATTTGGGCGAAATGGTTTGGTTTCCGTCGTTGGCTGCTAGCCCTTACATTACCTGGGAAGAGTTGAGCAACCACTCGGCCAAGGCCACCATGACCTACCAAGGTACCCAGGGCAGCGGTACTTTTTACTTCAGCCCCGAGGGCGATTTTGTCAAATTTTCCGCTTGGCGTTTCAAGGACAACCAGCCAAATGCCAAACGGTACGAATGGGTATTGTTAGTGGAGGACTATCGCACGTTTGCAGGCATAAAAGTGCCCTCCAAAATGAACGCCACCTGGCGACTGGAGGCCGGGGATTGGACGTGGCTCCGTTTGGAAATTACCGACCTGCAATTCAACGAAAATGCCGTTCGCTAGCTTTGCCCGGCCCGGCGGGCCAGCAGCCGCCAACTGAGCCAGTAAATGCCGGCAAACAGGGGCAAGGCCGCCAAGGCCCAGGTAAAAATGGCGTACACCAAGGCCAAGCCCAATGTACCGACAGCGTGGAAGAACCCCTCGGCAAATAAGTCGGTGAGCCGCTGGGGGGTGATGCCCTGGTCGGCCAGCCCAAAAAGTTGGCCGCCCCAGCGGAAAAACAGCACCACGCCCACCAGTTGCACCGGGTACACGGCGTAGTTGGCCGCCTGGATGGCCACCGGGTTGAGCCGGAACGCCCAGCTCACGCCCGCACACAGCAAGGTGGTACTGCCCAGCAGCGGAAATACGCCCAGCACCGCCCCGGCCGCTATGGCCAAAGCCAAACCTTGGGGCGAGGCCCCCTGGCGCAGTGCCCCGGCAATGGGCACCAACACTTTTTCACGGAATAGGCGGGCAATGGGCATCGGCTTAAAAAATGAAGGTGGCCGGGACAACCCGGATTGATCACATTACCCCCTTAAAACGCAAAAAGTTGGCTCGCGTGCCAACTGGTGCCGTTAAAGAAGCTAAAAATAGGCGCGTCAACGCTTGATGATCAGTTTTTTGGTAACGATGCTCTTGTTGTCGATGGTAAGGGTATAAAAATAGATACCCGCCGCGTAATGCGCCACTGGCAAGCTGACGGTACGTTCACTTTTGTCCAATTGAAACTCGGCTACTACGCCGCCCAGTACGTTGCGGATGGTGATCTTAGCCACTATTTGGGGGTTGTGGTACAGGTAATCGAACGTGATTTGGTCGGTGGCTGGGTTGGGATAAATATTGGAAACCAGCAGGTTAGCATCTTCGTGGAGTTTGTCGTCATCGGCCAAAGGGGCAGTTTGTGCCCAGGCTACCGGGCTACTAAAGCCCGGCACCGGACCTACTATGGTCAGGAAAAAAATGCCAGCGAAAACAATAAACGTTAGTAAAGTCTGTTTCATACGGCCCACTAGGGAGATTAAATGGCCTAAATCATTTTTTTAACGTGGTTTTTACCCGTAAAGTTGCTTTTTTGTTATAAAATGCACGTGTAAACGGCCCTGTGGAGCACACCACACGACCGCAATGCTAAGTTAGCAAAATTATTGACCAAATCCAAGCCTTCGGTTAATTCCACGTTAATTTCCTTTCATTTTACAAAGATTAAGACTTAACCCACTATGACAAACCTCGAAAATTCAGCTCCGGCGGCCAACGAAAAGCACCCGGCGGGCCTTTATCTGCTCTTTGCCAGCGAAATGTGGGAGCGCTTCAGCTACTACGGGATGCGCGCCGTGCTGGCCCTGTACCTTACCAAGGCCCTGCTGTACGACAAGGCCCTGGCCTCTAACCTTTACGGGGGGTATGTGGGCCTGGTTTACCTCACGCCGCTCATCGGCGGGTTTGTGGCCGACCGGTACTGGGGCAACCGCCGCTCCATCATCGTGGGGGGCATCAGCATGTCGCTGGGGCAGTTTACCTTGTTTGCCTCGGCCCTCCTGCGCGGGAGCGAGCTGGGCACCTTTTTTCTGTTTTTGGGCCTGGGGCTCATGATCGTGGGCAACGGGTTCTTTAAGCCCAATATCTCGTCGATGGTGGGCAGCCTCTACGGCCCCACCGACCGCCGCCGCGACTCGGCCTACACCATTTTCTA
>JALONO010000335.1 GCA_025454895.1 Bernardetiaceae bacterium
CCAAGTCGGCGGTTTTTGGTTTGTCCAAGTGCCGCTTAGCATCCGGCCCGACGGTCGGGGGCACTTGGGCCTGGCCGTGCTGCGGCCTTACGAGCTGCTTGTCAACTGGCCTGCCCGCCAGGTGTATTTGTGGAAGCCCGCCCCAATGACTAAATGATTGCATGATTGCATGATTGCATGATTGCATGATTGCATGATTGCATGATTGCATGATTGCATGATTTTTTACTTAACGGTCAATTTCTCGTAATTGCACCCGCTCCTAATCCCATTTGGTTTTAAGATGTACCATGCCGTGAACTCAGGCAGGTGATCGCCCAGGTTGGCTCTGAAACCCTTGGCCAGGTTGATCGGCCCGCGAAAATCTTTGAAATAGTATGCAAGCAGCATATTTTACCGTACTTTTGGCTGTCCAATCGTTACCACTGAATGAAAGACCGGCTTTGTGATGCTCAACATCGACAAAGACCACGGCACCCCGGCCACCAAAATCGCTCCGCTCATGGGCATGGAAGCGCGCAGTTTGAGCCGGATTTTGAGAACGATGGAGGAAGAAGGGCTGATTTACCGCAAAGCCGACGAGCTGGACAAGCGCAAAGTGCTGATCTGCCTCACCGACGAGGGGAAGATCAAGCGCGAGGTATCGCGCCAGGTGGTGAAAGAATTCAACCAAAAAGTGCGGCTGGCCTTGCCCCCGGAAAAATTGGAGGCTTTTTTTGAGGTGATCGAGACCATTAGCGAGGTGGTGGAAGGCTATAAGCTGCCCACCGAGCACTTGGAAGAACTCAAAGAAGAAGCCCTGGCCCACCTGTAACCCGCCGTACTGCCATGCCGAAGTTAGAAGACCCGTTGAAAAAGGCTATTTTGGCTATGCCCGAGCCAGAAAAAGATAAACTGCTGCTCAAATTGGTGGCCAAAGACGAAATGCTGGTTGCCAAACTGCATCACCAACTGCTCGAAGACGACAGCGACACCGAGCAACAGCGGCAAACCTTGCTCGATGAGATCGAGAAGATGGCCAGCTACGAGTATTTCGACACCCCCGGCTGGCTGATGATGGCCATGCGCGACTTTAACGGCTACATTACCCGCCATGTGAAAATCACGAAAGACAAGCACGGCGAGGTGCTGCTCACGATCGCCTTGGTAAACCGCCCGTTCAGCAAGCACCGGCCCATGCTGGACAAGCACGCGGGCCGGGCCGAAACCTTTGCCGAGTACGTGGTAAAAAAGGCGGATTTTGTGATGAAGAAACTCGCGAAAATCCACCCCGATTATTACGTGGAATTTGAAGACGAAGTGAACGAAATGCTGGAGCATTTACACAGTTACAAACCCTGCCTGCCCTGGTTGCGGGAGTTTCCGCTGCCCAAAAAGTTTTCTTACTAAGCTGACGTAGTAAAATTAAACCCCGATTGCCGTTTTTTCTCTGTAAAAAATTGATGATCAATCAAATGCCATCGTTTCATCACCCAATCATTTAGCTTTTTAAGATTACCACCGCCAATAAACCACACTTGACCAATGAAAAACCGCAGTATCAAAAAATTAGCCGTGCTAGGCTCGGGCATTATGGGTTCGCGGATTGCGCTCCATTTTGCCAACATCGGGGTGGAAGTATTGCTACTCGACATTGTGCCCGCCGAGCCTAACGAGGCCGAAAAGGCCAAGGGCCTCACCCGCGAGCACCCGGCCGTGCGCAACCGCATCGTGAACGAGGCGTTGCAAAACACCCTCAAAGCCTCGCCCGGGCCGGTGTTTAGCGCTAAAGCGGCCAGCCTGGTCAAAACGGGCAACTTCGACGACGACCTCAAAGGCATTGCCGACTGCGACTGGGTGCTGGAAGCCGTGGTGGAACGCCTCGATATTAAAAAACAGGTGTACGATAACGTGGAGAAATTCCGCAAAAAGGGCAGCCTGATCACCTCCAACACGTCGGGCATCCCCATGCAGTTGTTGGTGCAGGGCCGCAGTGCCGATTTTCAGGCCCACTTTTGCGGCACGCACTTTTTTAACCCGCCGCGTTACCTGCGCCTGCTCGAGATCATCCCCGGGCCGCAAACCACGCCCGACGTGGTGGACTTTTTGATGCACTACGGCAGCCGTTTTTTGGGCAAAGAAACCGTACTCTGCAAAGACACCCCCGCCTTTATCGCCAACCGCATTGGCGTGTACAGCATGATGGCCGCCATGCACAAGCTGGAAGCCAGCGGCCTCACCGTGGACGAGGTGGACGCGCTTACCGGCCCGGTGATCGGCCGCGCCAAGTCGGCCACCTTCCGCACCAGCGACGTGGTGGGGCTGGACACCACCATTAACGTGAGCAACAACCTGCACGCCACCCTGGCCCACGACGAGAGCCGCGACGCTTTTAAACTGCCCCGCGTGGTGCAAGAACTGCAAACCCGCAAATGGCTGGGCGACAAAACCGGGCAGGGTTTCTTCAAAAAAGTGAAAGGGGCCGACGGCAAGAGCGAAATCCTCACCCTCAACTTGCAAACCTTTGACTATGAGCCGCAAAGCAAGCCCAAGTTCAAAAGTTTGGAGGCCGTGAAAGACATTGACAATGTGAAACAGCGCCTGCCCAAGTTGGTGAACGCCGACGACAAAGCCGGAGCGTTTTACCGGGCCACTTTCTACGATCTGTTCAAATATTGCAGCTTCCGCATCCCCGAAATCGCCGATGAGCTGTACCGGATCGACCAGGCGGTGGCCGCTGGGTTTGCCTGGGAACTTGGCCCCTTCGAGACCTGGGACCTGCTGGGCGTGCGCGCCACCGTGGCCAACATGGAGGCCGCTGGCGAAAAACCCGCCCCCTGGGTGTATGCCATGCTGGCGGCGGGCCACGAGCAGTTCTACAAAGTGGAAAACGGCCAGCGCAAGTATTACGACATCCCCAGCCAAAGCTACCGGGCCGTGCCCGGCACCGAGGGCCTCATTTTGCTCGATAATTTTAGACCTAACAATAAAGTGTGGGGCAACGCGGGCACGTCGCTTTTTGACTTGGGCGACGGGATTTTGGGCCTCGAGTTCCACACCAAAATGAACAGCCTAGGCCCCGAAGTGCTCGAGGGCATTAACACCGCCATTGCCAAAGCCGAGGAAAACTTCCGGGGTTTGGTGATCGGCAACGAGGCGGCCCAGTTTTCGGCGGGGGCCAACCTGGCCGTGCTGTTCATGGCCGCCGCCAACCAAGAGTTCGACGAGATCAACCTCTCCATCGCGGCGTTCCAAAACACCATGATGCGGGCGCGCTATTCGGCCGTGCCGGTGGTTACGGCCCCCTCGGGCCTGGCCCTGGGCGGCGGCTGCGAGTTGCAACTGCACGCCGACCATATCCAAGCCCATGCCGAAACCTACATTGGTTTGGTGGAAGTGGGCGTGGGCCTCATCCCGGCCGGGGGCGGCACCAAGGAAATGGTGCTGCGCGCCTCCGACAACTACGCCAAAGGCGACGTGGAGCTGAACCGCCTGCAAGAGTATTTTATGAACATTGCCACGGCCAAAGTGTCCACCTCGGCCCACGAGGGCATCGACCTGGGCTACTTGCGCCGCACCGATGGCATTACGCTCAACCGTAGTCAAGTGCTGGCCGATGCCAAGCAGGCCACCATTGCCCTGGCCGAGGCCGGGTACACCAAGCCCGCTCCCCGCACCGATATTAAGGTGCTGGGCAAAACAGCCCTGGCCCTGTTCCACGCGGGCATTGCCGCCATGCGCTACGGGGCCTACATCAGCGAGCACGATGCCAAAATTGC
>JALONO010000002.1 GCA_025454895.1 Bernardetiaceae bacterium
CCTAAATCCCCTCGAACAAGGAAAAACTCTCCAGGTACTCGGGGACCACGGTGCTCCAGCCCAGTTGCTCTTTTAGCAGTTGGCCAAATACCTGGGCACTGGCCTTTTCGCCGTGGACGATGAACGTGCGCTTGGGCGGCTCGGTAAACTGTTTGGCCCAGTCGAGCAGTTGGCTTTGGTCGGCGTGGGCCGACATGCCGTCGATGGCTTTGACCTGGCAGCGCACTGGCACGGACTCGCCGAAAATTTTGATGTGGTCGTGGCCCTCGAGCAAGTCGCGGCCGCGGGTGCCCTCGCCTTGGTGGCCCACGATGAGCACGGTGTCTTGCGGACGGGGCAGGCGGTTAAACAGGTGGTGCAGGATGCGCCCGCCCGACATCATGCCGCCCGCCGAGATGATGATGGCCCCGGACTTGACCCCGTTGATGCGCATCGATTCTTCTTGGTCGCTGCAAAATTGGAGGTTGGGGAACTCGAAAAACCCGTGCTGGGAGAACGGCGCGTCGTGGTGGCGGTAAATATCCAAGTGCCGCTCGTAGAGGCGGGTAGCCTTGATGGCCATGGGGCTGTCCACATAAACGGGGCAGGGTTTGAGCCGTTTTTCCAGAAAAAGCTCCTTTAAGTAATGGAGCAAGGTTTGGGTGCGGCCCACCGCAAAGGCCGGGATGATGAGGCAGCCGCCCCGGTCGAGGGCCTCTTCCACGGCTTGGGCAAAGGTTTCCTTGGCATCGATCTCGGGCCGGTCGCGGTCGCCGTAGGTGGCCTCGATGAGCAGCACGTCGGTGTTGGATATCGGCGTGGGCGGGTATAGCAGGGGGTCGTGCTGGATGCCCAAATCGCCGGAGAAGGTGATTTTCTTGCGCATCCGCTCGCCTAAAAGCTCGAGTTCGATAATGGCCGCCCCCAACAAATGGCCGGCATCGCGCAAGGTAAACAGCACGTTGGGTAGGAGGGCAAAAGGTTCGTCCATGGCCACGGGGTGCAGCAACGGGGTAACGCGGGCGGCGTCTTGTACGGTGTAGAGCGGCTGGGGCTTGTCGTGCTTGGAGTAGCCTTTGCGGGCGGCCCACTCGGCCTCTTCCTCTTGCAGCTTGGCCGAGTCGGCCAGCATCATGGGGATCAGGTCGGCCGAGGCCTCCGAGCAGTAGATTTTGCCCGCGAAACCATCTTTACAAAGCCGGGGCAGGTAGCCCACGTGGTCGATGTGGGCGTGGGTAACCAGCACCACGTCAATGCTGCTAGCTGCGACTGGGAAAGACTGCCAGTTGCGCACCCGCAATTCTTTAAGCCCCTGAAAAAGCCCACAGTCGACCATGATCCGGTAGTCGTCGACATCGAGGATGTATTTGGATCCCGTAACGGTTTGGGTGGCACCCAAAAATTTGATTCGAACGTTCATGAAGGCGAGGAGATGGATTAAAAAAAAAAATTTAAATGACTAAATGACTAAATGACTAAATGACTAAATGACTAAATGACTAAATGACTAAATGACTAAATGACTAAATGACTAAATGACTAAATGACTAAAGGTTTCCAGCATTTTCCAGTGCACCATGGGGATATCCAAAACCAGGGCCAAAGGCAGGGCGTGGAGCATGGCCCCGTTGGCCCCGCCGGTAGCCCCGGCCGAGCGTACCTGGCGGGCCAACCCTTCGCCCAGCAACGCGGTGTCGCCGCCAAAAAACTCGCCCCGGCCCAGTTGGGCAACCGGGGTTTCGTTGATCCTGAACGTGGCCTGCCCGCTGGCCACCAAGTACAGGTAGCGGCTATCGGCGGCCCCGGCCCCGGTTTGGTACAGTTGAATGTGCTCACGGGGCGAAAGCGGTAGTTTGCTCATCCGCTGGGCCAACCGGGCCAACCCGGGGAACGAGACCACTTGACCAAACAGCCAGGTGCTTTCTAAAAAATGGATGTGCTCTTCTATCCGCAATAGCTCGGGGGCCAGGTGGTGGCGGGCCACAAAGGCTTGGTAGGCCGCCACCGGGATTTCCAAGGCGGTCAGGTGGCAGGCCGCCCGGTAGGTTTGCGCCGCCGGGCGGCCGGTAAAGCCCGCGCCCAACCCTAGAAACGACCCAGCGGGTAGCCGCTCGGGGGGCATGGGGGCGGCGCACTCCACCGCCCCGGTAAGGATCAGGTACACATGGCGTACCTCGGTGGCTTTTTTTAATAGCACCGAGCCAGCGGGGTATTGGCGCAGTGGGTAGTTGAGCAGTTGCTCGATTTCGGGGGCCGGGGCCGCCGCAAAGTAAAATTGGAGGTGGTGCCGCGCCTGATCCAGCAAGTAGTCGTGCCCGCTGGGGATCAGTACGTCCACCTGGCCAAAGTCGGCCACGGCCCCAATCTCCAACTGGCGGGCGGTGGGGGCACCGCTCAGGTGGGCCAGCAGCAACTTGCCGGACGGGTCGGTGGCGAAGTCTTCGGCCTGGCCGTGGATCAGCCCGCCGCCCGCGTCGATTTTCTTCAGTTGGGCGGGCAACAAGTAATGCTCGCGCGCTTGTTGGAGTAACCGCTGGGCTTGCTCGGCGGCGGGGCCGCCCAAGGTAGCCAGGGTTTGGCCCATCCGGTCCAGCAGCCCCAGCGAGGCGATGTCGGCCAGGTGGGCGTAGGTTGGGTAGCCCCCTTGCCAGGGCACCCTAAATTGGAACACGTTGGTCTCGACCGGGTGGGGCGAAAACGCCGGGTACACCTCCAGGCCGTTTACCGGGTTCCACTCGTTAAACCGCAGGTTGTGGACCTCAAAGCAGAATGAAAAATAGGTTTCGGGCACTCCCATTAAGGCGCAGAACTTTTTGGTAACGGCCAGCCGGACCAGCGGGGTAGCATAATACTTGAGTGGGTGGTCGGCGCGGGCCAGGGTGGCCAGGCCCGCAAAATGGTCGTCGTGCGCGTGGGTGTGGAAAACGCCTTCCACCTCGTTCAAGCTGATGCCCAGGGCGTTCAAATTGGCCAGAATGTTAGGCCCGGCATCCACCAAATACACCTTGCCCTGGAACAACAGCACGCTGCCCATGCAGGGACGGGTTACGTCCCAGCCATCGCCCTCGCCCGCGTGGGCCACGGCAAAGTATTCGCGGCGCACCCAGTGGTGGCCCAGTGGGTACGGCGGCGGATAGAGCTGGCCGGGAGGTAGGTTCAGGTCGACCTCGGTGTGCTCGCCTTGGTAGCTGATCACGAACACGTTAACCGACTTGCGGGCAATGAGCACGCCCGGGGCCGCCGCCACGGGGGCTTCCGCTAGGGCCAGGCAATCTACCAGCTCCTCGGGTTGGCGCAAGGCCCCGTAAGCAAACTGTTCTTTCAACAGCCAATGCGCCTGGGCGGTGTTAGCATCCAGCCCGGCGGCCAACAGTTCAGCGGGGCTTAGCAGGCCGTAGAGGCCCCGGTGCAAGTAGGCCAACTGGGCGGCCAATTGCCCGGCCGCTCCAATGAGCAAAGGCTTGCGCCCAGTGTTTTGCGGGTGCCCGGGCAGGGCCATGCCTTGCAAATACCGCATTTGCATCACCGGGAACTCGGTCAAATTGGAAAACTGGCCGTGTTGGACCAGCACGTCGGAGAGCAAGACGGCGTTGGGGCCCGTTTGGTGGGCCACGCCCCCGGTTTCCGTGTCGGTGATTAGCCCGCGCTTGCGCAGGTGCTTCACCACGTCGGCCGGGCAGCCGCAAAGCATCCGTAGGTTGGCCGCCTCAATCTCCAGCCAAAATACCCCGTTGGTAACCTCGATTTTGCGGATTTTCGTCATCGGGTAGGCCCGCCTTTGCCCCAAGGCGATTGGCCAAATTAAGGCAAACTATTGGCCAAATGCAAAAAACCGGGCGGGCCGGGCGGTCAAGGCTTGCGGCTGGCCAGTTTTATCTACTTGGGCGTGTTGAGTTTTAACTCGCTACTGATGGTAACTTCCACCTCTTCGGCGATTTTTTGGAACACCACTTTGGGGATGTCGATTTTGTGGTCGGCCAACTTGACCATGAACTTGGCCCGCAGGCTAGGCTGCCCGTTTTTGACCACCAAGGTGGCCGGGAGGCTGCGTTGGTGCGCCACCCCGTGGATGTTGAGCTCACCCACGGCCGTAACGGCATATTCGCCGTCTTTTTTCAAATCAAAAGGGCCCTCGATTTTGCCTTTGAACGTGCCGTTGGGGTATTTTTCGCTTTCCAGGTAATTTTCGTTGAAATGCTCTTGCATCAGCGAGTTAGGAAACTGAAACTGTTTAATGGGCACCCGGAACAGGAAACTGCGCCCGCTCAAATCGATGGCCCCGACGGCTCCTTGGCACACGGCCGTGATGTCTTCCAGCGGCGCATCGGAATAGAAACTCACCTGGGCGTTTTGCAACATATACACCTGGGCGCGGGCCGGGGCGGCGGCCAGGGTCAACCCAACGATAAAAGCAAGGCGTGTCAACATGGTAACAAACAAGTTAAGTGAAAAAGCAACGCCAACACCGACGTTTTGTTTAACCAAATACCGAGGTACGGGCAAAAAAGTTGCTTTGGGGGGTGAACAAAAGCGTCCTCCACCCCTCACAGGGGCGAAAGACACACCCCTGGCCCCTCTCAAGAGGGGAAATGCCCACTGGTAGGGTTTCGGGGCCTTACGGAGTGGCTTTTGATCTAGCCTAAAATGTCCCAAAAAGTAGGGGAGGGCCTTGTGCCCGCCCTGGTGGCCAGTGAACGCTCGACCTCCACCCCTCACAGGGGCGAAAGACACACCCCTGGCCCCTCTCAAGAGGGGAAATGCCCACTGGTAGGGTTTCGGGGCCTGGAACAGGGCCGCTCTTGATTTTAAGGTAGAGTAACCTTATTGTAAAGTTATTGGTTAAATATTTGATAATCAAATGAATAATCACTTGGCTATTATGGTATCAGCACTAACCCCAGCCCGGCTTGCGCCAAAGCAGGCCGGGCTGGGGGTGGCGTTTTGCCAGGGTTACTCTTCGTCGGCTTGGAAATTGCCCGCCCCGTTCACCACTTTGGGGCGGCCTTTGTAGGTAACTTGGCTGTCGCCGGTGGAGGCCACCGTGATCTGGCGGCGGGCCAGCACCTGGGCTTGGCTGCTCCCCTTGGCCGTAACGGTGAGGTCGTCGGCCTCAAACTCAAAGGCGGCCAGGTCGGAGTCGCCGCTGAGCACGGCGGTGAGCTTTTGCCCCCGCCCGCGCAGGTCTAGGCTACAGTCGCCGTCCATGGCCACGGTCAGGTCGTCGGTTTCCAGGTCGGCATCCAGGTCGATGTTGCCGGAGAGGGCCACCTCCATTTTGGGGCCTTTGAAGCCTTCCACGCTCAAACTGCTGGAACCATCGGCGGCCAGGGCGGCCAACTCCGGCAGGGCGATGTACAGCCGTAGTTCGTTGCCCACCAAGCCGCGGCCCTGGTGGGTGATGCGCAGTTCGGAGCCTTCTTGGGTAACGTCCACCTTCACCACGTCCGATTTTTCGCCCTCGAGCACGATCTCGAACTGGTCGCCCCGGCGGATTTCCACCTCGAAATTGCGGCTGATACTGAGGCGGTTAAAGTCTTTGAAGTCCTTAAATTCTTTTACGAAGCCCTGCATCTGGTCGCGGTCGAAGGTGCGGCCGCGTTCGGTTTGGGCGGTTTGGCAGTTGAGGCAAGTCAGCCCTTTTTCGTTGTACACCCAGCGCACGGAGTCGCCCAGGTCGCGGGCACTGTACCCGAACGGGAACAGCGTGCCGCGCAAGATGTCCGCCAAATCTGGCTGCATCACAAACGGTTTGCCGTAGGGCACGTAGAGCTCTAGTTTCAGATGTTGGACCCTAAACTTGGCTTGGGGCTTAAACACGAAACCCGGCGCAAAGGCCAAAAGAGGTTTTTTTTCAGGTTTTATAAATTGATAATCAATCATTTGGGCGTTTTGGATGGCATCTTCCCGGGTTTGGCCGTGGGCCTGGATAATGCGCACCAGTTTCAATTGCTGGCCCTCGTAACCCCGCACGGTAAGTTCGGTAAAATCGTTCTCGAGGTGGTTGGCGTTAGCGTCCAGGCCCAGGGTGAGCAGCGAGTCGGGCATTGCGATCAGCTCTTCGGTGCGCAGGTCGGCTTCGGTGTTGAAGCTCCGCAAAAAGTTGGGCAAGGTAAAGGCCACCCCCACCAGCCCCAATAGCCACAGGCCAAAAACGGTGAGGGCAAAAGTGCGGCTCATAATGCGGCGGCGCACCAATTGGGAGGCCCCGGCCGCGCTGAGCACCAAAAACGGCACGCCCACCACCAGCATGCTCGCTATTAAGCCCGGCAGCGGATAGCTATTGCGCACTACTTCCATGGGTATCCCGCCCATTCGCACCTGAGCGGGCGCGAATGTGATGCCGAACAACGCGGCCCCGACAATGAACAAGGCCACCACTACCAAGGCCCCCAATAGCAACATGCCCAAGCCCGATACCACCCGGAGCACCTGGCCCAAGAAATGGCCCACCGTGCCGGCCGGGCCGCCCAGGCTGTCGAGCAGCATGGCCAGGAGCCGGAAGGGGAACAGCAAAATTTTGGTGAGCAGGTTTTCCTCCTCGTCTTGGTCCAGGTTGAGGCCCTGTTTGATCTTTTTCTCGATGTTGGACAGCGTAACCGGCTCGCCTTCCATTTGCATCCGGTCGGTGAGGGTTTTGGCCTCCGGGGCGATGAACCACAAAATCAGGTACACGATAATGCCCGAGCCGCCCAAGAAGATGCCCAAAATGAACAGCAGGCGCACCAAAGTAACATCGATGCCGAAATAAGCGGCCAGCCCGGCCCCCACGCCGCCCAGCACCCGGCCTTCTGGGTCGCGGTAGAGGCGTTTATATTGGCTGCCCTCGCCCAGGTGGTGGCTGCCGGGGGTAATGGCCCAGAGCACAATGTAGGCCACCACGGCCACCCCGCTTACCGATACCACGTAAAACACGTCAAAAAATGTGGCGAGGAACAATAACCGGACCCACAGCGGGTCGATGCTAAAGTAATGGGCCAGGCCCGCAGCCACCCCGCCCAAAATTTTCCGGTCCAGGTCGCGGTACAATTTCCGGGGCTTCCGCTCGTCGGTGGGCGGGGCCTCGGTTTCGGCGAACCCCGTGCCCGTAGAGGAGTAACCCGTGGAACTGCTGCTGCCGTAGGCGGTTTGGTGGGCGGTCGTTGAGTCGGTGTACTGTTCCTCGGCGGCTTCAAAGTCGGCCACGGTGCCCATGGTGGTCATCAGGTCGTCCACATCCTCGAGGGTGATCACCTGCTTGTGGTCGCCCAGGCGGGCCAAAAACAGCTCGGCGATCCGGCTCTCGATATCGGCGATGATCTCGGTGCTGTCTTCGTAGTTGGAAAAGTAGCGGGCAATACTGGCCAGGTAATGTTTGAGTTTGTCGTAGCCGTCTTCCTCGATATGGAAAATAATGCCGCTTATGTTGATGCTTATATTCTTTTTCATGGTGTAATATCTTGTGGGCGAGAGGCTTAGGGCTTTACAATGGCGTGGGTGGAAGTGATAAGCTCGTCCCAGGTTTGGCGCAAACCTTGCAAAAACCGCTCACCCTCGGGCGTGAGCGTGTAGTACTTGCGGGGCGGCCCAAAAGCCGATTCGATCCATTTGTAATCGACCAGGCCCGCCTTGCGCAGCCGGGTCAATAGCGGGTAAAGCGTGCCTTCCACCACCATAATTCTGGCCCCGGTAAGCTCGGCCAGCATGTCGGAGGCATACACTTCGCCGCGGGCAATGATGCTGAGGATGCAAAATTCCAGCACACCCTTGCGCATTTGCACCTGCGTGTTCTCGAGGTTCATTACCGTGGCGGGGTTAGGGGTGGGCAACAGGGGCGGCCCGTCCAAGTCAGGTGGCACGGGCGGCCGGGAAAAGGGGGCCGACGGCCCTCCCGGTCGTGCGGTGTGGCTAGCATAAAGTCTAAGTTTCTATATAAGTTATTTGAACGGAACAAAACTAAAAAAGTTACCTTGTATTACCAAGTACCTTGGAAAAATGTTGGTGGCAGCCCGCAGAAGAGGCCGGGTGAATGGTAGAGTCAATATCTTCTACCAACTAAATAATTGATAATCAACGGCAATAGCCATTTGCCTATGCAATCATCAAGTCGTGCCAGGGGAAGGTAAGCGGCTAGAAAGGCGTTAAAAGGTAGCCAGGCGGCCCCGTTCTGCCAGAAACAAATCAAGGGAGCAGCCGCTGCAATGGCCGCGCGGGGTGGCCCTTCCGGCCAGGAGCGGCCCACCAAGCTAACTAGGCGAATTACCCCATTTTTTGAGAAAAGCCCCGGTTAAGCCCGCAACATGGCCACGAGCAAATTCACCACTTCAGCCTGGGCCGGGGCACCGTAGCGGCCCCGGTCGGCTACCCGCAGGCCCATGAGGGTGGTGTAGAGTAGCCCTGCCGTTGCTTTGGCCGGGTGCTGGCGGCTCACTTCGCCGCTGGCTTGGCCGCGCTCTACCGCCCGGGCCAACGCCGCCTCGATATCAAGGCGGGTTTGGGTAACCAGTTGGTAAACTTCGGCATCGTGGGGGGCCAGCTCGGTGGAAGCGTTCACCACGAAGCAGCCCACGTGGGCCAGCTCTTCTGGGGCTTCGGCCGCAAACAGGATGGACTGCACCACGGGCAGTACTTCCTGGGCCGCGTTTAGCCGGTCGATGATGCCCTGGGCCACCTTGACCCGGTAGCGCTCCAGGGCTTTGATGAACAGGGTACGTTTGTCGCCAAAGGTGTCGTACAAACTGGAACGGCTGATGCCTAAGTGCTCTACCACTTCTTGGATGGACGTGGCGTTGAAGCCTTGGTCCCAAAAGAGGTCAACGGCTTTGTCCAGTACTTCAATTTCCTCGAATTCTTTGCTGCGCGCCATTTTGGGCTGGGGAAAATTAAACAAAGGTTTGTAAGTGTGAACAAAAATAGGATGGATTGTCCTACAACGCAACTAATTGATTATAAAGAACTTTTGTTCCAAAAATTTATTCACCAAACGCAAAATCAGTTGGCAGATAAGGACTGGCCAAAGCACCGTTCAAGGGAAAAATTAGCGATTGTACAATGTTACTAAAGTTAGCAACCAGCCAAATAAATGGCGGAAAGGGCGGTGTCCTTATACTTGCGGCCGGGGTACACTTCTTCAATAACAAAGGTAACGATACACTCTTTGTCTAGGTAATGCTCGGTATTGATCAGTTGATTCAACCTGACTGACTGTTCGCCCATGATGTCCAATAGCTCGATGGTGCAAATAGGCTGGTTGTTCACCAGCATTTTCAGGGTTTTAATCCGGGAGTTGTCCTCCCAAGTACTCGGATTTTTTTGGTAGCCGTTCAAAAACCGCCAGCCCAACCCTAAGCTCGCCCCGCTGCTCATCGTAAGCACGATTGACACCCCCACTCCGTGGTCGGGGCGACCCTCGACCCAGGCGGTGGTAGGGTCGTCGTCGAGGAGGCGGGAAGCACTGTAATTATTTTTGCCCTGGGCGGCCAAAGTGCTGGTGGCCCCCGCCGTTTGGGGCGTATCACTACACTCACAGAGTATCCAGCAATCGGGTTCGTCTTCTTCCGGCTTGGGTTTTTGCCAACTCACATACCGCTCGCCGGGGCTGAGGGCTTGGGCGCGCACCACGGGCAGCCCTTGGGCGTGGTTGGGGCCAGGCTTGGTGGGCGGCGGGGCCACCTGGGCTTGGGTGGCCAGGGCGAGGCCCAGGCAAGCGGCTAGCAAACCGAATTTTTTCATCTTAACCTAAAATAATGATTTTGAAAGATTGGTAAATCAGAAGCTGAATTTCCAAGGTAGAAATAGTGGTTAGGCACAAAAAAACCTTTGCTTGAGCGCAAAGGTCAATAAAAATCAGGATTGCGGGGAACCTCCGCTTATTTTGCCTTTACCATGAAGGGCACTTTCACGTTTTCCCAGATGATGGCGGCTTTGCCGTCGGCGGCCAGCTCGATGGTGAGCATTTCGGTCATGGCGGCGGCTTTTTCCGGTTTGGCCGTTACGCGCAGCACGTCTTTGCCTTTTTCGTACTTGTAGGCACCCCACTGGCCCGCGTCGGAATTGAAGATAATCGTCCATTCCTTTTCGCCAGGGATGGTGAACAGCGCGTACTTGCCGGCGGGCAGTTCCTTGCCCTGGATCATCACGGGCTTGTCGGTCTCGAACACAGTGGCGGCGTTGGCCCCGGTGCGCCAAACTTCGCCCATGGGCACTAGTTCACCCCAAACCTTCCGGCCTTTTACCGAGGGGCGGCTGTAATCGATGTTGATTTTGGCCGAGCCGACCGTTTGGGTCACTTTGGCGGCTGGGCTGGCGGCGGGCTTCTTGTCTTGCGCTTGCGCGGGCAAGGCGGCCCACACAAAAATCAACCCCAGCATTGCCGCAATGTTAAAAATGCTTTTGCTTTGTTTTTGCATAATCTTGAATGGCGATTTGGTTAAAGCGAGGCTAAATTAGACCATCAGGGCCTAGCCAAGAAGCGATTTTTGAGTTTTTAACACCACCTACAATGGCCACGAAGCAGCGCGGGCAGATTAAATGGCTGATATTTAGCACGTTGGCATTATTCACGATCACGGCTTTTGCGAGTTTGGAACCTACCACCCAGCCGCCTCAGTATCAAAGTTTGGGGTTGCGCCTCACGGTGCGCAACGTGGAAAAGTCCCTCAAATTTTACCAGGAGCGGCTTGGGTTCGAGGTGCTGCAAAAAATGCGGGAACGCGGCACCATGAACTATGCCTTGCTCAAGGCGGGCGGGGCCACCCTGGCCCTGCAAACGGAGCAGAAATTGAAGGAGGATTTCCCGCAACTGAAAAACCCGGCCCGGCCCGGCCCCAACCTCAACCTGATTTTGAAGGTGGACGACGCGGCCACCTTGTTTGCCCAACTGCGCAAAGGCACCGAGGTGGTAAAGCCCCTTGAAACCACTTTTTACGGGGCCAGCGAGTTCACCCTGCGCGACCCCGACGGCTACCTCATTACCTTCCAGCAATTGAGCGAGTGATGAACCAAGCATCACTCACTCGGCCTTTGGTTGCCAATTCTTTGTGAGAAGACCCGCCCCGCCCCATAAAAAAGCCCGACGACCTAAAGCCGCCGGGCCGAGGTTGATATGAATTAACTAATTGATATTCAATATCTTTAATTCTACCCGCATATTTTTGGGCGAGGCTCCGTTTACAATGGGCCGGTCGCCGCCGTAAGCCTGGGTGGCAATGCGGGCGGGGTCAACGCCTTTCTTCACCAGGTAATTGACTACGGTTTCCACCCGGCGGCGCGACAAGTCCAGGTGGTAGGTGCTAATGCGTTGGTACTCAGGATGCCCCGGCTCGGGGTTTTTGTCGGCATGGCCCGCTAGCTCGATGCTCACGTTGGGGTTCTCGACCATGAATTTCACCAGCACGTCGGCCCCGATGTAGTCGGTGAGGCGGTCGCTACCCTTTACAAAGGTGATTTTCTCGAGGTTGATCGTTTCACCCTTCTTCACTTTTTGGTTATTGATCACCACTTCTTCTTTGGCCACGGGCTTTACCTCGGGTTCCGGCTCGGGCTGGGGCACGGCCACCACTTCGGCCTTTTTGGGCTTCACATCGGCGCGGATGGGCACATTGACCGCCGCCGGGGCCGACTTGTTTTCCACGGGTTTGGTATCCACCCGGGCCACCACTGGTTCGGGCTCAGGCGCGGGGGCTGGTTCCACTTGCGCCAGCACGGGTTCCGCTTCCGGCTCGGCGGGTTTGGCCTGCTTGGCCCGGAAATCGAGGCGGTACACGCCCTTGTCCTCTGTCCCGATCCACACAAACCGCTCGCCTTTGAACGTGGTGCTGGCCAAACTGGTAGCTAAGTTGCTATCAAGGCCCGAGTTGTCGATGTCGAAAGTCTGGCGGCTGTTTTTCACGTATTGGCCCAACCCGGTGCCCGCGGCCCACACAGTACCATTTTCGTGGATCAAAATGTCTTTAATAACAAAAACCTGGGCCTTGTTGGTGTTCTTAAACAGTTCGCGGTTACAATAAAGCGAGGTGCGGCCTTTGCGGTCCAGTACCGACACGCACACTTGGCTTTTGCCGTCGGCCGTAACGGCGTTGATGGCCCCGGCCAGTTCGTAGGTGTCCCAGTTTTGGCCGTCGGCGGTGCTCAGCAGGCCCTCGTCCGTCCCGATCCACTTCACGTCGTCCTCGTCCACGGCAATGCTGAGGATGGTGTTGGTCATGAACACGCGCGGCTGGTTTTCCATGCCGAAGTTAGACCATTTCCCAGCCTCGTCGATCATCCACACCCCGCCCTCGGCGGTAGCCAACCACTTGTTGCCTTTTTTATCAATCGCGATGCCGTTGATAAACAGGTCTTTGTCGTTTTGGAAGTTGGGCATTTCCACTTGGGCGAGTACTTGGCCGTTGCTGGCCACCTGCACTAATTTAATCCCTTGGTGGAAGGTGCCCACCCATACTTGCCCGGTGCGGTCCACGGCCAGGGCACTGATCTGGGCCAATTCGGGGGCGGCAAACACCCGCCAAGTCGAATCGGAGGAGGTGAACTTGGCCAGGCCCCGCTCGGTACCGGCCCACACGTTTTGTTCCGCATCGGCGGCCAGGCAGCGCACTTTGGCGGCGGGCAAGCCTTGGGCGGTGCCGTAGTGGGTAAAATTTTGGGCTTTTATAAAGCTCACCCAACCCAAACTAAGGGTCAAGATGGCAAGAAAACGCTTCATGGGGCGCAGAGGGGCATTGTAAAGGGTAAACGAAGTTAGTTAAACGTATTGACTTGCTCTAACAACGAATACCCAATGCAAAAAATTTGCCGATTGAGCGATTAAACGTTGGTTTGGCGGCCCGGCGGGCCAGGTTGGGCGGTAAGCGGCGGCTTTTCAACGCCTTTTTGCTAAAACGGGGCGTTAAAAAATGTTGAAGGGCCAGCGGCTTGCTCCAGGGCGGGCCTCAACGCGAGCGAGTGCCCGCCGAACGGGCCAGTGAGGTTAGCGGCCACTTGCGCATCGCCGAAAGCCGGGAACACTAAAAAGGAATTTGGCGAGCGGGGGCTTTAGGAGCCGAATTACTCGTCTTAAAACTTGTTTTTCCACATCATTGACTCCACGGGCTTGTCGCTGCGCTGGTTGTACTTGGCCGAGGGCTTGCGGTGGTAGTAATTTTGGATGGAGCCTTGGATAACGAAATAAATGAGCTGGCCCACGGGCATGCCTGCGTACACGCGCACCCGCTGCGACACGGAGATTTCCAACGTCCAGTGGTTGCAAAAGCCCACGTCGCCTTTGCCCGCCGTGGCGTGGATGTCGATGCCCAGCCGCCCCACGCTCGACTTGCCCTCCAAAAACGGCACATGGGCGTGGGTTTCGGTGTACTCTTCGGTTACGCCCAGGTACAGCCGCCCCGGCTCCAGGATGATGCCCTCGGGCGGGATAGGGAAAATGTCCAGTTGGTTGTGCTGGCGGGCATCCAGCACCTCGTTGCGGTACGTGCCCAGCCAGGGGCCTAAGTGGACGTCGTAGGAGTTAGTGCCCAGGCACTCGGCCCGGAAAGGTTCAATCACGATCTGGCCGTTTTCACGGTACTTGGTAATCTCGGCGTCGCTCAAAATCATGGCGGGGTGGGGAGTAAAGGCCCGAGGGCCGAAGGTAAAAAACAACCCTGCCTTTGATGCAAAAGCAGGGTGAAAACCAAGTGGCCGCGCCAGGAATCGAACCTGGATCCTGAGCTCCGGAGGCTCATATACTATCCGTTGTACGACGCTGCCGGGTTAAACGGGAGGCAAAATTAGCGCACGCCTAATAAAAAGCCAAGGCCAGGGGGAAATTGGTTGCGGCGGATGCGAAACCGCTGGCAGGGCTTGGAGCCTCTGCCAGGGTGGGGAACTAGAGGTCCCAGATCAACTCATTTTTTACGGGGGCCAGCCGCTGGTTCACGGCCAGGCAAAAACTGGCCGCAAACGCAAAAGTGGCGTAGTACTGCTGCCAATAGGTGGCCCCGTCCAGGGCCTCGTTGGGCGTAATGGCCAGCAGCGGCCCTTCAATGGCCAAGCAAATGCGTTTATCGATAAACGACACCGACACCTCGCGCCCGGTAGTTTGCTCAAAATCGAGCAGCAGTTGCTGGGTGGTAGCGTCCAGTACCCGGCGCACTTCCACCGCGTCGGGGCTGTAAACCGCAAATTGATCGGCAAACTGGCCGCGCAGATAAGGTACAAACGGGGGCCGGTAGGGATCGTAGGCGTTGAGTAGCTTGCCCAGGGTGCCCAGCCGCTGCGGGGCGTTGTTGGCCAGCACTACCACGGGCGCGGCAAACTGGCCCCGGAACCCGCTCACGTAAAACAGGCCCTCAAAAATGACCTCTTCCGGTGGGTTTTGGGCGGTTTCGCCGTTGGTGAACGAGGCCACTAACTCCGAGCAAATGAACGGCACATCGGCATTTTTACCTTTGAGCAAATGGCGGCCCGAGTAGTTTTGGGGCAGGTGCAAAAACAAGCCGCTCTCCTGAAAATACCGGTAACCCACGGGCAAATTGGCGGCGTACTGGCACTCCTTATACAAATTGGGGACTAGGGCGTTGCTAATCAGTTGGTTAACTTGAGCGGGCACAACTTCGTCCACCTTGTACTGGGCCACGGTGAGGTAAATGAGCGCGGCTACGGCGGGGGCCGCCAACAGTACAAACCACACCACGCCCAGCCCAAACGTCCAAGTAACGACCACCAAGGCCAATAGCAAGCCGGTGAACACCCCCAGCCACCGCCTACGCTGGCGGCGGGCCTGCTCGCGCGTGGCGGCCAGGGCGGCCAACTGGGGGGCCACTTGTTCTGCGTAAAGGGTCTGGAGGTCGGTGAGTGGTTTCAAAGCGGCGGGGCCGGGTGGTAACTGGGCAAAGTTGCGCCACTTGGGCCAAAAAATTACCCGGCCCGTTACTGGCCGCCTTGGCTAGGTTCGGCTTCGGAAAGTTGCATGGGCAAGCGGGCTTGCAGTTGCTCTAAGATTTTTTGTTGCTGGGGCGAAAGTTTTTCCGGGCGCAGCAGGTAGGTTTTCTGGTAGTCGGCCAGCGAGATGCCCAGGTCGGCGGCCCGCAGTTCGTGGTAGGTCTGTTTCACTGCGTCCAGCACGGCAATGTAGGCCGCGTACTGGGTGCCCCGGTCGGCTTTGAGCGACACCACCGCCCGGCTTGGGCTTTCGGCCAAATAGCTGACTTGCAGAGGATTGAGCACAAATTCTTTCACCGCGCTGGTAAGTTGGGGCAGGGCCATCGGCTGGCCGTCCACCAGTAGCTCGTTACGCGAGTTGAGCAAAATGTTGAGCACGTTACGCTCGTTCATGGGCAACGGCGGCGTTTGGCTCAGGGGCGGCAGGCGGAGGGCCAGGCCCTGCTCGCTGGCAATAGTGGTGGTAACCAGGAAGAAAATGAGCAGCAGAAAGGCGATGTCGGCCATGGAACTGGCGTTGATCTCCCGGTCGCCCCGGCGGGCTTTGGTGGTAAACATAAACCAAGTGGGTTTGGCGTGGGTGCGCGCTGGGCGGCCCGTTTGGGTGCCCCGGCGCCCGCATAATGCCCGGGCGGGGGCGGTTGGTTACACCCACCGGAAAAATTTGCATGGCCTAGCCGCCAATGGTGCTCATCGACTCCTGCACGGGATGGGCCAGCCGCCCACGTTCGGCCTCGTGGCCGTCTTTGGGGCGGCTGCCAAAGGCCCGCAGCAGGGCGGCGGTCAGGGTTTCGTCGCTGGCGTTGGCCCGCAGCAGGGCGCGCAGGTCCAACACGCCGTGGTCGTAGAGGCAGGTTTTGAGCGTGCCCTGGGCCGTGATGCGGATGCGGTTGCAAGTACCGCAAAACGTGCGGCTGTAAGCGGCGATGATCCCCAATTTACCTTTAAAACCCGGAACTTGGTAGTGGTAAGCCGTCGAAAACGCCGGGTCGGGCACTTTGTGCAGGCCGGGGTACAGTTCGGTGAGGCGGGCCAAAATGGCGCGGTGCGTCCAGGTGAGCACCGGGTAATGGCTGCCTTCGCCGTTAAAAGGCATCTCCTCGATAAACCGGACTTCGACGGGCTGGTGGCGGGCCAGTTCGGCCAGGGGGCCAAGGTCTTCGGTGTTTTGGCCCTCCATCACCACGGCGTTGAGCTTGACCGGGATGTCGTGGGCCAGCAACGCATCCAGGGTGGCCATCACCTTGGGCAGGTCGTCGCGGCGGGTGATGCGATGGAACCGCTCCCGGTCTAGCGTGTCGAGGCTGAGGTTAACGGCCCCCACGCCCAGTTGCTTCAGTTCGGGCACGAGGGGGGCGGTGAGCAGGCCGTTGGTGGTGAGGTGCAACTGCTCGATGCCGGGTAAGGCCCGCAGCCGCCACAGGAACGGCACCAGGTCGCGGCGCACAAACGGCTCGCCGCCGGTAATGCGCACTTTGCTAATGCCCAGCCGGGCCAGTAGCCCCACCAGCCGCTCCATCTCCTCGTAAGTAAGTAATTGGTTTTTAGGGAGATATTTGATGCCTTCTTCCGGCATACAGTAAAAACAGCGCAGGTTGCAGCGGTCAGTAACGGCCAGCCGCACGTAGCTGAGCGGGCGGCCGTGGTTATCGTAAAGCTGGGCAGCGGGCATGGCGCAAAGTAACACATTTATGCCAGTTGGCCGCTAGCTTTGTTGCCAATTATTTGCCGCCCGCGCTATGATGCTCACCGCCGAAGAAATCTTGTTTTTGCTAGCGCCCGGCCCGGTGCTGGCCCAGGTGCAAGCGGCCAAGCAGGAGTGGGGGTTCACCGATTTGGCCGACGAGGATTTTTTTGCCCTGGTGCTTTTGGCCCCCACTGTGGGCATGGCCCTGGCCAACGGCAGCATTAGCCTGTACGAAGAACTGGCCCTCAACAAAAAAGCCCGGCAACTGTCAAAAGGCAATTATTTTCTGCGGAAAGACCCGTTCATGGGCGGGCTGAGCCGGTTCGTACAAGAATTTGCCCGGTTCGAGGCCGGCTGCTATGCCCTGATCAACCAGGCCGTTGCCGCGCAATTGCCCGGCGGTCCGCCCCCAAGCCCCCACCTCATGACCGCCCCTTATTTTTTGGTCAAATTGCTGGCCCTCCTGTTCTTAAGGGAAGAAGAAAGCATTTTGGCCAGCCGGGGCATCTCGCGCACCGAAATGGTTAAGTTGCGCGAAATCGGGGATGCGCTGGGGCTGGGCAACTCGGCGGTGTTCGAGGCTTTTTGCGCCACCTTTGTGGGCGCGTAGGCTCACACTAAAATGACTTAATGATTGCATGATTAAATGATCGTTTTATTTGATTATCAATCATTTATAACATGAGAAATGCACAATCTCTATTTGATTTTAGTATTACCTACCCGGAAAATCCTTTTTAAATTGATTGACCATTTGTTGCAGATCGGCCAGGGCCTCCAGGGCGGTTTTTACCTTGGCAAAAGCCGAGGAGTCTAGGCCCTGCAACTCGCGCTGGGCTTCCTGCCAAATACGGATGGCGTTGGTGGCGTACGACAGCCCCAGGGCCACTTTGTTCATCTGGGGGTTCAGTTGGCGGTCCATCCGCTTCAGCTCACCGGTGGTAATGTTGAGCGAGGCGATGAGCCGCAGCAGGTCGAGGCTGCGGGCCTCGATGTCCTTGATGGCCTGGTCAATGAGGCTGTTGGAAAGGGCGGCGGCGGCTCCCACCGCTGTAGCCTGGAACCGGAACGGCGAGCGGCGGGCGTATTCTTGCAGCCAGCGGCGTACTTGGTCACGCTCGGGGCGTTGGTTGGTGCGCAGGGCCAGCTCGGCGGCGCGGAGCAGTTGTTGCAAAGTAGCCGCCCAGTCGCGCAGGCTTTGCAGTTCGTTCCATTTAGGCTCTTGCATGGGCGGGGTTAGTTTTTGCGGTCGTAAAATTCGTACAACTTCTGCAATGCTTCTACGGTAAAAGCGAGTTCGCGCAAGCTCACTTGTTGGTTGAGCGAAACGGCCTCGGCAATTTTGCCGTGGGCCTCCAACCAGGCGGCCAAGGTTTTGCGGCTCTGGGCAATTACCTGGGTGTGTTGGTTTTGCCGTTCGGTCAGCTTGGCGGTGGCGGTTTGGTATTCTTTAAACTGGCCCTCAAACTGCTGGCGGGTGGCCTCTACGGCCTTCTGCTGGGCCAACAGGGCATTTTCCCGGTCTTGCACCCGGCGGTTCAGGGTGGCGGCGGGTTGGGCGGGCACCTTGGTTTCCTCCAAGTCGGCCGGGCGGCGGCCGGTTTTAAAGCGGTTGAGGGCGGCAATCTCGGTGGTGATCACCCGCAGTTCGGCGGTTTTGCTGTCGTACACGGTGAGGGCGGGCGCGTATTGCAGGCGCACGGCGTCGCGTTCTTGCTCCACCAGTTCGTTGGCGATCACGCCCAGGTCGTTGAGGTTGAGGTTGAGCACGGCCACGATTTCCTGCATGGCGGGCTGGGCTTGCTCCACGGCTTGGTGGAGGCTGCGCTGCACTTTTACGGCCACCATTTGCCGGGCGGTTACTTCCAGCAGTTTGCTCACCTCGGTGAGGCTGGTGCCCGCCACCGGGTAAATGGTTTGCACTAGCTTGCCCAAGTCCTGAAATTTATCGGCAAAGGCTTTGGCGGTGGCTTGGCCATTGGTACCCCGCACCGAAAGGGCCGCCAGGGCATCGGAATAGGCGGCCAGGGCGGTCAGCGTCTGTTCGGTAGGTTTCCAGGCGGTTTGCAACTTTTGGGCCTTGGCGGGTTGCTGGTTGGCCAAGGCGGTTTCGGTTTGTTTGTAAGTTTGGTTGAGGGTGCTCACCATTTGCCCGGTTTGGTTGGCAAAGTTTTGCAGGCTGGGCAGCGAGGCACATCCCGTGCCCAGCCACAGCAACCCTCCGAGGGCGGTTACCCGCAAAGCATGGCTCATTTTTAGTTGCGTGGTTAAGATAAAAAGTTGCCCAGCCTAAACCCCGGCCGGGCACCGGGCCACCTCCGGCAGCCCAACGGGGCATTGTCCTAAACGTCCAAATGTACAACGTATGGGCTTTATTGGCAATTGTCCGGTGGCAGGTTTGGCTGCCCTACTGCCCCATCACAATTGCGAACGAGCGGTTCCGTTAGGTCAATTTTCCGTTGATTATTAGGGATTTATGCCTTTGTTTTGTCTTTTACAAACTGCCTGGCCCCGGTTTTGGGTGAGGCTAAAGAGCGGCCAGGCGGCGAAAATGTACTTTTCAACCTTAAATGGTACGCTTTCGCTCAAAGAGGGCGAATGGCAAGGTTTTTTTTGGAGAAGTCTTTGTTGTTCTTAATTCTTAAACAGAAATCATCCCCGCGTGCGGATCGCTATTTTTTTTATCTGGCTTTTGGGGTTTGCCCCGGCAATGGCCCAGCCTGGTGCTCCGGCCCGCCAGGGGGGGGCACCACTGCCCATGGCCGCCCCGGCCGTGGCCCACGTGCGCGACAGTATCCGAAGACAATTGGTCAATCTGAGCCGCCAAGATACCCTCCTGGCCGATACCTGGCTCAACCTAGGCTGGACCTACCGCTTGGCCGAGGCCGATACTGCCTTCGTCTATTTGGAGAAGGGCCACCAATTGGCCGAGCAACTCCAATGGCAAGCCGGCATAGCCAAGGCCCGGCTGTATCAAGGGGCCGTTAACCGGATTGTGGGCAACTACGCCCTGGCTTATCAGCAAGTGCTAGAGGCCCAAAAGTTGTTTGAAGCCCTGAGCGACCAGGCCCGGCTGGCCGACTGCCACAATAACCTAGGCATTATTTTGGGTAAAGAAGAGCGCTGGCCCGAGGCTATCGCGTTTTTTGAGCAGGCATTGGCCTATGGCCGCCAACATAACAACGATAGGCTAATAGGTACGGTTTTGAATAACCTGGCCGCGCTCCAGCTAGAGCAAAAAGACTATGCCGCCGCTATCCAGTTGCTGCAAGAGGCTTATCCCGTAAGTATCAAAATCGGCGACAAGCTCACCACCGCCAACCTGCTGCGCAACTTGGGCAAGTGCTACCTCCAACTGGGCCGTTACGACAGTGCCATTTATTACTTGCGGACTTCGCGGACGTATTTTCAAGTGATGGACAGCCGGGTGGGCCAAACTACCGCCATGCAGCTACTAGCCAAGGCGCACCTCAAAACCAACCGACTGGACCTGGCCAAACCCCTGGCCGATAGCAGTTTGGCCACGGCCATGCAGCTCAAGGGCAAGGAACAGATCCGCGATGGTTACGAACTGATGTACCTCATGGCCGAGCAGCGGGGCGACCTAGGAACCGCTTTGCGCTACCACAAGCTTTGGTACGGCCTGGCCGATAGTTTAGTGAATGACCAGATTGTAAAAAAGTTAGCCAACTTACAGGCCAGCCACGACCTGGCCGCCGAGCGTGCCCGCAACCAGGTCCTCCAAGCCGAGCAAGCGGCCAAAAACCGTCAACTAGTTTGGGCCGGGCTGGTGGTATTGGCCCTAGTGGGGGCCTCGGTTTTGCTTTTGCGAAGCTATCTGGCCAAGCGAACGGCCTACCAGCTATTGGCGCAAACCCGGCAGCAAGAGGAACAAAAAAACCAGGAACTCCTAGCCCGCAACCAAGAACTGGCCCAATTGAACCAGCAACTGGCCGGCCTCAACCAGGAACAAGCCGGCCTGATCGGCGTAGTGGCCCACGACCTTCGTTCGCCCTTTGGCCAGATCAAGGGCCTGCTGCAACTGGCCCAACTAAGCGGCGAACTCAACCTGGAGCAGGCCGAGGCCCTAGCCCTGGCCGAGAAAGCCAGCGACGGCGGACTGGCCTTGATCCGCGACATCTTGTGGATTAGCGAGTTAGATAACCAAAAGCAACCCGCCCAGCCACAGCTTATCGCTGTTGGCCCGCTCATGGAACAAATTTTCCATACTCACCAAAGCCTGGCCCAGCCCAAGAATATCCCCATCAATTTGTTACCGCCCGAGAACGCCAAAGCGAGCTTTGTTACCGACCCTAACCGGCTTACGCGCGTTCTGAACAATTTGCTATCGAACGCCATCAAGTTTTCGCCGCCTGAGCGCGGGGTAGAACTGGCCTGGTGGCTCGGGAACGACCAGTTGCACGTGCGGGTGAGCGACCAAGGGCCGGGCATCACCCAGGCCGACCAGGCCGAATTGTTCAAAAAGTTCAAGAAACTATCGGCCCGGCCCACCGGCGGCGAGGAGTCCACGGGCCTTGGCTTGGCCATTGTGAAAGGCTTGGTAGATCAATTGGGCGGGCAAATCGCGGTAGAGAGCCAAGTAGGTAAGGGCAGCGCGTTCACGGTGAGTTTGCCCCCGTTGCCCACTGTCTAAGCTATGGCCTTGTCTTGCCCACTTGTTAGCTCTTTACATCCAAACTGAGTAGGATGTGTCTATTGCTGATGATGTAAATACTTTAGACCTCTTGCAGATTAGATTTTTGACCAGGTGAAAGCCCGATTTTTCGTCTAAAATTCCCCCTTTTTTGGCCCCACCCTATACAGCCGCACTTACTCGCTCAAAAACTCCCGTTTTTGCCGTCCGTCGGACGACCAAAAGCGAATGAGCTTTTGGGGCGAGTATGTGGGTTGGGGCGCAATTACGGCCTGAGTACGGGTAATGTGCAAGAGTTCTTTTATAATCAGGCAGAAAACCATTTGATTTGGCAATCGCTAAGTCATGCAATCATTTTATTCCAAAATCAAATAAGAATTGCGTGTTCCAGATGCTGTAAATGATTGATAAACAAGGAGCACAATCATTTAATCATGCAATCATTAAGTCATTTTAGTATCTGCCTAATCAATATTTTCCGGTTTTGAACTTGATTTCGGTAGTGGTGGAATTGCCCAGTTTATCCTCGGCCCGCACCCGCACCGTGTAGGTTTTATTTTTGCCGAAGCCCTTTATCTGCCCGGGATAAGCCGCTTCTTTGCTGCCGTTGAGGCTGTAGCGCAGCCCCTCAAAGCCCGTTTGGGTGTCGGTAGCGGCCAGGAACAGCGAGGCGTAGCTGGGGTAAACGGGTAGCCCGCCGTCGGTGCCAATGGGCGATACGCTGAAGGTGTGGCTCACCAACGGGCCTTGGTTGTCCAGCACAAACAAAAAGCTGCGCAAGTTGCGGTTGTTCACGTTATCGTACCCCACAATGGTGATCTGGTGCGCGCCCTCGTCGTTGAAAACAAACGGGGTAGTGTAGCGTCGTTCTTCCGTTTCGCCGTCCACCTGGTAGGCGATGTATTGCAGGCCCGCCTCGGCGTCGGAGGCCCCTAGCTGGATCCGGGTTTGGCGGTTGATGAACACCGTATCGCCTTTGGTAAAATACTTACCCAAAAATTGGTGGTTGAGGCTGGGCCCGGTTAGGTCTACGTACACCAGGCCCACGGTGTGGTCAACCTCGTCATACTTGCGGTCCGGGTTGCCCGCGCCTTGGTTGCCCATGTTGTCGATGGCATAATAACGGATAGTGTGTAGTCCCGATTTGGCGGGCAGGTAAAACGGCTCGGTGTAATCGTGGTAAGGCTCCCCATCTAATGAGTAAAGGGTTTGTTTGATGCCGGCTCGGTTATCCACCGCGGTGAGCTTGAGCTTGGTGCGGCCGGAGAAGTAAACCCGGTCGTCCACGATGAAGCGGTCGCCCAAAATATCGGCCGACATGATGGGGGCGGTTTTATCGAGGTAGAAGCTAAATGTTTGCTCCGGTTCGCGGTTCCCGGTTTCGTCCACCGAGTAATAGGTGAGGGTATGGCTGCCCTCCTCCCACTGGGCCAGGGGCAGGTTGCTGCCCGGCACCACCGGGACAAACGGCCGGTCGTCGAGCTTGTAAAAAGTGCGGGCTACCCCAGCCACCGAATCGACGCTGGTGAGGTAGAGCTTGGTGGTAAGCGAGATCACATTGTTTTGGGCAATGCCCACCACGTTATGGTAAGTGCGCGGCGGCGCAATATCAACCGTAATTTGTTGATCGTGAATATTTTCCATATTTCCCACCCGATCCACGGCGTAGTACTTGCACACCACTTGGCCCGCTTGGTCAAGTTGGATGGGGCCGGTGTAAGGGGCAAAATCGCGCCCGTTTAGCGAGTAATAAATCTGCTCTAGGCCGCTCATCTGGTCGCGGGCGGTGAGCGTAAGCGTAAGGCCCGGCCCAAAATACTGCCGCCCGTTGGCCTGGTGGCGCGCCGCGTTGCTAAACTTGGCCTCGGTGGTGGGGGGCAGGCCGTCAGCATAAATGGCGAAGTAATCGGTGTGGGGGTCCACCGCGTCAAGGTGCCGCAGGTAGTGCTTGCCGTGCCCGTCCAAGTAAATGGCCCGGCGTTCCATTTCCGTCCGTTCGCCTTGCTCGCGGCCTAGGGGCACGGGGGGGCCGGTGGGCGAGGTGGCCACAAACACGTACACAGGCAAGCTCACGTGCTGGTAGTAGCGGTTGAGGCTATCGGTATAAGTTTTTTTAGGATGATTTGGCGGGGTTTGCGCTAGGGCCACCGAAGTAGTGAACACCCAGAACAGTAGCCAGCTATGTTTCAACAACATGACTTACAAAAAATGGACAGTAAATAAGGGTTGGCGGCAGACGCGCCTGGATAGTACGGGGGTTAGGGGTTGCGGCGGGTGGCAAATTAACGACAAAAAAACATCTCGGAATCAGCCTTGCTCAATTAACCTACCCTAATGGTTAGGTTGAAGCATCCCATTGTAACTTGGCCCCGGCATAACCACAAATGGGCTACTTTTGTTGGCCTACCTAGCCTTTGCCTGTGGACACCCGCCCGCCCCACTCTGTGTTGGTTACCACCTTTTGGTCTTACAAAGATGCCCTGGTGCAAACCTACACCCTGCCCTACCTCAAGATCATGCACCGTTACCTGCCGCCGGGCAGCGTCATCTACCTGCTTACCCTGGAACAGCCCCGGTTTAAGGTAAACCCGGCCGACTGGCCCGCCGAGTACGCCGCCCTGGCCCAGCATGGCATCCGGTTGATCCATTTCCCGTATTTCCCTTATGGCCTGCGCTCGTTGCTTAACTGGGGGCGGATTGTGCTGTTTTTGTGGTGGTTAGTGATGCGCAAGGGCGTGCAAACCATCCACTCGTTTTGTACCCCAGCGGCCTTGGCGGGCTACTTGCTGTCCATGTCCACGGGCCGCCGATTGATCATGGATAGCTACGAACCCCACGCCGAGGCTTCGGTCGAGAACGGCGACTGGGCCCGCGACAGTTTCCGCTTCCGCTTGTTGTTTGGGGTAGAACGGCTGGCCAGCCGCCGGGCCGCCCTGGTCATTTCGGCCACGGAGGGGATGCGCCACTACGCCCGGGAAAAATACGGGGTTATCTTTAAACGGTTTTACGTCAAGCCCGCCTGCGTGGACCTGGCCCTCTTCTCCGAGCGGAACCTCAAAAAACCAGACTTAGTGACCCAATTGGGCTTGGCCGATAAAATCGTGGCGGTGTACGCGGGTAAATTCGGCGGGATTTATTTGGATAAAGAAGTGTTCGATCTGCTGCGGGTGGCCCAGTTGCACTGGGGCGACCGGCTGAGGGTGCTGGTGCTCACCAGCCACTCCCCGGACCAGGTGGCCGCCTTGGCCCAGGCTAGCGGACTGGACCCGGCGGTGGTGATCACCCAGTTTGTGCCCCATGCCCACATTGCCGACTACCTGGGACTGGCCGATTTTGCTCTCACGCCCGTGAAGCCCATCCCGACTAAACGCTACTGCACCCCCATTAAAAACGGCGAGTACTGGGCCTTGGGCCTACCGGTGGTGATCACCCCCCAAATCTCGGATGACAGTGAGATCATTGATAATGAAGAGATTGGAGCTATCATGAACCATTTTGACGACGCGGATTATGCCCGTGTGGTTGCCCGCATTGATCAGTTGCTCAGCCAACCCCGGGCCGCCCTTTACCAGAAAATTAGGGCGGTGGCCGAGCGGTACCGCAGTTTCCTGATCGCTGAACAAATTTACCGCGAAGTGTATGGCCCCACCCCCTAGCGGGCTGCAACTGGCCCGGCGCAACCGCCGCTCGCTGGGGTTGATGCTGGGGCTGCTGGTGGCCCAGTTACTGGCCGGAGGCTTGGCCGCCCGGCTGGTGCAAACCCAAGGGCACTCCCTGCCGCCCACCGATAGCCCGTGGCCGCTCTTGGTTTTCATCGTCCTGGGCGTGCTCATGACCTTGGGGCTGGCTTCGGCCACGCTGGTGGCCATGTTGGGTGGGTTTTGGCTGGGGGCCTGGGGCTTGGCCTACACGGTTCCGGTGTACCTGCTGGCCACCTGGGCGGGCTATCGCTTGGGCCGCTACACCGATGGCGGGGCCTTGGCCGCCAGTATCCCCGCCACGGGGCGGTTCCGGCGGTGGTGGGACCGGCTGCGCGACCGCCCCCTGGCTTTGGCCTTCATTTGCCGATTGTTGCCCTTGGGCCTCAGTTTTGCCCTTACCAACACGGTGCTGGCCATGAGCGGGCTGCGCCCCCGGCCTTACCTACTGGGCGGCCTGTTGGGCATGTTGCCCCGCACCCTGCTGGCCACCTGGGCGGGCGCACAGGTGCACCACCTTCCCGATCTGTTGACGGGGCTGGGGCTTTACCAGCCCTATGTTTGGGCCGGGGGCCTGCTGTTGGCGGCCTTCGTGGTCGCGCTGGCCTGGTATCGCCGCCAGGTTTGAGGACGGGCGTTCATTTACCACCAGGGCGGGCACAAGGCTCGGGGGCTTTCTAGGTTTAGTCAAAAATCAACTCATTCTAAAATCAAATGGAAATTGTGTCTTTCCTATTTTGTAAGTGATTGATAACCAAATAGAAAATCATTTGGTCATGCAATCATTTAGTTATTTTAGTATCAGTCAAGCAGAAAACCTTTACAAGATTAGTCCGAGTGAAGGGGACGTAATTTCGCACGAGTACAGGTAATGCGAAGGAGGGATACGCTTTGAAACTCGCCAAAAATCAATAACGAACCAGCCATCACTGAATAATAAAAACCACCGGGATTTTATGGAGGTCGGGCGGGGCGGTTTTCCAGGCACTGACTTTTTTGGTGCGCACAAAACCATCCGGGGCCGTCAAATTAGCCGCTATGCACAGGCGGGTATCAGGTTGGAGGTGGGTGAGCAGCAGGCCCAGTAGCCCATTGTTGCGGTAGGGGGTCTCGATAAAAAGCTGGGCCTGGCCCGTTTGGCGGGCGGTGCGCTCCAGGGCCTTGGCCTTGGTGGCGGCTTCTTCTCTTTTCACGGGTAGGTAGCCGTGGAAGGTGAACCCCTGCCCGTTTAACCCGGAGCCCATGAGGGCCAGCAATAACGACGACGGCCCCACGAGCGGTACCACCTCCCACCCGTGGGCGTGCGCGTACTGCACGGCCAGCGCGCCGGGGTCGGCAATGCCGGGGCAGCCCGCTTCCGACATCACACCCACGGTTTGCGTGGGCTGAACCAGTTTTAAAAACGCGGCTAAGTCGGCTTGGCTGGTATGCTTATCTAATTGAAAAAACGGGATTTGATCGATTTTGCGGCCGGTTTTGAGGCTGCTCACAAAACGGCGGGCCGTGCGCAGTTCCTCGGCCAGCACGTAGTCGACCGTGGCCACCACGGCTTGCACCTGGGGGGCCAAAGTGTCCAAGGCTTCGGGGGCTAGTGGCAGCGGGATCAGGTACAGCCGGGGCATTTTAAGCGGCCAACTGGGGCTTGAAATACCGGGCCAGCCAGGTTTGGGCGGCGGGCACTTCCAGTTGGGTGGCCAGGTCGCCCCAGCGCTCGGCTAGCAGGTTAAACACTACGGTTTCGGGGCGGAGCAGGCCCTGGGCCACGGCGGTTTTAAGCTCGCCCATTTTCAGGGTGGCAATGTGCCCTTGCGCGTCGCGGTAGGCCACCGTGGTCCGGTCGAAAAAGTCGGTGCCCAGTTGCTGGCCCAGTTGGCGCAGCAGGGCCACCGACTTATCAATGGAGCAGCCGCTGGGGGCGGCTTGGAGTTGGTCCACCGCTACGGCCACAAACCGGCGGTGCAACACCTGGGCGGCGGCGGCCAGCGGTTGGCCGTGGCTGGCCCAACTTTCCACAAATCCCGCCAGGGTTTGTTCCACTTGGGCCGTTTCGGCGGGCGAAAGTTCGCGCCCGGCTTGGTAAAGCCACAGGCGGGCGTGGGGGGGCAGGGTTGGTTCCATCGCAGTTTTTTAGTTGGGCAAAGTTCGGGGTTTTTCCGGGGTTTTGGCAAGTTTTGGCCAACTTGCCCCCATATCCTGGCAGCGGCGAGTCTTTAAAATGACGGAATGCTTGCAGGATTAGATCGCCGTTTCATCTGATTGTCAATGATTGGCAAGATGGAAAATCCGCATTCTCCATTTGATCTTGGTATAAACGCCCAGGCTGCAATTTGAATATGGGCAAATTGAGGCACAAATTTTTGGGGCATAGCCTGGGGGCGGTGCAACCCGCCGGGCAGTGGGGGAGTCTTTAGCAAAACTTAAACGATTGCTTTATGAAAAAGTGGCTGGGCTTGGCCCTTATGTTGACGATAGTAGCCGCCGGAGCTTCGGCGCAAACGATTTTAGACCGCGACTTGCCCGCTTTTAGCAGCCTAAGCCTGGGCCTGGGCGGTAAAACCACCCTCCAAGCTGGCGACCGGGAGCACATCCGCATTGAGGGCACGGGGATCGCGGCCGACGACCTAGAGGTGGAAGTTCGGGGCGGGCGGCTGGTAGTGGGCACCGAAAACGGTTGGGATTGGCGACGCAAGCAACCCAAGGATATCCGCATCGTCATCACCTATAAAACCCTCAATGCCATTGACGTGAGCGGTTCGGGCCAGGTAACGGTTACCAGCAAGCTCAAAGCCAGTCGGTTCGAGGTTCGGATCAGCGGTTCGGCCGATTTGACGGCCAGCCTGGAGGCCAACGAGGTGGAAGTGGACATCTCCGGCTCGGGCGGGGTAACGCTGGCTGGGCAAAGTAAGCGGGCCGACCTCACGCTCAGCGGCTCGGGCCAAGTAAATGCGTTCGACCTCCAAACCGAGGAGACCGAGGTAACCATCAGTGGCTCGGGCGGGGTAGATGTGTCGGTGAGCCGGTCCATCGAGACCCAGGTAAGCGGCTCGGGCGATGTGCGTTATAAAGGCAACCCAGCCCGGCAAATTTGCAATAACAGTGGCTCGGGTACCTGCAAACGGGTAAACTAGCCAAGAAAATTAGCAAACCTGCGGACGCTCGGGTACGCGGATCCACGATGGATAACCAATCGGCGGCGGTCAGTAACGGCCAAGCTACTGGTTGGTTTTTGCCTTTGAGCCAATGGCTGGGCCAGCTATTTGGCAATGCTGCCTAGCGGCTTACAATTGGCACAAACTGGGGCGGTTTCTTACAAGGCTGGGTATTGCCGATTAACTTTGCCACTGGTGGTAGCGCGGCCTTTGCACGGATTTTGCACCTAGGCGGTTACCCCTTACCTTCATCAGTCATTAACCAAACCTATCTTATCCCTTTCCATTGCGGTTTAGCCCGCCTGGCCGCCACTGTCCAAATGTTCCGGTTCTTATTATTTGCGCTGATTTTGTTTGCCGTGCTGCCCGCGTCGGCCCAAGCTTGGGACGACAACCTGGAACGCTTGGTGAAAATCATTGCCGAAAACAAAAGGGATACCCGCCATGTGGACGCGCTAAACGGGGCCAGCGACCTGCTGTTGAGCCGGGAGCCAGCCAAAGCGACTGCTTACGCCGAAGAGGCGGCCCGGCTGGCCCTAGTGCTAGACTACGATGCCGCCCAAGCCCACGCCCTAGCCAACCTGGGCTATTTGGTGGCCGGCCAAAAAAATGATCACAGCAAAGCGGCCGACTACTTTACCCAAGCCACCCGGTTGTATCAAACCATGTTGGCCCAAGGCAAAGTGAACAAAACCGTGGTGTACGATTTTGCCACCAACCGCCTCATTCCCGCCGGCAAGTTGTTAGAAGCCAAGGGAGAGGACCTTAGTCGTCGGGAGAAAAAAGCCTTAAAAGAATACAAAATCCTACAAGGCGAGTTTGCCGACCTCATTGCCGAGGTGGCCCGCCTGAAAGAGCAGGAAAAAGAGCGCCGGGCCAGGGATGCCCGCCTCGACTCAGCAGCGGCCGTGTTAGTATCGCGCAAAAACGAACTGATGACCAAAGATGCGGAACTGGCCAAAAAAGAGAGCGAGCTAGTTCGTAAAAACCGGCTCATCACCATCCGCAACCGCGAAAAACAAGCCCTGGCCCAAATCAATGCCGAACTATCAACGGGCCTGAGCACCACTGCCGACAGCTTGAAAGATGTACTGGACAGCTTGGAGGCCACCGCTGGGCATTTGCAAGTAACTACCGAAACTTTGCTGCTGCACGAAATGCGGTTGCAGCAAGAGGCAATGGCCAACATGGAGGAAAAAGCCCGCGTGGAAAAACTCCAGGAAGAAAAACGCCAGCAGTGGTGGTTGGTAGCCGGAGCCGGGGCCTTGGTGCTGCTGGGGGCCGTTTTTTCTTTCTTCGTGTGGCGGCAATTGCGCCTACGCAAGCGACTGTACGTGGCCCTGGAGGAACGCAACTTTGAACTCAACCAAAAAAATGTTGAGATCAACAACCAAAAAGACGAAATTGAGGCCCAGCACAACGATATTTTATTGCAGAAAGAAGAAATTGAAGCCCAGCGCGACGATATTTTAGCCAAAAACTCTCAGATCACCTCGAGCATCCAGTACGCGCAGCGCATCCAGTCGGCGATTTTGCCGGACCCTACCCGCCTGCAGTTGATGCTGCCCGAGTCATTCATTTTGTTCATGCCGCGCGATATGGTGAGCGGCGATTTTTACTGGTTCACCGAGATTTACGACTACCGCAAACCCCAGTTGGTGGACCATACCGCCACCGTGCCGCCCCGGCAGTGGGGCGACTGGCCCGAGCAAACTGGCTGGGGGGCCGCAGCCCAGCCCGGCGGGCGGCAAATGCCCCAGTCTCCCGAGGAAAGCCCGGCCTTGACAGGCTCGTCCAAGATCATCGTGGCTGCGGTGGATTGTACGGGTCACGGCGTGCCGGGGGCTTTCATGAGCATGATCGGCAACAAATTGCTCGACGACATTGTCCACGTGCGCCGCATCACCTCGCCCGAGCTGATTTTGCAAGAACTGCACCGGGGCGTAGTGGAGTCGTTGCGCCAGCGCGATACCAACAACCGCGACGGCATGGACATCGCCCTGTGCGTGATCGACCGTGCCAACCATACTTTGGAGTTTGCCGGGGCCATGAACCCACTTATTTACATCCGCGACGAAGAACTGCTCGAGATCAAGGCCGACAAGCGCTCCGTGGGAGGCTTTATCGTGGACGACGACCGGACGTTTAGCAAACACACCATCGACATTTCCCGGCCGGGTATGTACTACATCTTCTCCGATGGGATACCCGACCAGTTTGGCGGGCCGGAGAAGCGCAAGTTTATGCTCAAAAACCTGCGCAACCGGTTGGTACAAGTACACGACCAACCTCCGGCCACCCAAAAGTCCGCCATCGAGAAAACCATTGAAGGTTGGCGATATAACTACGGCTATAACAAACAAACCGACGACATTTTACTCATCGGTTTTCGGGTGTAACGGCCCGCTACTTAACGCAATGGCGCGAGGGTTTTCCTTCGCGCCGTTTTTATTTGGCCTAATTCCTCCATCATACTTTTGGGGTAGGGTGGGTGGTTTTTCATGGTTTACAGCGCGGGCAGGTTTCGCTTGCTAGGTGGGCAGACCCGGGTGCTGGCACGCCCACCCGCGAGGCGAATTTTGCCGCTCACCCAACAAACTGGCTCATTAATGGGTTGGGAAATTGGTTGATTTCTGTTGCCAGCCCCAGCCCTGGTTAAAATCGCTAACGTGGATTTCTGGTATAATCATTTGTAAATCATTGAAAAACAATAACTTGTTTGATTTTATTGCTAAAGGCAAATACTGGTTCCGTATCTATAATTCACTAGCAAAAGATCATCACAATCAAAGTCATACCCTCAGTAAATCATTCAGCATAAGCATTTTTTTAGATGAGTTCACCTACTTTGTCCGGCTTGGCCCAAGACGTTCGCCACGGGCTGCACCAAACTCCCAAACGGCTTTTGTCAAAATACTTCTACGACGAGGTGGGCAGCCGTTTGTTCCAGCAGATCATGCACTTGCCGGAGTATTACCTCACCCGTTGCGAGCACGAGATCCTAAGTACTTACCAAGACGAGATTGGGGCGTGGTCCCGCCCGCCATTTGACTTAGTGGAACTGGGCGCGGGCGACGGGTTAAAAACCAAAATATTGCTGCGGCGGTGGCTCCAACTGGGCCATGATTTTACCTACTGGCCCATCGACATCTCGGCGGATACCCTGGCCGGGCTGGGCCGCTCGCTAGGGGCAGAATTACCCCAGTTGCGGTTTCAGCCCCTGCAAAACGATTACTTGCAGGCCCTTGCCCAACTGCCCGGCCACCGGCCCAAGTTGGTGTTGTTTTTGGGTTCCAATATCGGCAATTTTGCCAACCCGGAAGCCCTGGCCTTTTTGCGGGCCTTGTACCAAGTAATGCACCCCGGCGACGGGCTGCTCATCGGCTACGACCTTAAAAAGCACCCGGCCACCATTCTGGCTGCCTATAACGATGCCCAGGGGGTAACCAAAGCCTTCAATCTCAATATTTTAGCCCGCCTTAACCGAGAGTTGCTGGCCAATTTTGACCTGGCGGCGTTCGACCACTATGCCCTCTACCATCCCGAGCTTGGCGAAGCCCGTAGTTACTTGGTGAGCCAACGCAGCCAGCAAGTGGCACTGGCGGCCCTGGACCTGCAAATAGACTTAGGTGCGGGCGAGGTGATCCACACGGAGGTGTCGCGCAAGTATACATCCGCTGAAATGGACGAACTGGTGAGCCAGGCGGGATTTGTTCCACTGCGTACTTTTTTGGATGCCAGGCGGCAGTTTGCCGATGGGCTGTTCCAACGCGGGGGCTAGGAGGAGGGCGGTGCGGTACTCCCTGAGGTTTCGGAGGCCGATCGGCGCAAATCGCTAGTCAAAAGGAAGCCGATAATGGCCAACAAGGTTAGCGGCAAGGCGGTGAAAACAATGGAAACCGTGGGGGCAAACCCCTCCAACAAGGCCGAGGAGAGCCGTTGGCTTGTCCAGAAACCGGCTACACTTACCAGGGCCATTAGTCCGGCCATTGCCGCTTGGCCAGGGCGGGGGGTATGCCACAGCACCACCGAACACAGAGTGGGCAAAATAGGGCCTTGGACAAACAAAGTAAAATAATATAACCAAATCACATTGGGCATTTGTAACCATTCGGCCAGCGTGGTTGGCTCAAGATGCGGCTGGGCCAGCTCTGCGATGCCAATGATAACTACCCCGCTCATTGCAGCAAAGATGCTGATAATGAGCAGAATGGCTGGAGAGGTTAGGTACGCCAAGTAGCTCGCTACCAAGCGGCCCACCGCCAGTGCCAGCATACCGGCCAGGCCCGCTTGGGTGGCCAGCCCATCGCTAACGAGGTAATGCTGTTCCAGAAAAATGGTTTGCCAACCTGTTAAATGGCCCTCGATGAACTCAATGGTCAGCAAAGCGGTGAGGGCCAACCAGACTAATGAATAGCTCAGCAGATGAACCAAAGCCAACGGGCCGCTCCGCAGGCTGGCCGTAGGCAACGTGGCTAAGGCGGGTAGGGGATGCCGGTGTAAATACCACATCACGGCCGCTACCCCCAGGGCAAATAACCCGAAGTTATGGTGAACCTCGACCCCCCATTGGCTGGTAAGCCCCCCCGCCACTACAATGGTGAGGATGCTGCCAATGAAAAAGAGAGCTTCTAATCGGTTAAGAAAACTAACGTGGGCGGCTTGGCTACGGCAAAATGCCCAGGCATAAGAGTAGGCTACCGCTTTGACCACGGTAAACGCAAACCCGATTAATAAGAAAAATGCCGAAGGCACCCAAAAGTTAAGGGCCACCGGCATAAAGCAACACCCCAGCAACATAAGCCCCAAGGCGGCCATCAGGGATTTTTGATGCCCCCAGCGGGCGATAAAACCGGTCAGGCTCAGCCCGCCCAGGCCGCTGCCCACGTTGGTGAGTACCAATAGCAGGCCCGCATCGCTGCTGGCCACGTCGTACTTAAACGATTGCAGCATCACCAGCCCCAGGCTTGACAACAGCACCGAGGCCATGCCGAAACTCAAATACAGCATTGTGCTGGGGCTCTTTCTGGCTAGGTTGTCCGCAACGGCCATTGATATATGGATAATAAAACGAGGGCAATGAGCAACTTTACTTTGGCTAAACCGACCAACCTTGAACCCCAACCTGCGAGGCGAGGGGGCGAGGCTTGGCAGAGAGCTATTAGTGATCAGCAAAGTTATATACCCACCTCGTTATTAGTCAAACACTTGGCTAGGTAGGGGACGAAAGGCGCGTTTTCGTTCCGGTAACCATCAAAAAACAAGGGTTGCCCCGGGCCACCATCATTTTTCAATTCGGGGCGGTTCGTTTAATTTCCGGCCCGGTTAGCAGTAAGCTATTTTGTTTGTTTCAGATTAGACGATTGATCATGCGCAATTTCTTTTTCAGTGTCCAGCCCTCCAACTGGGGGATCAATTTGGCGGCCCTTTTGTTGAGGGTAGCTTTTGGGGGGCTTATGGTGCCCCACGGTTGGCAAAAATTGAGCGGGCTGCTGGCCGGCAAAACCCAATTTGCCGACCCCGTAGGTCTGGGTGAGTACCCCTCGCTGGTGCTCACGGTGTTTGCCGAGTTTTTTTGCGCGCTGCTGGTTGTATTGGGGCTTTTTCACCGGTTGGCGCTCATTCCGCTCAGCATCACCATGCTGGTGGCAGCCTTTGTCGTCCATGCCAACGATGCGTTTGATGTCAAGGAGCACGCCCTGCTTTTTCTGGGGGCTTACGTGCCCATGTGGCTGCTGGGGCCGGGCCGCTATTCGGTAGATGCGATGTTGGCCCGTCAGAAATTGAAATAATTTTTGGCGTTGAAGTAGCATACGTCGCGCACGATCTGGCCTAGCAGGTCCAGGTCGGGGGGCAGTTGGCCGTCTTCTGCCTCTTGGCCCAGCAGGTTGCACAAAATGCGCCGGAAATACTCGTGCCGAGGGAACGACAAAAAGCTGCGCGAGTCGGTGAGCATGCCCACAAAGCAACTCAGCAGGCCCATGTTCGACAGGGCGTTGAGTTGTTTCTCCATACCGTCTTTTTGGTCCAAAAACCACCACCCGGAGCCAAACTGGATTTTGCCCCGCACCGAGCCGTCGTTGAAGTTGCCGATCATGGTGGCCATCAGTTCGTTGTCGCGGGGGTTGAGGTTGTACAAAATGGTGCGGGCCAGTTGGTTTTTCTCGTCCAGCTTGTCCAAAAACTTGGCCAGGGGGCGGGCCTGCTCAAAATCACCGATGGAGTCGAAGCCCGTGTCGGGGCCAAGCTGGCGCAGCAGGCGGGTGTTGTTGTTGCGCAGGGCTCCCAGGTGAAACTGCTGGGTCCAGCCCTTTTGGTGGTAAAGCTCGCCCAAAAAGCGGAGCAAGGCCGAGCGGAATTTGCGCACTTCTTTTTTGGTCAAAGGCTCGTCGGCCGTCCAGGCTTTTTTGAAGATGGCTTTGGCCTGGCTTTCGGTTACGTCGTCGGCGTAGAGCTGCTCCAGGCCGTGGTCGGCCAGTTTGCAGCCCACATCGGCAAAGGCTTCGGCCCGCATGGCCAAGGCTTCCAGCAAATGTTTGTACTTGCTTACCTCGATATTGGCCGCATCGCCGAGGCGTAGCAGGTAGCGTTTCCAGGTAGCGGGTTGGTCGATGGCCAGGGCCTTGTCGGGCCGGAAGGTGGGCAGTACTTGCAGGCCGCCAGGGCCGTGGCTGCGCAATCGCTCGTGCCACACCAGCGAGTCGGCGGGGTCGTCGGTGCTGCACACTACTTCTACCTTGGCTTGGCGCAGCAAACCCTGCACCCTAAAGTCCGGGCCTTGGAGCAGCCGGGTGCAGGTTTCATAAATATCACGGGCCGAAGCCGGATTGAGCAACTGGTTGATCCCGAAGGGTTTCTTCAGTTCCAGGTGGGTCCAGTGGTAGAGCGGGTTGCGCAGGGTGTAGGGCACTACCTCGGCCCATTTCTCAAACTTTTCGTAGTCATCGGCATCGCCAGTGATAAATTTTTCCGGCACGCCAAAGGTGCGCATGGCCCGCCACTTGTAATGGTCGCCGGCCAGCCAAATCTGGGTAAGGTTCTCAAATTGGCGGTTCTCGGCAATGTCTTGCGGCGAGAGGTGGCAGTGGTAGTCGATAATAGGTAGATCGGCGGCGTGGTCGTGGTACAACGCCTGGGCGGTCTTGGTTTTGAGCAGGAAGTGATCGGTCAAAAAGGGTTTCATGGCGTTCAAGGTAGGCCCCTGCCTAAAGGGCCGGGCGTAAAAGTAAGGCCGGGCGCGCAAAATGTTGAATCGGCCACGCGCTAGGAACGTGCAACCTGGCAGTGGCTTGCTAACCTGACAGCGGTCAGCGTCGTAGGATTTCTGTTTACCTACCGAGCCACCCCAAACTAGGGACGCTGCTGGTGGCTAAAAGCCGTGGCTGTGGCCGGTTTTATACCCAAATCAAATCAAGATTGCCGATCCATCCGGTATAAACGATTGATGACCAAATGAAAAAATCATTTGATCATGCCATCATTAAGTCATTTTACGATTAATCGTCGCCCACGCCCACGCCAAAGCCGAAGGTGGTGGTGATGCCCAGGCGGATGCCCCAGTCGCGGTATTGGCCGTTCTCGAACACGGCCACACCCTCCAGCCGGAACAAGCGCAGCACGCCGTCCAGGGTGTAGCCCACCTCGGTGTAGTTGTGGATGGTGGGGGTTAACAGGTAGTGGGCAAAAATATTCTCCTTAATGCCCAAGGCCCGCAGGGCAAAAAACTGGGTGAGCAGCAGTTTGCGGAACTGCAGGTAGCCGTGGGCTTCCAGAAATTCCTGACTGGTGCTGGCCCGGTAGTAATCTAACATGCGGAAACCGCGCACCGGGTCGGTAAATTGGACGAACACGCGGTTGCCCAAAAAGTGGGCAAAATCAGGGAAATAGACCCGGTTGCGGTTGAAGAACCGGCCCGCCGTAACGGCGTAGCCCAACTTGCCCCGGATGCCCATTTTGGCCTGGTGTTGGATGCCCAGGCTCAGGAAATCGAAGTCAGCATCGGCCAGGCCCTTGCGGTATTGCAGCCGCAGCACGGGCGAAGCTTCGTCGTCGCGGATTTTGCGGCCGTTGCGCATCCGGTAGCGGATCAGCGGCTTGTAGTCCACGGCCAGGCTGAGCAAGGCCGCCCGGTGGTCGGGGAAGGTGGCCAGGCCCAGGTCTTGGCCGGCAAACTCGCTGTTCTCCGGCTGGTTGGGCGTGTATTCGCGCTCCCGCCAGTTAATGAGCCGCCAGTCGGAGTTATTGTTGAGCTGGCGCCGCTGGGCCAGTTCGGCGGCGGCGTTAAGGGTAAAGCCCGGGAACAGCTCGCGCTCGAACCGCGCGCGCACGTAGTCGCGCTCGTAGAGTTTCATGAAGTTTTGCTCCAACAGCAGCGTGGTGAGCGTGTTCAAAAACGGCGGCAGCGGAATTTGCGGGTTGAGTTGCTCGACAAACCGGCCGCCATCGAGCCACAGCAGCGGGGTGCGCCACTTGGGCGGGCGTAGTTTTAGGTCGGCTTTGGCCAGCAGCACGTTGCGTGCGAACGAGTAACGCACCAAGGGCGAAAAACTGAACTGGCCGCTGGTGCGCTTCACCGTGTCGCGGGCGAAACTGCGCCGATAGGTGAGGCGCAGGTTCATGGCGTAGCCTTCCACGGTATTGAAGTTCACGTTTTGCAGCAGCGACGAGTACTCGAACGACGACTGTTTGCCCGTGCGGAACGTGTAGCCGGTAAACACATCGCCAAAACCGAAACGCTTGCGTTTTTTGGGCTTGCCTTGTAGGGTACTGTCTTCCGGGGCCTTGCTTTTGGCCCGGTCCAACGAGTCCACGCGCCGGAGGCTGTCGCGTTCGGTATAGCTCTTGGTCTCGAACTGAGTGAGGGGGATGGGCCGCAGCGTATCCCAAAAAGTAGTGGCCTTTTTGGTGGCCAGGCTGTCGATAGTCAGGCTGTAGTTGCTGGTGATTTCGCTGGGCGGGGTTTCGTTTTTGGCTTTGGCGGCTTTGCGCTCCTGGGCCAGTTGCTCCTTTTCGGCCTGCTTCATCATCTTTTTCAGGTCCTTGCGGCGCAGTTCGCGGCCTTCGTTCAGGGCTTCTTCCAGTTCTTTACTGGGGTCGGCACTGGGGGCTTTTTTGCTGGCTTGGGCAATTTTTTTGGCCTGCTCGGCCCGTTCGCGCTCAATTTTTTCGTCGATGAGCTTTACTTCGGGGATAAACTTGGGGTTCAGCTTCACCTTGTAGTTGCTCAGCGAGGCCACGTAGGAAAACTCGCCCTCGAAGCCCAGGTAGCGGCCGCCGATGCGGGCTTGCAGGCCCACGGGCATAAACACGTCGGCCTCGACGGGGGCGTAAGTTTGCTCAATGTGGACCTTGAAACCGAGCTTTTCGGTGTCCAGTTGTAGGCTGTGGATGCACCATTTATCTTCCACAATGTAAATGTAGCCGCCCCATACGTCGTCGCCTTTGGAGCGGGGAATCACCCGGATCTTGTTCACCGTGTAATTGCGGTCGCGGAAGGTGTTCTCGAGTTTGAAAGCGTAGTATGCAAACGACGACGGGGCCAGCGGCGACACCGTACCGGCCACATCGGGGTCGTAAAAGGTGGCGTTCACGTAGTCCATGGGCGACACGTTTTTGGGGTCAATGTCGCTAGAGCGCATGGCCAGCACTTTCTGCTTGTACACGTTGGGCTGCTCAAAGTGCAAGTCGGCCACGGTTTCGCTCAGGTAGGTTTTGCCTTTCACCACGCCTTCTTTTTTGAGTCTGCCTTCGGCGACCCAGGGGATGTCAAGCACCCGGCCAGTGCCCTTCAGGTACACCCGGCAGTCGTAAGCATCTACCTGCAACTTGTGGATTTTGGCCTTGGCAATGGCCTTACGCATGATGGTGTAGGCGGGGTCTTCGCGCCCGGCCCGCACTTCCACTTCTTTTAACTGATACACCAGCAAAGGCATGGCCACGTCCAAGGTTTGCAGCGTGGTGCCAATTTCCACGGTTTTTTCCACCGTTTGGTAGCCCACAAACTGGAACACTACCTGTTGGCGGCCCGAGGGCAGGCGGATTTCGTACTCGCCGTCGGCGTTGCTGGCCGTGCCGCTTTGGGTGTTTTTGATGTAGATGTTGGCAAAGGGCAGGAGTTCACCGGTTTCGGAGCGCACCTTGCCGCGCAGGCCCCCGGTTTGGGCCATAATTTGCCCCAGGGTTAAACAGCCAAAAAAAACGAGTAACGTAATTTTTTTCATAAGAAGCATTTGGACACCTGGACCCAGGCGGCCAAGTGGTTTTGTTGCATAGATGCCCGCCACCCGGCAAAGGTTGCCAAGGCTGGGCGATATTGTAACCTAACCTAACCTGGGCGGGTGTTGTTTAAAGATTGGTTTGGGTCCGACTAGTGTTCGCGCCGGACGGACCGCCGGGCTATCATGCTCAAGTGGTAGGCCTGACTGGACGAAAAGCAACCAACCAACGCTCGTTGATGGTAGAAACCACCCAATTAGCCAGCGCAACTTTCTCCGTTTTGCCTAACGAGGATTTTCACCAATTGTCAGCAAGATCAAAAGCACTCGCCCCAAACGGGGCAAGTGTTTTTAACAATTGATAAACCGAGGCATGACATTTAGTTGACTTATTTAGGCAAACTTGTGCCAAAACCAAATAGCGATTGCGGGTTTCTTGGGCTATAAATAATGGATAGTCAGGAATAACAGTCATTTGATCATGCAATCATTAAGTCATTTTAGACTTATTTGCTCTTCTCCTTGGCATCGGGCACTTTGAGTTTGGCCCCTTTGGTAACCCCGTTAAGCACCTCGATGTTGATGCCGTCAGACAGGCCGGTTTTTACCAGCCGCTTCTCAAATACCTGTGGCTTGGTTTCCAACTCGACAAACACGCTGTCGTTTTTGCCAAATTGGAGGGTGCTTTCCTTAATGGCCAGCACTTGTTGGCGGGTGTCCAGCACAATATCGGCATTGGCACTGTAACCGGCCCGTAGGTAGTCGCCGGGTTTGAGCATTACCTTGGCCCGGATGTCGAATTTCACGGCCCCTTCTTCGGTTTTGCCCTTGGGCGCGATGTACTCCAGCCGGGCCGGGAACACCTGGTTGGGCAACGCCCCGATGGTGAGGTTGAGGTCCATGCCTTCGCGGAGCTTGCCCACTTCCGACTCATCGATTTTGCCCTCGAAAATGAGGCTGTTCATATCGGCTACGGTGGCCAGGGTGGTGCCTTCGTTAAAATTGTTGCGCTCAATCACCGAGCCACCTACTTTCACGGGCACGTCCAGCACCACGCCGTCGGCGGTGGCGTACACCTCGTTGGCAATGCGGCCCGAGTTTTGGAGCACGTTTTGGCGCAAAATGTTAAGCTCCCGCTCGGCGGCGGCAAAAGCCTCGGTGCGCACGTTAAAATCGAGCAAAAAGCGGTTGTACTCTTGCTGCGAAATGGCTTTTTGGGCCAGCAGTTTCTCCTGGCGTTCTTTTTCCACTCGGGCGTTTTCCAGGTTCACGCGGGCGGTTTCCAGGCCGTTTTCGGCCGAGTTGATGCTGCGGAGGTCGTTGTTTTTGCCCGCCAGGTTTTGCACCACCCGCACCTTGGCAATCACTTGGCCCGCCCGCACGGGTTGGCCTGCCTCCACAAACAGGGCCTCGATCACCCCGGATACCTGCGGCTTGATCTGCACCTCGCGGCGCGGGATGATAGACCCGGTGGCCACGGTTTTTTTCACGATATCGGTTACAAACGGGCTCTCGGTTTTGTAAGTTACCGTGGGCGCGCTCGACTTGTTGATAAAATAGTAGGTGAGCCAGACCACGCTGGCCAGCAGGCCCGTTACCAGCAGGCCAATCAAAATCCGTTTAAAAACGGTAGCAGTCTTCATCGTTTTAGGTTGGGTCAAAACCAACGTTTGGGTGCTCATGGGTGGGTAAAGTTTAAGTTTTGCCTAAAGACCCGCGCCGGGGCGGCCAGGTTGCCTGGATCGCCGCCCCGGGGGCGGTTTTTTTTAGCCAATAAACGTACCCTTTTACTAAGCAGTTGATTTTGATTGACTTAACCAAACGGTTGTGCCAAGATTGTCCGTTGGCGGACACCCACCTGTACGGGCGGGAACAAGCCCGGCCCGGCTGGGGCCGGTTATACGGGTTCGTCTTTGACCAGGCGGCCGTCCAGCACTTCCAAAATACGTTTGCCGTATTGGGCGTTGGCCTCCGAGTGGGTTACCTGCACAATGGTCATGCCCTCGCTGTTCAGTTTTTGGAACAGTTCCATGATTTCCTGGCCTTGTTTGGTGTGGAGGTTACCGGTAGGCTCGTCGGCCAACAGCACTTTGGGCCGCCCGATGATGGCCCGGGCCACGCCCACCAGTTGTTGCTGCCCGCCGGAGAGTTGGTGGGGGAACAGGTCTTTCTTGGCCACCATTTGGAACCGGTCCAGCATTTCGGCCACCAGGCTCTGCCGCTCCGCACTTTTGATGTCGCGGTAAAGCAGCGGGGTCTCGATGTTCTCGTACACGGTCAGCTCGTCGATGAGGTGGTAGGCCTGGAACACAAACCCCATGTGCGATTTGTGGAGTTCGGCCTTGCGCTTCTCCTTCAGTTTGGCCACCGGTTCGGCAAAAAAGCGGTACTCGCCCTCGCTGGGGGCATCCAACAGGCCCACGATGTTGAGCAAACTAGACTTGCCTGCTCCGCTAGGCCCCATCAGGGTTACAAATTCGCCTTGGCCGATGTTCAGGCTCACGTCTTTGAGCACATAATGGCGTTGGAACTTGTTTTCGTAATACTTGAAAATGTTGCTGAGTTCGATCATGAAACAAAAATAAACGGCTTTACGCGATTGGGTTGACCAACAACCGCACCAATCGGCAACTATTTGTTTTTCAAGCTATTGCCGTTTTGCTTCGGCGAAGAGCCGTCGCTCCAGCGGTCAACTCCGTCCGATTTCGGACGGTGGCCGGGAGTGGGCGAGGCGGGTTTGGCGGCCCCAGCGGTAGGTGGAGATGAGGAGCGCGATTAGGAGGATGAACCCAAGCCCAAATAAAAGATAGGGAGCATAATGCAGACGGGTAAGCCGGCCTAGCTCGGATGGGCTTGATTGGGCTAGATTCGGATGCCCGATTATCAAACTAGGCTGGGCTAAGAATGAGGTAAGAACGACCAGCAGGTTGATTACTTGGTAGAAGAGGATTAACCCCACCAAGACCAGTAGCCAGTAAGTGAAACGGGAGTTCGTTTTATGGAAAAATTGTTTGCCGAAAAAGATCAAGAAAAGAAGAAGGCCAAACAGCGTAGTCAAAAGCTCCCGATTTGAGATCACCAGGAAAACATCGTGCAGCTGAATGTCAAGCCCGGTTTGCCAAACCATTGGCCCCAACCACCCGGCCAGCCCAGCCGTGAGCAGCAGGGCGAGCAATAGCCAGCGGGCTTCGGCCCAGATTTGGGGGAGTGGGGGCATGGTAAAAATTTTCTGCCTGCCTACAGCGGGCCGTAATTTGATGATGAGAGATCAAAATTTTCAGGATTGCTCAGCTTGTAATTGCTCGACTTGGGCCACAGTTAAGCCTGTATGCTTGGCAATGTCCTCGGTAGATAGAGAAGAGTGCAGCAAACTCTTGGCGATTTCCTTCTGTTTGTTTTCAATCGCCAACAGTTTTTCCGCAATTTCATCGGTTTCACGCATCCGGGCGTATTCATACTCTTCCAACTCTTCTTTGGTCCAGGTATGGCGGTCTGCTTCCTGATAGGCGCTTTTCAATCCCTCATCAGTTACATTGGCCGGAATTACATTCAAGTTTTCGGCATTTTTGATAAAGAACACCCATTTTTCAATCATGGTGTACAGTTCTGCCTCGGTTTTGTTGAATTTGGGCAGCTCAATGAAAGTAAACTCCAAATCTTTCAGCTTATGCTCTTGGGTTTCAGCATCCAAAATCAAGTGCCTTGATAGATAGTGATCGCTTTGCAAATAAACAAAATCTAATATGCCAATAAAAATGACAGGCTTGAGTTTGTAGTAGTTCTCGCTAGCATCTAGTTGCGAAGCGTAGCCCCTAGCGCTATAGAAGGTGATACGTTTGTCAAGTCCTTTTTTGTCAGTAACCTGCATTTCTACAATGTAAGTACTACCAGACTTGTCTCGGGCCCTCACATCTAGAATAGTAGATTTAGAGCCAGCTATGCGTGGAAGTTGATAGGGATTAAGTATCTCAATCCAATTAATTTGTCTTGGCCCTTCTAATTTTAGGACTGCATTAAGAAAGGAGATTAAGATTTCCTTCTTATTTTCATTGCCAAAAATTTTGCGAAAGGCAATGTCGTTTTTTATATCAACAAATTGCATGACTATTCTTAATAATGTTTTTAAGACAAATATATTTAAAATTAGCCAATGTAGCCAAGGGCTGATGGGTAGAAAGAGGCGTATTACTAATACATTGGCATACAACCGATTTATAGTTGAACATCTTGCTTATAAATCATGTAGCAGACAATAGGGCAATTCTCCCCTTTACCTCATCGCCCCCCAAAGCACCTCCACCGGGTGCAGGGCGTGGCGGCCGGTGCCGTCCTTGATCTGGTGGCGGCAACTGGTGCCCGGTGCGGCGATGATCACTTC
>JALONO010000336.1 GCA_025454895.1 Bernardetiaceae bacterium
CGCAAAGACGCTAAGCATAGAAGTTGCTCTGGGTGGTAGGAAGGCGCGGGGCTAACCCTGTAAGTTGCGGCCCGTCATGGCGACAAACAGGTCGTCGAGGGTTTTTTTGCGGGAGCCGATTTGCAACAGTGGCACTTGGAGGGTTTTCAGCAACTCCAACAGCGCGGGCAAGGCCGTGGCCAAATCCTGGACCAACAACTGGCCTTGGTGGCTCAGCCCGTCGGTGGGGGACAGGGCGTGGTGGGCCAGGTAGCCCGGCAATTGCGCCAACTGTGCGGCTAACTCAGGCCCGTCGGTTGGCCCCGCCCCGGTGCCGTAGGTGATCACCTCGCCCTGGGCGTACTGGGCCAGCAATTGGGCCAGGGTGCCATCGGCTAAAATTTTGCCCTGGTCCATGATCACGATCCGGTCGCAGAGTTGCTCCGCCTCTTCCATGTAATGCGTGGTGAGGATGAGCGTGGTGCCGGTTTGCCGCTTGAGGTCTAGCAAAATCTGCCACAAATCGCGGCGGGCGTTCGGGTCCAGGCCGGTGGTCGGCTCGTCCAAAATGAGCAACTCCGGGCGGTGCATCACGGCTACGCCCAGGGCCAGCCGCTGCCGCTGCCCCCCCGACAAATGGACGGTGTAGGTGCTGGCCTTGGCCTCTAAATCCACCAAGCGCAGCATTTCTTGGCTGCGGGCACGGGGCAACCCGTAAAAACTCCCGAACAGTTCCAAGGTTTCGCGCACGGTCAGCTTGTCCACAAACCGAGTTTCTTGCAACGACAACCCCAACTTGGCCCTGATTTGGCTGCCGTGGCGCGCCCACGTGAGGCCAAAGAGCGTAATCTGCCCCGAGTCAGGGGTTTGCAGGCCCTCCACCATTTCTACCAAGGTGGTTTTGCCCGCCCCGTTTGGCCCCAGCAAGGCCAGAAACTGCCCCGCCGGGATGGTCAAGCTCAGGTTGTCCACCGCCCGCAGGCTTTTAAACGACTTGCTAACCGACTCGATGTTGATCATAACGCAGGGCCTTGGCCGGGCAAATATCGGGGGCCGGGGCGGCAAAACCCTCACTCAACTTGGGGCCAGCGCCACACTTTGTCCGGGGTGAGGCAGGCCGTGAGGCGGATGTCGTAACGGTCTGGGTCGAGCACGGGCGGCCCGGCGGGGAACAGCGAGAGGCCGATGCGCTGGACTTGGGGATCGAGGCGGGCCAGAAACCGGTCGTAGTGGCCCTTGCCGTAGCCCACGCGGTAACCCCGCTCGTCAAAGGAGAGCAGGGGCAGCAGCACCCAGGCCAGGCTGGCTTCGGGGGCGGGCACGGGTTGCGCGGGCACGGGCACGCCAAACGGGCCGGGGGCCACTGGGCAACCCGGTAGCAGGGCCAGTTGCCGCATGGTTACCCGGTCGGGCTGCACCTGGGGCACCGCCAGGCTCACCTGCGGCCATTCGGCCCAGCAGCGGCGCACAATGGGCCAGGTATCTACCTCGTTTTGCCCGGCAATGGGCAAAAACAGGTGCAGCCAAGCGTTTTCTGGCAACGGCCCAGCCAAAAATTCAGCGAAAAAGCGGTCGGCGATGGCCTGGGAGGCTTGTTGCACCCAATCGGCGGCGAGGCCGCGCCGGGCCGCTAGGTAGTGGCGCCGCAGGTCGGCCTTGGTTTGGCCCGGCCCCGGCTGGCTCATGGTTGGGCCGTAGCCGTTTTAAACAGCTTGGCATCCGCCCAGAAGGTGCCAAACGGCATGATGGAAGCCACCAGGGCCAGGGCGGTTTTTTGCCAGCCCCAGCGCAGTTCCACCGCCACCTGCACCACGGCCCACACGTAGGCCACAAACAGCACGCCGTGCACCATGCCCACCACTTTGTTGGGGCCGGGCCAATTGGCCCAGTACTTTAGCGGCATGGTTACGCCCAAAATGAGCAAAAAAGAAACCCCTTCCACCCAACCAATCGCCCGCAAGCGGCCCAAAGATGTCTTGATAAATTCGTTCATGGTTTTGATAAATATTGTGGCCAACCGCGCCTGATGAACGGCCGTTTGAGCCAGCCAAATCTGGTTCGATTCATAAACGCGGCATTGGGCCACAATGTTAGCCCAAGTGGGGGTTCCGTCCGCAGTGCTCCTTTTTAACGGGGAGGGCACTCGTTTACCAACCCCGGGCAGCGGTTGATTGGCCCCCGGCCTAATTTTTCGCCTGGGTTGTCATAACTGGCCGTTTTAACAGGTTTAGGTAGCTTGCGGGGCTGCCACCAAGCGGCCCCTCGGTGCATGGTGCGTTTGGCCGTTGGCCCGCCGCCGTGCCACTTATCGTTTCCTCAAAATAATCGATTTAAAGATTTGATTTTTAAAGATTTGCCTTCAAATTGCCCATGCAAAGCTGTGGGAAGCTGGTTTTATAAAATTGGCCTTCTGAGCATCTTTGGCAACTTCACAAACCCATAAGCCGGATTGGCCGTTCGGGCATTTTTACGATTTTATCCCATTATTATCCACTAAATAATCTTACCCAAAACCCTTTCACTAAATTAACACATGGCCTACACCGACGCACTCCGCAACGCCATCAACATTGCCCAATCAGTGGCAAAACAGAACTCCCACGGCGAGGTTGGCCCGCCGCACATGCTTTGGGCCGTGCTGCACAACGACGTGGGCCTGGCTTCGCTGCTGGCCAGCATCGGCAAAGATGTGGGCTTTTTGCGCGAGTGGGCCGAGATCAAAATGGAGGGCCTGCCCCGCACCCCCCGCGTGCCCGAAAACCCCGCCGCCGATGCCAAAATGCGCAAGGTGATGGAAATGGCCGACCTGGTGCAAATGCAATTGGGCAAGGATTTTACCGACCCGCTGTGCGTACTGGCCGCCTTGCTCAAGCCCGGAATAGCTTTCACCGTTGATGAGTTAAAGGCCATTGACCTCACCCAAAAGGAGGTGCTGGACGCGGGCGTGAACGAAAACAAGGTGCAAACCGCCGTGGGCACCGAAAAGACCAAGACCCTTAACCCCACCGAGCCAAAACCTAGCAGCGGGGGCGGCGACGCGCTATATAAATATTGTACCAATAAAACGGCCCTGGCCTTGGAGGGCAAGCTGGACCCGATCATTGGCCGGGACCGCGAAACCCGCATGGTGGCCGAGATTTTGGGCCGCCGCACCAAGCCCAACGTGATCATTGTGGGTGAGCCGGGCGTGGGCAAAACCGCCCTGGTCGACGGCTTTGCGTTGCTCATTGCCGCTAAAAAAGTGCCCCCGCACCTGCAAGAGGCCCAACTTTTTGAACTAGACCTGGGCGCGTTGGTGGCCGGGGCCAGCTACAAAGGCGAGGTGGAAGAACGGCTCAAGGGCATTTTAAAAGGCGTGAAACAATTTGGCCGGGCCATTTTGTTTGTGGATGAACTGCACGTGCTGCTGGACCCGCAAGGCTCGGTGGGCACGGGGGCCAGCCAACTGCTCAAGCCCGAACTGGCCCGGGGCGAGATCACCATGATCGGGGCCACCACCAACGA
>JALONO010000337.1 GCA_025454895.1 Bernardetiaceae bacterium
TCATGCGCGACGGCAACACGTTCCTTACCCTGGGCAATGCCACCGTGGCTACCCAGTTCCCCATCGGGTTTACTTTGGCCAATATGACTTTAGAAACCAACTCCACGGTGGTGTACAATGCCAATCCCAACCAAACCATTCGCGGCGACGTGCCTTACCAAGGGCTAACCGCCCGGGTGCAAAACCCCGCTGGTAGTAACAGCCAGAAAACGTTGAGCGGGCCTACTACCATCCGTGAACGGTTTTTGATCCAAGATAAGGCCATTGTATATGACAATGGGCATCAAATTGATGGTACTACCACGGTGGACCGGGCACTTACCGGTAAAAACCTCACCATCGAGGCGGGTGGCCAACTGGTACTCGGCAACGCCAGCACGGCTACTACCTTCCCCACTTTTGGGCCAGTGAACAACACCGTGCGCAACCTGGACGACAACAGCACCGTGGTGTATAACGCGGGCGTGGACCAAACCATTGAGGCGGGGCCGTTTAACTACGGGAACCTCACCGTGGGCACCACCATTGGGGCCGCTCCAGGGGCAATGGTGGCCAAAACGCCCAACGGTACGCTCAACATTGACGGTACGCTCACCATCCGCAACAATAATAACCTGGTGGACGACGGGCAGACCATTAACGGAAACAGCAACCCCGGCACCCAAATGATCATGGAGAACGGCAGCCGCCTCACCATTGGCACGCCTACGGTGGCCACTACCTTCCCTTCATTCAGCCCGGTGGGCAACTCTCCCTCCGAGGGCGTAAATGCTGGGACCGGTAAAATGAACCTGCACACAGGTAGCACGGTAGTGTATCGGTCGGAAATGCCGCTGCAATTTGTGGCCGGTGGTTTCAACTATGGTAGCTTAGAGATCGTAGCCCCTGGTGCCACTGGCTTTGTGGCCAAAGCCCTTACGGCCCCGGCCCGCGTAAAAGCCAACTTCCGTATTGATCAGAACAACCGTTTCTTTGACCAAGGTTTCCAAATAACGGGCAGCCCCACCGGGGGCTTGCAAGTGCGGCCTGCGGGTTTGCTCTGGATGTCTAACCGGGCCGAGATGTACTTAGGCTCGGCCAGCTCGGGCACCGGGTTCCCCACCTTGTACACCCGCGACCGGATTGACCTGCAACCTTGCAACCTGGTGCGCAACACTGTATATTTCCAGTCTGACCAAACCCAGAACGTATCGTGCGAGCCAATTTATGGCAACGTGCGGCTGGCTTCTAGCGTAGCGGCTACCAAAAACCTGCAAGTAGGGCCTACCCCGGCCAATACCGTGGCCCAGATCATGGGCAACCTGGTCATCGAGTCGAACAGCACCCTCGATGCCACTGCCAGCAACCTGGGCATTACCCTAGGCCGCGATTGGGTCAACAATGGGGTGTTCAACGCCCGGGCGGGCAAAGTGAACCTGCGCGGTGGCAAAATGCCTACCTTCAGCGGGCCTATTTGCAACAATTTCTTCCTGGCCGGGATTGAAGCCCAGCAGCAGATCACGAGCAACACCAGTAATTTCTACGACCTAGAAACCGACAACACCCGTGGCTCGCTGCTGATGGACAACCTGACCGTGAACCGCACCGCTACCTTTACCGACGGGCACTTTAGCCCGCGCACGCCTAGCCCGGATGCCTCCGCGCCGACCGATGTCAACATCCCGGCGGCTACCCAGGTGTTCATCTTTGGTACCAACGGGGCCGTGGCCGGTCCGGGGGCAGTGTACCCCGCCGACCCCACTACCAATGGGCCTTGGCACGGGAGCTTCGTAAACGGCCCGGTGCGGAAAATCGGTAGCACGGCCTTTGTGTTCCCCACTGGTAAAATCTCCAGCTCGATTATCCGCTACTACGCACCTATCGGTATCTCCGATCTTTCGGGCAGTGCTACGTTTAGTGCGGAGTACTTCTTCCGCAACCCCAGTATGATCCCTTATGGTTACCTGCCTTTCGACCGGCGGGCCGTAACCGACCTGGCCGTGATCAGCTACATCGAGTACTGGTTGCTGGATCGCAATGCGGGCAGCACCACGGCCCGGGTGAAATTGAGCTGGGATACCCCGCGCAGTGGCGGGGTGGGGGTACCAGCCTCGTTGCGGGTGGCTCACTTCAACAATTCGCTGCCCCTTTGGGAAAACCGGGGGAACAACAACCTGTTAGGCATCCCGCTCCGGGGCACTTTGACCTCGGACCCGCATGGCACCTTCAGCCCGTTCACCCTAGGCTCAATCGACCGGTTCGATAACCTGCTGCCCATTGAGTTGGTATCTTTTGAAGCTATTCCGCAACCGGCCCACGTGGACCTGATCTGGAAAACCGCTTCGGAAACCAATAACGCCTACTTCACTTTGGAGAAGAGCTTGGACGGGGTCAATTTCCGGGAATTCAAGCGCGTGGCCTCGCAAAACGGCAACAGCAACCGCTTGCTCACTTACCGCGACATCGATCCCGAACCGTACCGGGGCATCTCGTACTACCGGTTAAAACAAACCGATATCGACGGCAAGTACAGTTATTCCAAAATCGTATCGGTGCGCTACGACGGGGCGCAGAATCCGGGTGAGTTTGTGGTGTTCCCTAACCCCAACAACGGCCTGGAGATCAATGTGCAAGTGCCGCCGAACACGCTCACCCGTGGGATGTTGACTTTGCATGATGTGGTAGGCCGCCGCATCCACGAACAAGAAGTGGAGAACCCGACCGATGGGGTGATCCGTCTGAAGTTTGCCCAGAAACTGGCCGCGGGCACTTATGTGGTACAAATCCGCTACGAGGGCAAAGTGTTTAGCCGCAGCATTGTGGTGCAATAACCCGCTGATCCACCTTAGTTTAGCCAGCCTCGCCGATAACCTCGGCGGGGCTTTTTTTCGCCCACCCGGTAAACTCAGGGGTGATCCCTTCTATTTTTGGCGGCTCGGAATAGGCCATTTATACTAAAATGATTTAATGATTGCATGATTAAATGATTGTTGTCTTTGATTATCAACCATTTAGAAGACGGGGAATACGCAATCTCAATGTGATTTTGGTATTATATCAACTTGACATGGACAAAAGCCCAAAACTAACTTTGCGTCTTAGCGGCTTTGCGAGAAATATTTTTGAACGGATTAACCCTGCCGGTAAACTGGCTTTTGCCCGGCCCAGAGGTTTTTTTGATCCCCAAACACTTTTAAGCCATAAATTTTTATTTTTTAGAGTTTTAGATAAGATAAAATGAAGATTTGGCATTTTATAAATAATTGATAATAAACCATAAAAGTCATTTAGTCATGCAATCATTTAGTCTAAACCCCCAACATCGCTTACCAGACAATACCGGGCGGGTTCGTCTTCCTCAATGGCTGGAAAACGGGGCAGTGGCGGATGGAAATGGTTGTCGGTCTGGTCGTCGTTGAGTCGGCTCACCTCGCCCACGAGAACGGGCCCGCCGCCTGCTTGCCCCCAAAACTGGTGGTATGATGATCCGGCCCGGCGTTCCAGAGTTGGACGCACAGCGCACCTCCGCCCCGGTTAATGATGTCCTCCATTTTATGATAATGAAAATGGGTGGGGGTGATTTGCCCCTCGCCCACCCGCATAATTTTCTCGGCGTAATCCTTACCCGGCCGGCTGGGCCGCCCGTTGCGCAGGGTAAACAGCACCAGACCGCAGCGGGCAAATTGGCCTGAGCCGAAGTCGGTAACGTCCCACCCGAGGCGGCAAGCCCGGAGCGGGGCCGCCTCCGGTTGCCGCCAAACCGAGGCGGGCCATTGGGCAAAAGGCGGTAAACAAAAGCCCCGTGCAACTAAAAAAGCCTGGGCTTCGTCAATAATTTGGTTGATGTACGAACGTTTCATAAAAACTGCCCGTCATTTTGGGCGTTTAATAGAAAGAACCGGGCGTAATTACTTTAATTTTGCTAAGCAATTTAATTTGAAGTGAATATGTTACGTAAATCAGGCTGGTTGCTGTTGGGGTTGTGGTGGCTGCTCGGCGCTTGCGCCACTCGGAACACCCCGTTTGTGGATTTTTCCTTTGCGCCCAAAGAACCCGTGGTGGGCCGCCCGGTAAAGTTCACCAATTTGACCATCAATGCCTCCGGGTACGAATGGTACGTGAACGGGCTGTTGGTAAGCAATGACCCCGAGATGGAATACATCTTTGAAGAAGCGGGCCCCCAAACGGTAACGTTGAACGCTAAATCGCCCGGTGGTGATGCCAGCCAAGGGGTGATCATTGACGTAAAAGACCCCCGCGACGATATGGAGGGGGTTTACCGAGGCACTTTTGTAACCTCTGGGCCGGGAGGTAACCTCCGCGAAACCGTGATGGTGCTGGTGAGCAAGGGCGTAGGCCCACTGGAAATTTATTTGGATATGTCGGGTACCAACGCCGTGCCGCCCCGGTTGGGCAATTTAGACGCGGCCGGGCTAATCGCGCTTGACTACACCGTGTCGGGCATCAAGTTCTCCGGCTTTGCCAACTGCGACGGAAAAAAGTTTGACATGAGCTACACCGCCGTACGCTTGCGCGATAATTTCCAACTTGGACGTTACACCTACACGGGCACACGGTTCGAGTAACCGGGCCTACGGATGAGGTCTTTCGTCTCAGGTGACGCAGGCGGCTCGCCCGGTTTCGGGGCGGGCCGTTGGCATTTAAGCATACCGCTGCCGCACCAGTTTCATCAAATGAGCATTAATTTCCCACTGGTTGGCCACGGGCATTTGGCTGTAGGGCAAGGCGGGCAAGTAAGTAGGCGGCCCAAACTCGGGCGTAAACGTGAGCACCGTGGCCCCGGCTTTGGTTTGAGCTTCCACGGCCTGGTCCCACCAGGCAAAATGCTTGGCCACGGTCTTTTCCCATTCTGGGGCGCGGGGGTCGTTCACCTGGGGGCCTTCCGGGTGCCCCACGCGGGTGTGGATGTGGACGGTACGGGTTAAAGCGGCTTGCACGGCCTCCGGTTGGTCGTCCAGCAGCGACTCGTGCACGTTACACCAGTGCGAAATATCTAGGGTGAGCTTGAGGCTGGGGAGGCTGTCCAGATAGGTTTTGGTAATATGCGCGGCAAACGGCCACCGCCCGCGGTGGGTTTCGTGGCTCACCCGGATGCCCGTTTCCTTTTCTACGGCCAGCCCGGCCTCGATCAGGGCTTTGTTTTGGGCAAACGTAAAGTAATCGCGGCCGCAGTGGCAGTTGATGAACAGAGGCTTTAGGGCGGCCGCCTCGCGCAGGTAGGCGGTAAAGTTGGCCAGGTGCTTGGCTGGGTCGCTGTCGCCCACGCCCACCAAAAAAGCGTAGCTCAGCCCGTGTTTGGCTACGGCGGCCAGTAACTCGTCTTGGGCCTTTTTTTCGCGGCCGGGCCACACCTCAATGCCGTCATAGCCGGTTTCTTTGGCTTTGGCGCAAAAGGCATCGTAATTACCGGGAAACCCCCAGTTGGTGGCCAATACTTTTACAGCGGGCTTGCGGCCGGGCCGGGCCAGGGAGGTGGGGGCCAATACCGTGGCCGCCGTGGCGGATAATGCGCCCAAAAAGGTGCGCCGGGTCAGGTGGTCTTTCATTTTCAGCTAAAAATTGCGCCCGCAATTAAAGCAACCTGCTCGGGCCTAACCTTTTTTGCAGAGATGAACCCACCTACAACCCAAAACCGTTGGTGATCAATTTGTAGGCCCGTTCTGCCTTACCCGCCCCCCTTGCCAATTGGGGATGGCCCAGGCCTGGTCGGTGGCCCCGTTCATTTGCCAGTGGCCCAACCTGCACGGGGGGTTGCCAATGTGGTATCACGTGCTGTTTTTAGTCTTTTACGAAATTATATACTTGCCCATTTTGTTTCAAGACAAATGTTTTCTCGTTCGGATTAAATTCAATGACAATACCTTCGTCTGCATAACTGAATTTGTCATTTGCGGTTGCCTGTAAAGTTAAAGCGTTCTGTCCGGTTGCTTGCGCAATGAGGTTTAGGTTATTTTTGGTTACGGCAATTTTTATTGGCAATTGTTTGCTACTGTAAACACCTAAATAT
>JALONO010000100.1 GCA_025454895.1 Bernardetiaceae bacterium
TTTTTTAGGTGAGGATGGGCGAAAGATAGGGGATTTTGGGGAAAGATCACCACCAGACACCGCTGGTAGGGGCTACGCCCACTCACAGGGTGGCCGAGGCCGAAACCCTACCAGTGGGCGATAGCCCCGGTAAGTGGTTGAGAACGGGCGTTCATTGGCCAGCAGGGCGGGCACAAGGCCCGCCCCTACGTGCCGAAACCCTACCAGAGAGCGATAGCCCCGGTGAGCGGGTGAGAACGAGCATTCGTTGGCCACCAGGCCCGCCCCTACGCGACACCCTGTGAGCGGTTTCGGACCACCTTGCCCTTACTTTTTGTTGGCCAACAAACCCTTGATCGTGGCCTCGTTAATCGTTACCGGGTATTTGGCCTTTAGCTCTTGCAGCCACTGCTGCTCCAGGTAATTTTGATAGTCGGAGATGACGATGCCCCGCGTTTCGTCCAGCCGTTTGGGGCGAGCTGGCTCCACGGCCTGCACCACCACGTGATAGAGCTTACCGTTCTCGGCTAAATCGTAAGCGCCTAGTTTCCAAGTAATTTTAGCGAGCAACGGATTGTCGCTGGCCTGGAACAAACCATCGTTCAGTTGTACGGCCAGCGGGTTGGTTTGGTTCAATTGCTGCACCATCACGGTCTTGGCCCGCGAGAAAATCGCGTAGCGCACGCCGCCGCCTTTGTAGCTTTTACGCTCCTCATCGGGCAAGGTAATCTGGCCCAACGATTTCTCGGCGATCTTCTGGGCGGCTACTCCCTTGGCCAGCAGGTACGCTTTTACGCTCGCGATTCGTTCCTCGGCCAGCTTGGCCTTCTCGCCGGGCAGTTGGAAGCCTCGCAGGTCCACCAAAGTAAGGCTGTCGTTTTGCAGGTAGTTGGCCAGCCGATCCAGGTTAGGCAACTGCGACGAATCGGGCCGGGCGGCGTTGTTCAACGTAAACCGCGTTTCGGGGAAGTTGATCGCGGGGTTTTCGTGCCAGTCTTTTTGCAGGGCTTCTTTAAGGCTGGTCAGGGTTTTCTCGTTGTCCAAGGTATAAATCTGCGCCTCTACCCGGTCGGCCCATTGGTACTTAGCCTGGTTGGTGTTGAAAAATTTTTCTAGCCCGGCTTTGTCGGCCAGGGCCTTAGTCCACACTTTTTCCTCCATCACTTTAAAGAGCAAAATACCTTCGCGGTACTCATTGGTCAAAAACCGATATTCTGGGTAACGGTCGGGGAGGTTGCGCTCTTCGTAGTCCAGCACCGTTTGGTCGACAAACTGCTCGTACAAGCTGGTGGTGTAAGGCTTCAGCACGTTGTTCATGAGCGAAGCCTGGTTGTTCTCAATGAAATTAAGCACCTGGCGCAAGCGATAATTTTGCCCGTTCAGGCTAAAAACGGGCTTATCCAGGTCGGCATCGGCCCGGTTAAATGACCACATGCCCTTGAGCAAGGTGGTATCTACTTTATTGTAAATCAAGGCTTTGTTCTCTAAATTTTCCACAAACTGATTGTCGCGGCGGAGCTTTTGCAACAAAGCGGCCCGGTTTACCTCGGCCCGGCTGTCTTTTACCACCCGTTGTTTGAGCATCGGTTCTAGTTCGGCAAAGGGCGGCAACGGTTTTTTCTCCAATAGCCTGATCAAGTGCCAGCCAAACGGCGACTTGGCCGGGGCCGACACGTCGCCGGGCTGGGCCAGGCTAAACGCCACTTCGCTCAATTCGGGGCGGAGGTTGCCCGTGCTAAACCAGCCCATTTCGCCCCCGTTGCCCCGGCTGTTGGGGTCGTCGGAGTACTTTTCGGCCAGGCTGGCCCAGTCGGCCCCTCCTTTTAATTGTTTTTCAATTTCTAAGATTTGCTGATAAGCCGCCGCGCTGTCTTGGGCACTGGGCTGCTCGGTTTGGCCAAAACGTTTCCAAATGTGGGCGATCCGCACCGAGCCTTTGGCCGGCCGCCGCTGGCTCACTTTGAGCAAGTGGTAGCCAAACTGGGTACGCACCACTTCCGACACCCCGCCTGCTTTGGTGTTGTACGCCGCCGACTCAAACGGGTACACCATTTGCAAAGCGGTGAAAAAGCCCAAGTCGCCGCCCTGCACCTTGCTGCCGGGGTCTTGCGAATACTCCTCGGCGAGTTTACCGAAATCCTCGCCTGCGAGGGCGCGCCGCCGCAGGTCGGTAATTTGCTGGTAAGCCTGTGCCGTATCTGGCTCACCTTCAGGGCTTTGCGGGATCGGTAACAAAATATGGGCCGCCCGTACTTCTTCTTGCAGCCGATCATACGCCTCCTTCACCATTTTCTCTGACAGGCTGTTCTCGGTCAAAAACGGACGGGCCAACTGCTTTTTGTAATCGTTGAACTCGTTCACGAACTCGCGGGTAGTATCCAGCCCCAGGGCTTGGGCCTCCGCTACTTTCAGCTTAAAGTTGACGAACAAGTCCAAGTAATCCCGCAAGTTTCTCTCAGTGTAAGCCAGCGAGTCGGCGGCGTTGTTTTTTTCGTAGATGTACTTAAACTCGTCCACCAGCACGGGTTTGCCCGCCAGCGTGAACAGCGTGGGCGCAGGCCCCGGTTTGGGCGGGTTGCTGGCCACCTTTTGCTCAGTTTTACAGGCAACGGCCCCCAGCCCAATCATCAAGGCCACTGAATACCCAAATTGATTTTTTTTAAGACGATGCCAGGTGGTTGGCGAAGACAGCATTTTCATGAAGGTTTGGCAGTCAGTGATTGAGTGCACAGGTACGAAGAAGTTGAGATCGACTACTATACTAATCTTACAATAAAATGCAAATGGGCGGAACCGGATTTGTTGGACGCTTAAATTCCAAAATAAAAAACCACTTCATCACGCCTTGGTGTCATTGCAGTAAAATCAAGTAAAAGTTGTGCATTTTATTCTTTTAAGTTATTGATAATCAATTTTAAAACAGTAGATGGTAAATCAATTAATCATTCTAAATCTAAATCAAACAGAGCTTGTGTATCGCTGATCCTGTAAATTACTGAGAAACAGGTAGGGAAATCCATTTAGAATTAACAATACGTTCAGGTTACTCACTCTTTACGCCAATCGGGGCTGGCTTGATTTCATCGGCTAACTGCCCAGCCTTCTGCTAAGGTCGTTGTTTCCTCGGCCGAGCCTTGATCAAGGCTATCAAACCGCCGGGATAACGCCCCAACCGGGCCGCAAATTGCCGTCGGCCTGGCAAGCGGCGCAAAATTGGGCGGTTTTGGGCATCTGTACAAGGCGGGCCACCTTCCGTTAAGCCTTGAACAACAGCGACGAGTCGCCAAAGCTCAGAAAACGGTATTGGTTGGCCAGGGCCGCTTCGTAAATCTTTTGCCAATCCGGCCCCACAAAAGCGGCTACCAGCATAATCAAGGTGGTGCCCGCCAGGTGAAAATTGGTGATGAGCGCATCGCACATTTTAAACGGATAGCCGGGCACGATCATGATTTCGGTTTGGCCCGCCAACTGGGGCTGGCCGGTGCGCCGCAAGTAGGCCAGCACATTAGCCAGGGCCTCGCGGCGGGTGGGCAGCGACTGGCTTCCGTATTGATAAGGCTCCAACTTGGCCACCGCGAACGAGGCTTCGGGCTCGCGCTGCAAACGCACCCCGTACCAATACAAGCTCTCGAGCGTGCGCATGGACGTGGTGCCCACGGGCACGATCCGTTCGGTTTCCATAAACGCCTCGATGTTGGCCGGGGTCAAAATCATCTGCTCGCTGTGCATGGGGTGCTCCAGCACATTGGCCGTGCGGATGGGCTGGAACGTGCCACCGGCCACGTGCAGGGTGATCCGCTCCTGGCGGATGCCCAGCTCGCGAAGCTCCAACATGAGGCGCTCCGTAAAGTGCAAACCGGCGGTGGGGGCAGCCACGGCCCCGTCTTGGCTGGAGTAAACGGTTTGATAATCGGTCTTATCCCGCTCCTCGGCAGGGCGGTTAAAGTAGGGCGGCAACGGAATTTCCCCAATTTGGGCCAGCAACTCGGCAAAAGTAACATGGGGGTGGTCCCAGGCGAAACGCACCTGCTGGGTGGCCCGGTCGGCCAGGGTTACTTGCAGGGCAACGGTTTGGCCGTTCACCGACAAGGATTGTTCCAGCACGGTATCGTCCTTAAACCGTTTGAGGTTGCCCACCGTACACGCCCACACGCAGGTGCGGGTAGCCTGCATGGCCGTGGCCACGTCGGGGCTGGGGCTTACCGGGTTGAGCAAAAACACCTCGATCAACGCCCCTTCGTCGCCCTTGCGGAAGTGCATCCGCGCGGGGATCACGCGGGTGTTGTTGAACACCAGCGTATCATCGGGCCGGAGAAACCGCCCTAGCCGGGCAAAAATCTGGTGCTCGATCTCGCCGTTCTCGTAAATGAGCAACCGGGCCGCGTCGCGGGGGCTAGCCGGGTGCTGGGCAATGCGGTCGGGGGGCAGTTCGTACCAAAAATCGCGGGCATCAACGGGGGGCAAAGGGGTTTCCATACGGCAAAGTTAGGCGGTGGGGCAACAAAAAACCGCCCTTGGAAAGCTCCAAAGGCGGCTCAAAACGGGTAGCTAAATTAGAAAGCAATCTCGAGCACCTCGAATTTCATTTTACCACGCGGGGCATTGATCTCGGCCACCTCTCCCACTTTTTTGCCCAATAAACCCTGGCCAATGGGCGATTTGACGGAGATTTTGTTCAATTTCAAATCAGCCTCTTCCTCGGCCACCAAGGTATATTCCAGCACTTGGCCGGTCGGGTTCTTGATCTTCACTCGCGACAAGATCGATACCTTGGAGGCATCTAATTTAGAAGTATCGATGATCCGGGCGTTGGCCACCAGGTCTTCCAATTTAGAAATTTCCATTTCCAACAAACCCTGGGCATCTTTGGCCGCATCGTACTCGGCGTTTTCGCTCAGGTCGCCTTTATCGCGGGCCTCGGCAATTTGGCGGGCAATATCGGCCCGGCCCCTGATCCGCAAGTCCTGTAATTTATCTTTCAGTTTCTGCAAGCCTTCCGGCGTGTAATAATTAACAGCCATTTTTCTTAAAAGTTATACCTTCCTAAGGGTCGGCGTCGTTACAACAACAAAAAACAGCAACGGTTCCCCGGAAAAGGTGAACCGTTGCGTTCTCTCAATACAAGGCAAAATTAAGAAAAGTTCAGGATCATCCAAATTTTTTGGAACTAACTTTGTGAGGAAAACTAAGAAAACCAATCCACACCCGTAGCGTAAGGTTTATGCAAAAAACGAAAAATTGGGCTAACGTGCTGGCCCTCACCGCCTTACTGGCCCTGGCCGCAATACCCCAATTGGCCCAGGCCCAAAACGAAATCTCCCCCGAGCGCAAGCAGGCCATCGACTCGCTGGCTTTGGAAAAGGTGCGCGACCTGAGCAAATACATCAGTGCCATTGGCGATAAAAAAACCCCTTCGGCCGAGGCCGACCGGATCATCAACCGGGCCTTGGAACTTTTTGAACCCAGCGCGCAAATGGGCGTGTCGTCGTTGAACCGGCCCACCGTGCGCAACTACCCCGTAAAGGACTACCTGCGCCGCCTGCGCCAACTGCGCTACAACAGCGTGAAAATTGAGTGGTACAACATCCAGTATGTGAGCGAGTTAGTGCGCCAGCCCAACGGTATTTACGTGGGCGTGGTAACCATTTACCAGCGGTTTGAGGGCACCATGGACGACGGCATGAAGTACGTGGACACCACCAAAAAAGACATCACCATTTACGTGAAACGCAAGGAACAGCAGATCGCGGGCCGCCTCATCGGGTTCTGGGACGTGCTGCTGGGCGACATCCGCGTGAGCGAAACCAAACGCGGCTAACCCCGCCCCACCCTTTTCTCCTCTACCCCAACATGTATCATTTGCTTGCCCCGTATGTGAGGCCCATTTGCCGGGCGGCCGGGCTACTGTTATGGGCCGCCTGGTGGTTAGGCGCCGCCCCGGCCGCAGCCCAAATCCAAGGTAAAAACCCGGAACTGGACAACGTGGGCGACCTGCGGGCCTCCACCAAACAATTGAACCAGTTTATCAAACGGTTCAATAACGAGGAAGACCAAAACGGCAAGGCCCACGACCCCAAGAGCCGCCAGTTCCGCGAGGCGGGCTTCCGGCAAAAGTACCTGCAAATTTTGTTCGACGGCCAGAACAGCGGCATCAGCCAAGCCACTAAAAATGAGTTCATTACCGAGGTGGCCGGGCGGGCCAACAGCCAGCAGTTCCTCGATTTTTACGGGGGCCGTTGGCTAGCCGAAGTAGCTGCCAAGGTAAACTATCAAGGCCGTGAGGAGGATGCCACTTTGTATTTCGACCTGGAAAAAGACAACAACGGCTGGAAATGGGTGCTGAACAAGGTGTACTTCAAGCCCTTCCGCGATCTATTTGTCAAAGATGCGGCCCCCGGCACCAAATTTATCCACCCCATGAGCCACGAATTGGGGTTTTTCAACCTGAACAAAGCCTTTGCCGATGCGCCAAATTTTGAAGAGTACACCCCGCGCGCCCACGTGCCCGACTACCTGAGCCTGTTCGTGTACGAAGTGAAACGGGGCGGGATTACTTTCAACGCCGTGGCCGGTACCAAGTTCCATTTCTTTCAATTAAAAGATTGGTATTTCGAAGTAAAAGAATTTAACCGGGGCGGCAACAACTCGGGCTGGCTCATTGCCAATTTGACCAAGGTGCCCGAAAACCAAAAAGCCGCCCTCTACAAGTTTATTTACAAAGAATAAAACTAGGTTTGGTCCCGCCGAAACCTTCGCTTTCCGTATCCGAGAATTACTTTTTACTTAGCTGTTTCGGCAGCTAAGTTTTTTATTATCAGGCGATGAGGCTTTGTTTTGGAGATATTCTTTCTGCTTTTCTGCCCATTAGTATCAAATAAGGATGATGACTTGTAATGTCATAAATGATGAATCGCCAATCTGGACAATCATTTGATCGCCCGATGATTGAGTTACTTTTGGATAAATCCATCTACTTCACTACCCAAAAAAGTTTACCAGAAAGATTTTGGTGAACCGTTTTGATTTGAAAAGATTTAATTTTAACCCATTGGCCAAAATGTCTGTTTCCATGTCGGCAATTGTGCGCAGCTTTTTTTTCTTGGTTGCCTTGGCAACTGGTTTGTTGATGACCACCCCGGCCCAGGCCCAAAAAAAGGCCCCGCCTAAAAAGACCCCGGCCACCAACAAAAAAACCACCCCGGCCAAGCCGCAACCCAAACCGGCCCCACCGAAAAAAACGCCGGTGGCAACCCCCAAACCGGCCCCTAACCTGGCCGCCCTGCCCGCCGACAAACTGGCCAGCTACCAAGCCCGGGTGCGCGAGCTGGTGGAAAACATGGAGAGCCAGTTCAACATTTTGGCCAGCGGCGAATACGACCTGGCCGAAAAAAGCACGGTGATCAACGAGGCTTACCTGGACGTGTACCGCGACGACAAGGTGCAGATCGAGGACGACCTGGTGGACAACCGCAGCACGGTGTATAACAAGAACATTAAGAGCTACTTACAAGACATCGCCACCTTTTACGGCCAGGCCCAGTTTAAGCTCGAGGTCAGCAAAATTGAGCAACTGACCACCGAGGCCGGGCAACTGGCCTTTAAAGCCACCCTCAACCGCAACCTGAGCGGCACCACCAAAGACGGCCTGCCCGTGAACAAAACCGTCAAGCGATTTGTGGAAGTAAACCTGGTGGACCGCGCCAAAGACGAACTCAAAGTGGCCAGCGTGTACACCTCGGGCGTGGCCGGGGTGGCCGGTATGCAATTTTGGTGGGCCGCCCTGCCCCCGGAGTGGAAGGGCCAGCTTGCCCCGCTCATGGGCCTGGCCGATACCGTGGCCACCGACGAGCAACTGAAACTGCTCACTGAGAGCACCCAACGCCTCGATTTCAAAAACCAACCCCAACTAACCGACCTGGCCCCGCTGGGCGCGTTCAAAAACCTGCAACAACTCGACATTAGTAACACGGCCGTGGAAGACCTGGGGCCCCTGCGCGACTTGCTCAAACTCAACAGCTTGCACCTGGGCAATACCCGCGTAATGAGTTTGGAACCTTTGGCGTTTTTGGTGAGCATTACCGAACTTAATGCTACCGGGGTTAAATTGCTGGATGCCAAACCGTTGGCCAACTTGGTCAACTTGGAGAGGCTCTCGCTGGCGGGGGCGCTGGTACGCGACCTGAAGCCCCTGGCCGGGCTGGCCAAGCTCCAAGACCTGAACCTGACCGGCCTCCCGGCCGAGGACCTGGCCCCCTTGGCCGAACTGCGCCAACTGCGCACCCTTAACCTCAGCGGCACCCGGGCCGCCCAGTTGGCCCCGCTCCGCAACCTGGCCGAACTGCAAACCCTGGTGCTGGACAACACCCCCGTTAAAAACGTGGACGACCTGCGCGGCCTGGCCAAGCTCGCCACGCTGTCGCTCAACGATACCGACGTGGCCAGCCTGGCCGGGTTAGGCAGCCTGCCCGCCCTAAAAACCCTGCTGGCCGACAACTCGGAGCTTAAACGGAAGGAGGCCCTGGCTTTTATGGCCGCTAACCCGCAGTGCGCGCTCGTGTTCGAGACGGCCGCTCTGCAAAAATGGTGGCAAAGCACGCCGCCCGCCTGGCGCACCGTGCTGCTCAAAGCCGCCCAACTCAACAACCCCAACCCCGGCAAGGAAGAACTGGCCCGCCTCTCGAACCTTACCGAGCTTAACGTGGCGGGCAATAAAGAGATCGCCAGCTTGGCCCCGCTGTTGGCCCTGCCCGAGCTAACCAAACTGGTGGCCCGCGAAACCCCGGTAGCGGATGCCATCACCCTCAGCCGCCTGCCCAAGCTGCGGTACATCGACCTGGCCAACACCAAGGTAACCGACCTGACCAACTGGCACCTGCTGCCCGACTTGGAGGAAGTAAACATCGAGAACTCGCCCGTCAGCAGCTTTTTGGGCCTCGAGAAGGCCGACAAGCTAAAGGTGCTCTACGCCGATGGTACGCTGCTGGCCCAAAATTCCAAGGCCGTGGTGGGCTGGATCGAGAGCCGCCCCCATACCCTGCTCGTTTACCGCACCGAGGCCCTGCAAAACTGGTGGAAGGGCCTGGACCGCAATTGGCAAACCGTTTTGGGCAAGCAAATCCCGGCCTCGGGCCTGGCCGCCGGGGCACCCACGCGCGAGGGGTTGCATCAACTTGCCCTCATCAAAACCTTGAAAATCAGCGATATTGGGGTGAACAGCCTGCAACCGATCACCCTGCTTTACCGGTTAGAGGAACTCGAGTTCAGCAAAACCCAGATCAACGACCTCACCCCGGTAACCCTGCTGCCGCGCTTGGCCGTACTGCGCCTGCCCAACAACCCCATCGGCGATCTTTCGCCCTTGGCGGGGATGGCCTCGCTGCGGGTGCTCGATATTTCCAGCACCGCCGTGGAAGACCTGGCCCCCCTCCACGGGCTTACGGGCCTGCGGGAGCTGAACTTCTCCGGCACCCAGGTAAAAAAGCTCGACCGGGAATTTGCCCAAATGACCGGCCTGGAGCGCATCGAGTGTTACAGCACCGCCCTGCGCAGCCTCAAACCAGTGGAAAGCCTGCCCAAGCTCAAGTTCATCAGTTGCTACAACACCAAGCTCAGCAGCGGCGACATGAAAAGCTTCCGCCAGGCCCAACCCAAATGCGAGGTGGTGCATTATTGAGAAGTCAGTTTGAAATTTCAGTGCTGGAACCGTTGGGTTTTCATCCCCCCACCACCTAAAACTGATCAATATTCAGCCAGGGGTGGGTCGTGTTTTTGGTCAGGCCCAGCAGCAGGTCCTGCATGGCGAACACAAACGGGTTTTCCCCGGCGCGCGGGTCCACCCGCGAGTTGCACAGTAGGGCCACGCACATGCCGTTGTCGTGCCGCATAAAGCCGGTGCGGGTGCCCGGTAGGCTGCCGTAATTGTACCACACCCGCTCTGCCTGCCAAATACCAATGCCGCAAGCGTAGTTTTCGCTCACGGTGGGGGTGGTAAACTGGGTAAGGGTAACCGGGTTTAACAAGTCGGGGCGGGTGGCAAAGCCATCGACGGCCGTTACCAGCCGCAGCACGTCGGCGGCGGTGGCGATCAGGCCCCCGTCGGCATCCCGGCGCGGGAACGCGATGTTGTACGTAAACCGCTCGTCGTTGCCCTGGCCGTAATATTTGACTTCGGGGGCCTTCCGTTCCGCCTCGGTTTGGCCCGCCAGTTCGGTTTGGGTGGCCCCAACCCCGCGCAGCAAATCTTCTCTTACAAAATTGATATAACTTTTGCCCGATACCTTTTCCACAATCCGGCCCAGCAAACTGTACCCCACATTGGTGTAATCGAAGGTCGTGCCGGGCACGTTGGGGTTGGGGCGGGTGGTCAATACCCAGTCAAACAATTGTTTATAAGTAAAACTGGGGTTGGCGTCGATCACGTCGCCGCCGGAGGCCGCCCCCCACGAGCCGCTGCTGTGGTGCAGCAAGTGCCGCACCGTTATGGCCGAAACGTTGGCGTTGTAAGGCGCAGTGCCATAGTCGTTGCCTAGCACGCCGCCTGCGCCAAAAACCTTCGTGTCTAGCGATAGCTTACCTTCCTGCACCAGCTTGAGGATGGCCACTCCGGTGTAGGTTTTGCTCAAACTGGCCAGGCGGAAACGATGGGCCGGGGTTACGGCCTCGTTGGTGGACCGGTCGGCCAGGCCGTAGCCTTTTATGTACACCAGTTTGCCGTTTTTGGTAACCGCTAACGACGCTCCGGTGATGTTATAAGTCGTCATAAACGAGTTGATGGCGTTGTCCACGGCGGCAATATCTTTCTGGGTTTCCGGCCCGGTGGGCGTTGGGGCCGGGGCAGGCTCATCGGTTTGGCTGCAGGCAGCCATGCCCAAAAACACGCCCAACCGGGCAAAGCGAAGGGAAAATTTGCAGATCATAGAAATGGAATTTAAGATTAGTGAAACCCGAATAAGACAAATAAAAGGGCGGGAAACCGTCAAACTAAGCTAGCGGACAGGCAGTTACTAACCGAATACTTGGCTGAAAATAGAATGAGCGGTAAGCCGAAAGAACCGAGGTGGTTGATGGCCGGAGGATGGAAACCTTAACCTCGAAGTTAAAGTGATTTACCAGATTTGCCAAATCATCTACCCAAAAGATTAATTCATGCGCTGGCTTGGCATTCTATTTTACCAAACTCAGGCCCGGAAGGTTGCCTAGTCATTTCAAAATCAGCCCCTTGCCGATAAAAAGGGCGATTTGGCCAGTATCAACCCTGTTAATGCAGTTTTAAACCAAAAAACCCTCTGACCCCGCCTAAACCCCTGCCCTAGCCAGCCAGGCCGTGGGAAAACGGCCGCGAAACCCCGGTCGCCAACCTTTGCCCACAGATTGCGTTATATTTGGGCAAAAATGTTCGCGGCATGTTGTTGACGATCCGTCTTATTTACGAAAGTTTCCGGTCGGCCTTGGGGGCCTTGCGCGAGAACCTGCTGCGCACCGTTTTGTCGTTACTGGGGGTTACCATCGGCATTTTCGCCATCATTGGAGTGCTTACCATTGTGGACACCCTGGAGCAGAGTATCAAGGCCAGCCTTTCGTTCCTAGGCGATAAGGTGATCTACGTGGACACCTTCCCCTGGACCTTCGCCCAGGAGAGCGACTACCCCTGGTGGAAATATTTCCGGCGGCCCAATCCCACCTTCAACGAATTTAAATTTTTAGAGAAACGCCTCACCAAAGCCAGTTCGGTAGCGGTGTTTGGGGTACGCAGCAACCTCACGGCCAAATACAAAAACAACAGCGTGAGCGGGGCCACGGTACTCGGCGCGTCGTTCCTATACAACCGGGTGTCGGACGTGAAAATCGAGACCGGGCGTTATTTCAACTATCAAGAGGCCGACCTAGGCCGCAACGTTGCCATTTTGGGGGCCCAACTGGCCACCGATTTGTTTGAGCAAGAAGACCCGATGGGCAAGCAAATATCGTTGCGCAACCGCAAGTTCATGGTGATAGGGGTGCTCAAACGGCAAGGCAGCACCTTGCTCAACACCCCCAGCACCGATAACCTGGCCCTGGTGCCCTACGGCAGCTTGGTGAAAATGTTCGCCTCCACCCGGCGGCGCGGGGTGCGCCCGCAAATCGCGATCAAGGGCTACGACAACGACCCCGGCCTGGTGGAAGTGGAAAACGAAGCCCGGGGCCTGCTGCGGGCCTTTCGCGGCCTCAAACCCCGCGAAGAGGATAATTTCGCCCTCAACCGCCCGGAGGCGTTCGCTCAGGTGTTGGAAGGCATCATTTCTACCTTAACCGGCGCGGGCTGGTTCATCAGCATTTTCTCGATGCTAGTGGGCGGGTTCAGCATCGCTAACATCATGTTCGTGTCGGTAAAAGAGCGCACCAACCTCATCGGCATCCAAAAATCGCTGGGGGCGAAGAACTACTTCATCCTGCTCCAATTTCTATTCGAGGCCATTTTGTTATGCCTCATTGGCGGGCTGGCGGGCCTGGCTTTGGTGTCGTTGCTCACTTTGTTTGGCACCGAAAGTTTCCCCATTAGCCTGGGCATGAGCCGGGTGGCGCTGGGGCTTTCGCTGTCGACCATCATCGGCATTATTGCGGGCATTGTGCCCGCGCTCATGGCCGCCCG
>JALONO010000338.1 GCA_025454895.1 Bernardetiaceae bacterium
GTGCCCCAAGACTGCCGCCAGGTAAACATCCGCAACGTGAAGATCGTGAGCTGGAAATTTGGCTCCGACGGCATCGACCTGGTGGCCACCTCGGGGGTGCGGGTGGCCGACTGTTTCCTGCGCTGCAACGACGACTGCATCGCCATCAAGGGCTGGGGCGGGACGGAAAAATACCCCCAAACTCCCCAGAAAGGCCCCAACATCAGCGACATCGCGGTGCGCAACACCGTGTTCTGGAACATGGCCTGGGGCAACGCCATCGACATCGGCTTTGAGCTGCGCTGCGACCTGGTCAGCAACCTCTCGTTTACCGACTGCGACGTGGTCCACGTGGACCGGGGGGCGGTGTTCAGCATCCATAACGGCGACTACGCCACCGTGCAGGACGTTCGGGTGGAAAACCTCCGGGTGGAGGATGCCATGCACAAACTGATCGACGTGGCCATTTTCTTGTCGCAGTACAGCCTGGACCGCCCCCAGGACGAGGCCGAGCGCAAGCGCCGCTACCAACGGGGCTGCAAGTATCTCCCGGCGAGGAGGCCCAGTTTGCCACCAACCGGGGGCACATCAAGAACCTCCTGTTCAAAAACATCAGCGTTACCGACGGCCAGTTCCCGTTCTCGATCATCACGGGCTACGACGCCGCGCACCAGGTCGAGAACGTGCGGATCGAGAACCTGACCGTCCACGGCCGGGCCATTGGCAGTGCCAAGGAGGGCCGCATTTGCGCTTTCGCACTGCACTGGGATTGAGGTGAAATAAGGCTGGAACACCTCTCAATCGCCCACCTAACTAGGCTATATTGTTGATTTTTAATTATTTACAGATAAGGTTATTCGTAACCAATCTTTGAGTTGAAGATCATGCAGCCTCTTGCGGCCACCGGGAAAATGCCCGCTGCTTAGCTGGGTGCTAGGTCAATTTTTCACCGGGCCTGGCTTGCGATGTGCTTTCTGGGCTTGGCTTCTCTATCTTTGCGGCCCGGTATTTTTTAGCAAAGTCCTTAACTTTAGTTGATTAGCCAGTGCCATTTATAGCCACTCCTTTTGCAGGCCTATGGGTGTTCGAGCCAAAAGTGTTCGAGGACTCGCGAGGCTATTTTTTCGAGAGTTTCAATCTGCGGGATTTTACTGAAGTGGTAGGCGAGCCAGTCCATTTCGTGCAAGATAACCAGTCGGCCTCCGGTTACGGGGTGGTGCGCGGCCTGCATTTCCAACGCAGCGAACTGGCCCAGGCCAAAATGGTGCGGGTGCTCAGCGGGGCCGTGCTGGACGTGGTGGTGGACATTAGGCCCCACTCAGCCACGTTTGGCCAACATTATGCGTTGGAACTGAGTGCGCAAAACCGTAAACAGTTGTTCATCCCGCGCGGGTTTGCCCACGGGTTTTCGGTGATCACGGAGCGGGCCGAGTTTTTCTATAAATGCGACAACTACTACTCGCCCGCTCACGAGGGCGGCCTGCAATTGGACGACCCCGCCCTGGGCATCGACTGGCAGGTGCCCCGGCCCGATTGGGTGCTCTCGACCAAAGATACCCGCAACCCCAGTTGGGCCGAACTCCAGGCCAGCCTTTGAGGACTTTCAGCTTCGCTCCCGTGCGCTCGCCTGTGTGAGGGCACGGAGAAGTAACTTCCATAAAAAGTTAGTAGTGAGATTTTTTGCGATGTCATGATGCCACAACCCAACTAGGGGTTGCGTCTTTTTTATGACGCAAGAAATTGACAATCAGCAAGAAAGACCATTAGATCAGGTAATCATCAAGTCATTTTAAGATTAGTGCGCCCCCACCAGGGGTAACGCAAAACTGGCTTGGGTGCCCTGGCCAGGCTGGCTGGTGAGGATGAGTTGGCTGCCTTGTAATTGCAGCATCGCCTGGGCCACCACCAGGCCTAGACCCAGCCCGGTTTCGTTGGCGGTGCCCCGGCCGGCATTGCGGCGGCCAGGGTTGAACACGGCGGCCAATTTGGCGGGGCCAAGGCCGGGGCCGGAGTCCGCCACCTGGCACTCCGCTTGCCCCTGGGCCAGGCGGAGCGAAAGCGTGATGGTATCGCCGGGGCGGCAAAACTTCACGGCATTGCTCAGTAGGTTATCCAGTACCCAGGCCAGCATTTTGGGGTCGGCTTGGGCCAGGCAAGGCTCGCTGGGGGGCGGCCACGTGGCCCAGCCGATCCGCTTGGCCGCCGCCAAAGGTTGCCAACGGGCCTGGTGCCGGAGCAGCAACGGGCCCAGATCCACTGGCTGCGGTTGCTGGTGGTAGTTTTTCACCTGTAAATCAGCCCAATAAATGAGGTTGCCCAGCCGGGTTTGCAGGGCCTCGATTTGCCGGTGCAGGTGCGCCACGGTTTCCAGCAGGCTGGGGGCAGCCTGCTGGGCGTCGGCCAGGGCAAACCCGGCCAGCAAGTGCAGGCTATTGAGCGGGCTGCCCAGTTCGTAGGAGATCAGTCCGTAGATTTTATCCAGTTCGGCGCGGAGGGATTTAACGGTTTCGTCGGGGGTCATGGCGGGGCCACCAAACATTTTGGCAGGGCAAATTGACGGGCTTTTTCCGATTTATCCATAATTTTCGCCCCGCGCCGCCCGCAAAGCGCGGGCCGCCCCATTCCCGCAAAAAAATCCGAACCCGGAAATGAAAACCATCAAAGGACCGGCCATCTTCTTGGCTCAGTTTATGGGCAACGATGCCCCGTTCAACAACTTCAAAACCATTTGCCAATGGGCGGCCGAACAGGGCTTCATTGGGGTGCAGGTGCCCACTTGGGACCCTCGCTGCATCGACCTGGCCAAGGCCGCCGAGAGCAAAACTTACTGCGACGAACTGGCCGGTACCGCCCGCGAGGCCGGGGTGGCCATTACCGAGCTATCGACCCACTTGCAGGGCCAGTTGGTGGCCTCGCACCCCGCTTACGACACCCTGTACGACAACTTTGCCCCGGCCCACCTGCACCAAAACCCCAAGGGCCGCACCGAGTGGGCCGTGCAGCAGCTCAAGTATGCCGCCAAGGCCAGCCGTAACCTGGGCCTGGGCGCGCACGTAACGTTTTCCGGGGCGCTGTTGTGGCCGTATTTGTACCCGTGGCCGCAGCGCCCGGCGGGCCTGGTGGAGACTGGCTTTAAAGAACTGGCCGCCCGCTGGAAGCCCATCCTCGATGCGTTTGACGAGCAGGGAGTGGACGTTTGCTACGAACTGCACCCCGGCGAGGACCTGCACGATGGCATTACGTTCGAGATGTTTGTGGAAGCCGTCAATGGCCATCCCCGCGCCAACATCAACTACGACCCCAGCCATTTTGTGCTGCAACAGCTTGATTATTTGCAGTTTATTGATTTTTACCACGAGCGCATCAAGGCGTTCCACGTCAAAGATGCCGAGTTCAACCCCAGCGGTAAGCAGGGCGTGTACAGCGGTTTCCAGGGCTGGGTAAACCGGGCGGGCCGTTTCCGCTCCCTGGGCGACGGCCAAGTGGACTTTAGCGGCATTTTCAGTAAACTGGCCCAATATGACTACGACAGTTGGGCCGTGCTCGAGTGGGAGTGCTGCATCAAAAGCCCCGAGCAAGGGGCCGCCGAGGGCGCGCCGTTCATTGCCAACCACATCATCCAAGTAACGGCCAAGGCGTTCGACGACTTTGCCAGTGCCGGCACCGACGAGGCCCTGAACCGGAAGTTGTTGGGGATTTAGTTGACGGATAATCGTTAGGTATTAACTAGACCTCTTGTCAATGAGGTTATACCCTTTTCAAGTTATCCTCACTTAGGTCTGGATTATGTTCCAACCCATTTTCACGCCCAAAAGCTGAAATGCTTTTGGGCGTGTTTCAGCATGTATGCTGTTACTTTTTGCGCCAGTTCCAGGAATTGCCATAGCTTCCCGCGCAGTCTGACGACTCGGCGTCAGGCTTGGCTGGCCGCAGGGCCTAGTAGCCAAATTCCTCAGCATACGTTTTGGAACAGTACCGTCTAATCTAATTTACCAGAGGGCTGGTGAAGAGATAAACCCGGCCCACCAGCCCGGCGGGCAGCAAGGTATGGGCCTTGCCCTTGAACTGGCGGTAAGC
>JALONO010000339.1 GCA_025454895.1 Bernardetiaceae bacterium
CCAACTATTCCGTGGCGCGAGATATCCCCGGCACGTGGGGCTAGTACACCGCCCGCACCTGGTAAACCTTAGGCCCCCAGGCAAAGGACTCATCGGTTTTTTTACCTTTCATGCTGGCAAAAATGGGGGCTTGGACCGAGATGCCCTGGAACGCCAGCCCCTCCACCGAGAAAGCCACCGCCGCCCCTACCAAAAAATGACCTTGGTCGGTGAGGACTACCGCGCCAAAGTCGGCGTGGCTCAGGGCGGCTTCGGGGTCGATATTCTCCAATAAGTTTTGTTCGTGCAGTAGAAACTCCAGGTGCTGTTCCCGTTGGCGGCGCAGGTTCATCATCTCCTCGGTGTTCGACTCGAGGTAGTTCTCCTGCTCAATGTCCGCGTTTTCGGTGGCACTGGCCAGCAGTTGGGCCATTTCGGTGCGGGCTTGGGCGATCAGTTGCCCTAAGGCGGCTTTCGCGGCGGCCACCACGGTGTTTTTTTCGGGGGTTTTCATCTCATATTTATTTAAAAATTGGACCACTAAATGTCGGTACGCCGCTGCTCCCAAGCAAACGGCTGCACCAATTAACCCTAGCCATTTTGAATTGTTGGCCGGGGGCCGCCATAGTTAACCAAAATCATTTTTCTTTTCAAGACCTGTCCCGTACTTTGACCCCGATCATCTATCAACATCATGCTGCAAATTGAGCATTTGGGCATCGCCGTGGCCGACTTGGCCGCCGCCAACGCCCTGTTTGCCCGCCTCAGCGGGGCGCCTGCTTACAAAGTGGAAACCGTGGAAAGCGAGGGCGTGAGCACCTCGTTTTTTAAAGTGGGGCCTAACAAGCTGGAACTGCTGGAAGCCACCCGGCCCGATAGCCCCATCGCCAAGTTTATCGACAAGCGCGGCGAGGGCATCCACCACGTGGCCTTTGAAGTGGCCGACATCCGCGCCGAGATGGCCCGCCTCAAAGCGGAAGGCTTTACCCTGCTCAGCGAGGAGCCGAAACGCGGGGCCGATAACAAACTTGTCTGCTTTGTCCACCCCAAAGGCACCAACGGCGTGCTGGTGGAACTCTGCCAAGAAATCAGATAATCAAGCTTTTAGCTGCTTTTTTTGATTGGTTTTTTTTAGTGGCCAAGGTTTTGCCTCGCGGGCGATACGGGCGCGCCCGCTTGGTTGCGCTCAACTGCGCCCGCCCCGCACCTCAATCCGCCGAAAATTGCGCAACTTGCCGCGCCAACCAGTAGCGCCCGCCACCGGGCCGCTGCGGTTGGTTGGCCCGCCATATTCTGAAGCTAAATAAGAATTGCGGGTATCTGATGCCGTAAAGGTTTGATAAATAGGTAGAATAATCATTTAATCAGGCAATCTTCAATCATTTATAGTCTTAAACTTGCCCCGGCATGACCCTCCAACAAGCCCAAGCCACCGTGGACGAATGGATCCGCACCACGGGCGTGCGCTATTTTAACGAACTGACCAACACCGCCATTTTAATGGAAGAAGTGGGCGAAGTAGCCCGGATCATGGCCCGCCGCTACGGCGAGCAGTCGTTCAAGGCCAGCGACCGCGACGTGAACCTGGCCGACGAAATGGCCGACGTGCTGTTTGTGCTCATTTGCCTGGCCAACCAAACCGGGGTGGATCTAACCCAGGCCCTGGCCCAAAACCTGGCCAAAAAAACTCAGCGCGACGCTGACCGCCACCAGCAAAACCCCAAGTTACGCTGAGCCAGGGGCGATGGCCTGGCCGTTATTTATCGCGGCCCAGTTGGCCAGTAGTTGGTTTTTGCCGAATTTTGACCAGTTTCTATGGCCTTGCAAACTCCCGTTCCCGCGTCCACCCCGCCCGCTAATGTGTGGTGGTTCATTGCCCGGCGCATTAGCCAGGGCAAAAACGCGGGCTTCTCGTCGCTCATCACCAACATTGCCATCGGCAGTGTGGCCGTGGGCTTGGCGGCCGGCCTGCTTTCCTTCTTGATTTTCAAGGGGTTCCGGCAGGCCATTCAGGATAAAATTTTCAGCTTGTCGGGCCACCTGGCGGTGCAGCGCATTACCACCGACAACTCGATTGAAGGCCAGCCCTTGCGCACCCGCACCCGGCTGGCCGCCCAGTACCAACGCCTGCCCGAAGTGGCCCACCTGCAAATGGTGAGCAAAAAAGCCGCCTTGCTCAAAACCGAGACCGAGGTGATGGGGGCCATCCTCAAGGGCGTGGGGCCCGACTTTGACACCCTCCGCTTTGCCCGCAACCTGGTGAGCGGGCGGTTTCTCCATTTTACGGACAGTGCCCCGGCCAACGAGCTGATCGTGAGCCAGAAAATTGCCCGCAAGCTCAAGCTTAAACTGGGCGACGATTTGATCGTGTACTTTATTCAGGAGCCGCCCCGGGCCAGGCGGCTCACCGTGCGGGGCATTTACCAAACCGGCCTCGAGGACTTTGACGATGCCGTGGTGCTGGGCGACAACCGGCTCATCCAGCGGCTCAACAATTGGGGCGACAGCCTCACGGGCGGGTACGAGTTGTTCGTCCATGATTTTGAGCAGTTGCCCCAAGCCAGCGACCGGGTGGCGGACCTGATGGATTTCTCGATGGGCCTCACCACCGTCCGCGACCAGTACCTCCATTTTTTTGACTGGTTCACCATGCTGAGCAACAACGTGGTCATCTTCCTCACCATTATTTTGTTTGTGGCGGGGTTCAACACGCTGTCCATCCTGCTCATTTTAATTATGGAGCGTACCAGCCTCATTGGCACGCTCAAGGCCCTGGGGGCCAGCAACCGGCAAATCCAACAGGTATTTTTGTACCGGGGGCTGCGCATTTTGCTGGCCGGGCTGGCCTGGGGCAACCTGCTGGGCCTGGGTTTAGCCGCCTTGCAGTGGCGCTACGGCCTGGTGCCCCTGGACCCGGAAACGTACTACATGGCCAGCGTGCCCATCCAGTGGGACTGGCCGAATATCATCATGCTCAACTTGCTCATGTTCAGCTTGGTAGCTTTGATTATGGTGCTGCCTACCTTGGTCATTACGCGCATTAGCCCCATCAAGGCGATCCGGTTTGCGTGAGGCGGTGGTCGGGGCCTCCCGCCCCAGAAGCTGCGCAAGCCCCTAAGGGTTTCCAAAACCCTTAGGGGCTGCCGTTAACTAGCCCCCAGCCACTGGCGCAGCCGGGTAGGTTCAGGTTGGGCGTTGGCCCGGATTTTTTCTTGCAATTTAAAAAACCGCCTATGAGGGCCTCGGATTATTTAATCAAATTAATATCCTGCCCCACCGGCGAGTTTGTTACTTTTTATGTGAACAAATAAATTTAACACCTTTTAACATTATTAAATTTTGAAATGTAAAACGGGGGGGGGGATTTTTGTTGCACATAATCTAAAACAAATAAACTTATGAAAAACACCTCAATTAAAAAGTCATGGCCGGTTGTTGCGCTGTTTT
>JALONO010000101.1 GCA_025454895.1 Bernardetiaceae bacterium
CAGCGTGGCCGACACCACGTGCTCCTTTTCGTTGGTCTCGTCCAGGGCCTGGATAAACGGCTTGTCGAACTTGAAAATGACCCAGACCGTGAGCGCGCCCAGCGCGATGCCGATACCCCCGAACACGGGCGAAAAGTAGAGCATGGCCGCAAACGAGAACAAAAACTTGAACAGGGCGTGCAGGTACATGAACCCGCCCTCGAAAAAATGCTTGAGGGCCTCGTAGGCTTTGCGGATGCGGTTGATGGTGGCCCCGCTGTGGTGGTCTTGGTGCCACTTTACGGGCAGGTGCAGGGCCTGGTGGTAGCGTTCTTCCAAAAAATTGCGGCTCAGGGCAAAGGCCAGTTGCCGCTCCATGACGCGGGCGGGGCCGTGGCAGGCCCACTCGGCCAGCTTGAGCAGCACGTACCCGCCCGCGTACAGGCCCGCTGCACCTGGTCCACAAACCAGCCGAACAGCAGGGGGTTGAAGGCCGCCAGCAAGTTGGCCAGGCCAAACAGGGCGTAGATGAACACAAACCGGCCCCGCTGGTGCTTTGCGTAGCGCCAGGCGGTGCGCAACAAGGAAACGTAGGGGTTGCCACCGGGGGCGGGCTTAGGGTCAAGCTGCATAAACTGACGTTAACAGCCCTGGAAACGCCGGGCCGGGGGCGATTAGTTCCGGGGGCTATGCGGCATTCACTAAGGGGCTGCCCCCTCCCCCATCGCCTCTAGCCGGGTTTTCCCTATCTTTCCGCCTCCTTATTTTGAGTTATGTCGAATAAAGAAATCATCCGGGCGTTGCGCCTCACGGCCTCGCTGCTGGAAATGGACGATGCCAACCCGTTCAAAATCAGGGCCTACACCGGCGCGGTGTTCCAACTGGAAAAAACCGAGGCCCCGGTGGCCGGGCTGCCCAAAGCCGACCTGCTGGCCCTGGGCTTTACCGATAGCATGGCCGAAAAACTGATCGCCCTGGCCCAAACCGGCTCGCTACCCGAGTTGGACCAACTGCGCGCCCAAATCCCGCCCGGGGTCGTCGACGTGCTAGGGGTCAAGGGCCTGGGGGCCAAAAAAGTAAAAACCCTCTGGCAAGACCTGGGCATCGAGAGCCTGCACCAACTGCGCGAAGCCTGCCAAAGCGGCCAAGTGGCCCAATTAAAAGGCTTCGGCGAAAAAACCCAGGCCGCCATTTTGCAAGAACTTGATTTTAAGGAAGCTAACGCCGACAAGCTCTTGTTTGCCGAGGCCGAGCCGCTGGCCCTCGCTTTGGAACAAGCCGTGGCCAACTCGGGCCTGGTGCGACAGGTGGCCCTCAGCGGGCAAATGCGCCAAGCCGCCGAGGTGGTGGACACCGTGCAACTAGTGGCCCAGGTGGACCAAGCCGGGCCAACTGCCCCGCTCCGGCGTTTTCTGGACCAATGGCCTGGCCTGCGCCCCACCGAGGCCGATAGCTCGCCCTTTGCCTGGCGCGGCCACCTGGTGGACGAAAAAGGCCAGCCCGGCCTCAAAGTGGAAGTGCGATTGACCGACGAGGCCACCTACGCGGGCACTTGGCTGCTCACCTCGGCCGCGCCCGCGCACGTGGCCCGCGCGGGCCTGGCCCAGCCCGCCCGCACCGGCCAGCACCTCACCGAGGCCGCCATTTACCAAGCCGCCGGGCTACCCTGGGTACCGCCCGAACTCCGCGAAGGCGGCTTTGAAATTGAACTGGCCCAACAGCAAAAACTACCTACTTTACTGGAAATGAGCGATCTGCGCGGCATTCTCCACAACCACTCCACTTACTCCGACGGCAAGCATACCCTGGCCGAAATGGCCCAGGCCTGCCGCGACCTGGGTTACGAGTACCTCGGCATTTCGGATCACTCCCAGTCGGCTTTTTACGCCAACGGCCTCACCGCCGACCGGGTAAAACGCCAGCACGAAGAAATCGCGGCCCTCAACGCCCAGTTGGCCCCCTTCCGCATTTTCAAGGGCATCGAGGCCGATATCCTCAACGACGGGGCTTTGGACTACCCCGACGAGGTGCTGGCCAGCTTCGATTTCATCGTGGCCTCGATCCACTCCAACCTGCGCATGGACCGCGAAAAGGCCACCCAGCGGTTACTGCGGGCCGTTGCCAACCCTTACACCACCATTTTAGGCCACCCCACCGGCCGCCTGCTGCTCCGCCGCGAGGGCTACCCCATTGACCATGAGGCCATTTTGCAAGCCTGCGCCCAGCACGGCGTGGTGGTCGAGATCAACGCCAACCCCTGGCGGCTCGACCTCGACTGGCGGTGGGTACGCCGCGCCATCGAACTCGGCGTGCGGCTCAGCATCAACCCCGATGCCCACGAACGGGAGGGCTACGCCGATATGCGCTACGGCGTTTTGGTGGCCCGCAAAGGCGGGGCGGAACGCGCCCACGTGCTCAACGCCCTGCCCCAGGCCCAAATTGCCGAGTTTTTCCGGGCCAAACGCCCCTAAAGCCCTAACGTTAGGCCCTGGTTAATGCAGTCTCCTAGCCTCAAACACCCTAAGGGTTTCAAAAACCCTTAGGGTGTTGTGTTAGGGCGCGGTGCCCCAGCCCAATTTTCCCCCAATTCGCTTAACTTTATCCCAAAATATCTATCTCTTTTTTGACAAAATAACCGATAACTAATTGGAGATCAAATAAATAAAAATCATGCAATCATTTAGTCATGCAATCATTTAAGACAAATGCGGCGTAACGCCATTCGTTGGTTGGTAGTGCTGGCCACCGTGGCCATTGTAGGCATTGTAACGGTGCAGGTGTACTGGGTGAGCCAGGCGGCCAATCTGGAGGCCAAACGCTCCGACCAGGCCATTTACGTGGCTTTGCAGCGGGTAGCCCAGCAAATTGCCGCCTATAACCAGAGCGTGCTGCCCGTGCAGGGCGTGGTCAACCAAGTCTCGTCCGACTACTTCATCGTCAACGTCAACACGGTGATCGATGTGAGCGTGCTGGAGCACTACCTGCGCCGGGAGTTTGGCGGCCAGGGCATCCAGCTCGACTTCGAGTACGGCATTTACGACTGCGGCACCGACAAAATGGTGTACGGCAACTACGTAACCGCCTCGGGCCAACAGGCCAAAACCGGCCCCGCCCGCGAGCTGCCCAAGTACGACAAGTTGATCTACTACTTTGGGGTGCAGTTCCCCGACAAAGACCGGCACCTGGTGGCCAACCTGGGCGTTTGGGGCTTTTTATCGGTCATCATCCTGGTCGTGATCGGGTTTTTTGCCTACGCGCTGTTCGTGATTTTACGGCAAAAACGGCTGGCCGAGGTCCAGAAAGACTTTGTGGACAACATGACGCACGAGTTCCAAACGCCGATTGCCACCATTTCCATCGCGGCCGATGTGCTGGCCAAACCCGAGACCGCCCAGCAACCGGAACGGCTGCGCAACTACGCGGCCATTGTGCGCAACGAAAGCCAACGGCTCAAAGAGCAGGTGGAACGGGTGCTCCAAATGTCGCGCATCGAGAAACGGCAGCTGGAGCTTAACCGGCAACCGCTTTCCCTCCACGAACTGCTGCAAGAAGCCGCCCAAAGCTTTGCCCTCACCTGGAAAAACGGCCAGCCGGGCCAGTTACACACACAACTAGCAGCTACCCAATTTCAAGTAAAGGCTGACAAAGTCCACCTTACCAACTTGATCTTCAATTTGTTGGACAACGCGGCCAAGTATTCGCCCGGCGCGCCGGAAATTACGCTGGCCACCCACAATCAAGGCCCCTATGTGTGGCTCACCGTGCAAGACCGTGGCCTGGGGATCGATAAAAAATACCAGGGCAAAATCTTCGACAAGTTTTTTAGGGTGCCCACGGGCAACCTGCACAGTATCAAAGGGTTTGGGCTAGGCCTCCACTATGTGCGCAGCGTGGTGCGCGCCCACGGTTGGCGGCTGCAAGTACACAGCGAGCCGGGGCAGGGTACCCGTTTCCAGATCAAGATGCCGGTGGGGTAACGCCGGGGCCTCCCGGTCTCGGGTTAGATTTTTGGTAGTGTTTCAGGATGTATGCTGCTGATTGTTTGGCGCCAGTTCTAGGAACTTCCATAGCTTTCGGCGGTGCGGCATCCTCCGGGGTACACGCTAGTTCCCGTGTTTTGGCGGGCACAACGTGGCCAGCCAGCTACGCGGCGGCCAGCCGTGCCCGCCAAAACACCGGTTCGTGCCTCACCGCCCTGCGGTCGCCGGGCGTGGCTTACCCTGGTGCCCAGGAGCTAAATTCCTCGGCATACATTCTTTAACAGCAGCAGATTTTTTTGCCGATTAGAAGCCCAAGGTTTCGTTTAAAATGCGACCTTTTAGCTCCGGGGCATACCCCCGCACGCGCACATGGGAGCGATAGCGGACCGAAACGTCGGCCCGGCCCAGAGGACACCACACCGAGGTAACCGATGGAAGCCCTCTGGACCTGCCACCCAAAAAAACCAAAGTAGCTAAAACGTTTCTGGAGGCAATTTAGGCCCGCCGGGTGGCCCGTTCGTGCTTGGCCAGCGGGCGCAAATGGGCCAGCCCCGTGAGGGTGAGGGTGCGGCCGGCTTGGGTATAATCGGCTTGTAAATGCGCCAGTTGCTCCAAAAAAGCATGATCCACCAGCCGGGCTTCGGCTAGGTCGATCTCAATCGGCCCGGCCGGGAACTGCGCCTCCAACTGCCGCCGAAAGGGCAAGAAATTGCTAAAAACCGCGTTGCCACGCACCAGCAGGCGCGTTTTGCCCGCGTGGGTGCGCACCTCCACCCGCGCCCGGAACAGTTGCCGGGGATCGGCCCCCAGCAACCAAAGGAGGAGCAGGTTGAACCCTAGCCCCAGCAGCAAGCCGCTGAGTAGGTCGGTGAGCAAAATGAAGAACACCGTGCCCAATAGCACAGCCAGTTGGTCAGGCCCGGTGCGGAGGGTTTGCCCAATTTGGGCTGGGGCTGCGAGCCGCCAACCCGCCAGGATAAGTAAAGCGGCCAGGGCCGGTAACGGGATCAACTGCAAAAATCCGGGAACGAGCCCCACGGCCAGCAACAAAAACAGCCCGTGCGCCACGTTGGCCCACCGGGTTTTGGCCCCGTAGCCAACATTGGCCGAACTACGCACTACTTCGGTGATCATGGGCAGGCCGCCCAGCAGGCCGCAAAGCAAATTGCCCGCACCGCTGGCCAACAAATCGCGGTTGAGGTCGGCGGGCCGCCGGAAGGGGTCCAGCGGCACAATGGCCCGGCTAATAAGCAGCGACTCGAGGCTGGCTACCACCGTAAGCATCAGGGTGTATTGCAGCATGGGCAGGCTGGCCACTTGCGAAAAATCGGGCCAATGCAGCCCTTGGGCCAACTCGGCGGGCAGCCGCACCAAATGTTTAGCCTCCAAACGCCACCACTGGCCCAGCATCACGGCCAGGACAATCACCACCAACGGCGGGGGCACTCGTTTGAACCAGGCGAGGCGAATGGTTACCAGCCCCATGAGTAAAACCAAACTTAATAAGCCTATGCCCGCCACTGGCCAAACGGCCTGCCGGATGGCCTGGGGCAAACCCAGCAACAGCCCCCAGGGCGACTGGGCCGTGGGGGTTACCCCCAACAGCACATAAGCCTGGCGGCTAATAATAAAAAGACCGATGTAAACCAACATGCCCTGGGCTACCGCTGGCGGGAAAAAGTCGGCCAGGCGGCCCAGTTTGAGCCAACCCAGTACTATTTGCAACGCTCCGGTGAACACCACGGCCGCTAGGGCAACCTGGTAACCCGCCAGCGGCCCCGCCCCTGGCCCCGCTAACTGCCCAAACGTGGTCACCGCCGCGGCCATGATGGCAATTAGCCCCGCCGCCGGGCCTTTGATGCCCAAGGGCGAACCAGCCCAAGGCCCCACTACCAGGCCGCCCACCACGGCCGTGATTAGCCCGGCCACGGGCGGGAAACCACTGGCCACGGCAATGCCCAAACACAGCGGCAAGGCAATGAGCGACACCAAAAAACCAGCGATGGCATCGGAGCGGTAGTGTTGCCGTAACCCCGCCCAGCCATCGGCGGGCGGGGCCTGTTCGGTTGCGGGCGGAGGAGTGGCTTCGGGCTGCAAGGATCGCGAAGGGGGATGGGTGCCGTGGCCGCAAATTACGCGCACATTTTTTGGCCTGCCTGGTTTTTTTAAGTGGCCAAATCGCATTTTTGGGGCCGTTTGGCCGAAAAACTGCGGAAAACCAGGGCCAAGCCGCGGTTCGCCAAGATATATTTTTGGGCTAAGACTTAAATGATCACTTTGCTTGGTTAGTAATTATTTAAGAGATAGGTAATAAGCAACCGCAATTTGATTTTGGTAGAAGTATGACGAACTAATCTTTGGTTTTAAGCGATGACAACCTTAAAAATAGCGCGACTTTCTTCTATTATCACTGATAAAATTGCCTCATTCATCCTGCCAAAAATTAATTACAAATTTTTGTAAATGAACATGTTAGATTAATTTTCTCATTGCCAATTTCTTCTCAAATTCATCCTTTGCTTAACTTCCTTTTCTGCCTTTATAATGGAATTACAAGAGCTTATTGAAGCCGCTTGGGACAACCGGGCCTTGCTGCAAGAAAAAGCTACGGCCCAGGCCGTGGAGCACGTGATCGCCGAACTGGACGCGGGCCGCCTGCGCGTGGCCCAACCCAACGACGACGACCCGGACTGGACGGTGAACCAGTGGGTCAAAAAAGCGGTGATCCTCTATTTTCCGCTGCGGCAGATGGAGGTCCTGGAAACCGGCATTTTCGAGTACCACGACAAAATGGCCCTCAAAGCCGGGTACGCCGCCCTGGGCGTGCGCGTGGTGCCGCCCGCCGTGGCCCGCTACGGGGCGTTCATTGAGCGCGGGGCGGTGTTGATGCCCAGCTATGTGAACATCGGGGCCTACGTGGGCAGCGGCACCATGGTGGATACTTGGGCCACCGTGGGCAGTTGCGCCCAAATTGGCCGCGACGTCCACCTAAGCGGCGGCGTGGGCATCGGCGGGGTGCTGGAACCAGTGCAGGCCGCCCCCGTCATCGTGGAAGATGGGGCCTTCATCGGCTCGCGGTGCATTGTGGTAGAAGGGGCCCGGGTGGGCCGCGAGGCGGTGCTGGGGGCCAACGTGGTGCTCACGGGCAGTTCGCGCGTGATCGACGTAACCGGCCCCGAGCCCGTGGAGTACCGGGGCTACGTGCCGCCCCGGGCGGTAGCCATCCCCGGCAGCTACCCCAAACAGTTCCCGGCGGGCGAGTTCCACGCGCCCTGTGCCCTCATTATTGGCCAGCGCAAACCCAGCACCGACCTCAAAACCTCACTTAACGCCGCCCTGCGCGAAAACAACGTGGCGGTATAAGCCGTTTTGTGCGCATGTTGAAAATTGCCTGGGCGACTAATTATTGCCACCCTTTGCCGCCGGGCCACCGCTTCCCGATGGCCAAGTACGAGGTGCTGCCCGAGCAACTCCTCTACGAGGGCACGGTAACGGAGGCCAATTTTTTCACCCCGGCACCGGCCGCCGAACCGCTGATTGTGGCCACCCACACGGCCCAGTGGTGGCACAAACTGCAAACGCTCAGCCTCAGCCCCAGCGAGGAGCGGCGCACCGGGTTCCCGCTTTCGGCCGGGCTGGTGGCCCGCGAGGTTACCATTTTGCAAGGCACGGTGCGGGCGGCCGACTTTGCCCGGCAATTTGGCCTGGCCATGAACATCGCGGGGGGCACCCACCATGCCTTCACCGACCGGGGCGAGGGCTTCTGCCTGCTCAACGACGTGGCCGTGGCCGCCCGCTACCTGCTGGACCACCACGGCCTCACGAAAATCCTCATCGTTGACTTGGACGTACACCAGGGGAACGGCACGGCCCAAATTTTTGCCAACGAGCCGCGCGTATTCACCTTTAGTATGCACGGTCACCACAATTACCCGCTGCACAAAGAGCAGTCGGATTTGGACGTGCCCCTGCCCACGGGCACCGACGACACCGCTTACCTGGCCCTACTGCGCCACCACCTGCCCCGGCTGATGGACCAAGTGCAGCCCCAGTTCGTATTCTTTATTGCCGGGGTGGACGTGCTGGCCACCGACAAACTGGGCAAGTTGGCCCTCACGCGGGCAGGCTGCCGCACCCGCGACCGCGAGGTATTGGCCACCTGCCGCCGCCACGGCGTGCCCGTGGTGGTGAGCATGGGCGGCGGCTACTCGCCCCGCCTGGCCGACATTGTGGAAGCCCACGCCAACACCTTTAGGCTGGGGCAAGAACTGTTTTTTTAGGTCGATAGCCCCAGTGAGCGGTGCAGGACGGGCCTTCATTTACCACCAGGGCGGGCACCAGACCCGCCCCTACCCACTTAACCGTTAAAAAAAGCAATTTGGAAGAGGGCTAATCAGTTGAGACCGAGGTAAAAGCCATTCATTACAGCCCGATGTAGTAATCGTAGCCCCGCTCAGTCCAATAATCGGGCAGGCGCTCATTGTCGAAGTACATGGTGCCGATGCGCTTGAGGCTTTTAACCCCGTACTTGACCGGGATGATGAGCCGCAGCGGATACCCGTGGGCGGGCGGCAGGGGCTGGCCGTTCAGCTCGTAGCAAAGCAGGGTTTGCGGGTGCAGCGCGCTGGGCATGTCGATGCCCACGTAATAGCCCTCGTCCGGGGTCATGAGGCCCAGGTGGTTCATTTGGGCCTCCTCGTGCAGGCCGTAGTGGGCCAAAAAATCGGCCAGCCTGGCCCCGCCCCACCAACTGATCTGGCTCCAGCCCTCGATACATTTGAAATTATGCACCACCTCCACTTTGGGCAGCTTCTTAAGGTCGGCCAGGGAAAAACTTACCTGGTTACCGTTTTTCTTGAGCACGTTTAGTTGCCAGGTGGCCGCATCGAAGGTCGCTTCGTCCAGCCCCACGTCGCCGTTGACCCGCGGCTCGGCAGCGGCGGCCGACTTGGGGTACTCTTGCACCAGATGCTCCGGGCTGTAAAGCGGCCGGAAAATCTTTTCGTTTTGATCCAGGGCCTGGCGCAACGGCTGGGGGATGCCGCCCCGGATGCCGCCGTCCAGCGGTTGGGAGGCCAGCCATTGCAGCCCGGCCGCGCCCCCGCCCAGGAGGGCAAAAAAACTGGCAAAAGCCTTCAGCGTTTTCCGGCGGGAGATTTTTTGCACGTCGTCGTTGTTGGTCATGAGCAATGATTTTTGCGGCTCAGCCGATAAAACAAAGAATATTCATTTCAATTAACTAATTGGTTTTAAATGATTTATTGAGATTTTTTCGTTGACTGTTGATGCTCCCAACGCCCGCGCATCAGGAAGCCGCCGTCTTGGCCGCCCGCTCCGCTGGGGAGTTGCCGGGGGGCGGGGCCGGCTTGTCCACCACTTCGAAACCCGCCACCATCGCCCTAAAGTTGTTCCACCCGGCCAGGGCCACCTGCCCGATATGGATGCCGAAAAACAGCACGTACCCTACCGTGAGGGCAAAATGGAGCAACCGGGCGGTTTCGTAGCCGCCGCACAGCCACATGAGCCAGGCCAGTTGCACGGGCTTGTAAATGGCCAGCCCGGTAACGATGGAGCCAAACCCCATCACGATGATGGCCGAATACGCCACCCGCTGGGCGGCGTTGTACTTGCCCTGGTCAGGTTTGGTTTTGCGCAGGCGCAGGTCGTGCAGCACCACCTGCCAAGCCTCGCCAAACGAACGGCGGTTGGGCAATAGGTCGCGCCACTCGCCGCTCACCCAAGTGTACAGCACGTAAAGCCCCCCATTAATAGTGAATAACCACATAAACGCAAAGTGCCACGCCATGCCGTCGGCCAGCCGAAAAGCCGCGTTGAACCATTGATAAATCACCTCCGGAAAGAACTTAAAAATGGTGATCCCGAAGATTCTGATCTCGTAAATATCGTTGGCCCAGTAAATGAGCAGCCCGCTCCATATCATAATGGCCAACAGCGGAAAATTGAGCCAATGGAACCACCGGGTGGCGAGCTTATGCTTGTAAACAATTTGCTTGGGCATGACCGTAAAACCGAATGATTGAGCAAAAAAAGTTTAGTGAAAAATGATAGCGTAAGATAAAACAAGTTAATGACGAAATGAGTAAGTAATCATCACCTTGATTAGCAAGCATCCAAATAAAATATATGGCTATTCACGCTTTATAATCAATTGAATATCAAATATTTATTAATTAATTTTTTTGACACCCCTGCGAAAAATAAGAAGAAAAATTAAGCTAAATATAGCGAATTTAATCTTGCTAAATTCATTCCCAAAACTAATTTTTTAACCAACTTATTGGCTACTAAAGATGAAAAATCATGTAATCATGTAATCATGTAATTAGTAAAAAACCAACAACGGGGAGGGCCGTGACACGTAGCAGCCTCCCCGTTGCGCTGGTTGCAAGGCTTTAGTTGGGCAACGAAACCATGTCGGTTACGTGGATCACGCCGTTGCTCTGGAACACATCTTTGATGGTGACGGTCGCCATGCCGCCTTTTTCATCGGTGATGATGATTTTAGGGCCTTTCATGCTGGCGGTGAGCGTACCCCCGGCCACGGTTTTGAGCATAGCCTTCCCGTTTCCGGCTTTGATGGCTGCGGCCAAGGCTTTGGCATCCATCCGGCCAGCCACCACGTGGTAGGTGAGCACTTTGGTCAGGGTCGCCTTGTTCTCGGGCTTCAGCAGGTTGTCCACCGTGCCGGCGGGCAGTTTGGTAAAGGCCGCGTTAGTGGGGGCAAACACCGTGAACGGGCCAGCCCCTTGCAGGGTTTCCACCAAACCGGCGGCTTTAACGGCGGCCACCAAGGTGGTGTGGTCTTGGCTGTTCACCGCGTTCTCGATGATGTTTTTAGACGGGTACATGGGCGCGCCGCCTACGTCAACGGTTTTTTCCTTGCTGGCCATTTTTTGGGCGAAGGTCGTACCAGCAACCAGGAATGCGCTCATTACCAAGGCGAAAATGCGAATCTTTTTCATGTTACTTTTTTTGTTTAAGAGGTTTTTTAGGTGAATTGTGAGGCAAAAGTACCAGCGGCTTTTAGCCAGGTACAAGGCCAAAAACTGCTCACTTTTTATCCACTTTTTGGTCAAAAGTGGCGGCTGAGCGGTTTCCCAAAAAATCATGTCAGGCAGGACCGGTGCGCCCCGTTCGGTTGGCCACAGATGATAAGCCCAAACGGGTTTCTCGCAAAGACGCTAAGTGCAGAACGGTAGCCCGGCCAACGGGGGGCAACCCCCTGCCAAAACGCCGGAGGCAGACCACGGGGATCCGCCTCCGGCGCGGGCAAAGCAACAAACTGGCAAAACTTTGATCAGCCAAATAAAACGACCCGCCGGGCTACTGGCCCCGTAGCTTTTCCAGCAGCCACTGGGTCATTTCGTCGGTTTGCTCGGGGTAGGTCCAGTGGCCCGTTTCGGGATAAACTTTGAGGGTTTTGGGGCTGGTGAGCACATTATAGGCCGCGTACATCGAGGTGGGCGGGCACACTTCGTCGTTGAACCCGAGGCCATAAAAAACGGGCACTTTCACCTGGCGGGCAAAGTTGACCACGTCGTAATAGGCGGCGGTTTTCATTTTGGCCTCGGTGCGGTGGTGGGCATTGTCGGGGTGGAACAGGTGGGGCCAGCCCCCGGCCCGGCCTTTGAGGTAGCCCGTCAGGTCGGCTAGGGCGGGGTACAGGGCGGCCAGGTATTTCACGCGCGGGTCCAAGGCGGCGGTTACCAAGGCCAATGCCCCGCCTTGGCTGCCCCCGGCCACGGCCAGTTGTTGGCCATTGTACTGGGGCAGGCTAGTGAGCAGGTCGTTGGCCCGCACGCAGCCCAGATAGACCCGCTTATAATAATAGTGGTCGCGGTGGTCCAGGTTGTAGGTCCAGTACTGGTTGAGCCAACCCGCGCCCAGGTCGTTGTAAACCCCGGGATCCAGGACGACGGGCAGCCCGTGGATGCCGATCTCGAGAGTGATCACGCCTTGCTCGGCCGTGCGCACGTCGCCCGCGTAGGGGCGGATGCCCGCGCCCGGCACGCGCAACAGGGCCGGGTACTTGCCCTCCACTTTGGGCACGCACAAAATACCGTAGAGCCGGGCCGCCCCGCCTTGGCGGTAGTTTTGAAGGTTCACGTGGTACACGTTCACTTTTTCGGTGCAACGGTCGGGCAGCAGGGTCATTTTGGTGTCGAGGGGCACTTTGGCCAGGTCGGCCTTGGCCTGCGCCCAAAAGCTGGCAAAATCGGGGGGCAAGTCCACCGTGGGCGCGATTTTTTCCGGGTCAAAGGCGGCGGTGGCCAGTCCCCGGTACTCGCGGCCGTTGAGCCGCACCACCACGGCGCAGCGCAAAAAGCCGGGGTTGGTCAGGGTACCGCCCGCCAGCCGGGTGGTGCCGTCGGGCAGCACGAGGCTATCTTTCTGGTTTTCAAACTTCTCCGGCCCCATTTGGTAGTGGATTTTAGCCCCTTTCACGGGGTTCCCGTTCTGCAAAACGGTAACGGCAAACTCGGCTTTTTCGCCGGGGCGGTACAGCCAGTTGGAGTGGTTGGGCACTACGTTGACTTTAATGAGCCGTTCGGCCGGTTGGGCCAGGGCAGCGAAGGGCAGGGCCAACCACAGGCAAAAGGCCCCCCAGGTAAAAAGTAAGTTGTTCTTCATTTTTCGGGATTAATTCTAAATGACTAAATGACTAAATGACTAAATGACTAAATGACTAAATGACTAAATGACTAAATGACTAAATGACTAAATGACTAAATGACTAAATGACTTATCTAGGATTTGGCTTTCTGCTAACCGCCATTGGGTTGGGTTCGGGCAAGTTACTCGGGCTATTCACGGCGGCTTCAAATCGCGCCAGCGGGCGTTTTATCGCTCGATGAGCACGGCCCGGGCGGGGGCACCGTCGGCGCCGGCAATTTTAAGGGGTAGGCAGCACAACTCGTAAATGCCCGGATCCACGGCGCGCAGGTCCAGCCCTTCCAAAATCACGGTACCGGGCCGCAGCAGTACTTTGTGGGTTTCAAAGCCGTCGTGAAACCGCTGGATCGATAGGTAGTCGATCCCCACCAGGCGAATGCCTTGGGCCACTACCCACTCGGCGGCGTCCAGCGTGAGGGCGCAAAAGTCCCGGCGGAAACCGTGGCCCGGCTGGTTCCACAACTGCGAATTGTCGGTTTTGAACAGCAGGCGCGGGCGCAGGCTGGCCGGGGGCAAACTGGCCAGCATGGCCGCCGTGATCTGGGGCTGGCCCCGAAAGTCGATGACGCTGGCCTCGCCCACGAGCGCGTGCAGGTCCAGGCTTTCGACGGTGGGCGCGCCGTCCACAAAATGCCGGGGCGCGTCCACATGGGTGCCCACGTGCGCGCCCGTGTGCACCACGGTAACATTAGCCTCGCCCCCGGCCGCCATTTGGCTAGCCCAACTGGTGCTAAAACCGATGCTATTGGGCCAAACCACCAGGTTAGGTTCAAGGGTAAGGGAGATGTCGTGGATTTTTTTCATACCAAGCCGATTTTTGGGGGCAAGTACCCCAGTTTTTTGGGCCGACTTGCCACCAAAACTAAACCTACTTCGTTAATTTTGACAGCGCGGTGCCACAAGCATCGTTGCGCCAAGCTGCTTCGTCTTATTTATGACCATAACGCTGACCGGCCTCGGCCAAAAATACGGTACCCAGTGGCTGTTCAGCGGCCTGGACTACACGTTTGTACCCGGCCAGCGGTACGCCATTACGGGCCACAATGGCAGCGGCAAGTCGACCTTGCTAAAAATCCTGGCCGGCATGCAGCCACCTACCACCGGACAAATTACCTACCAGCAGGCAGGCCGGGCCTTGCCCGCCGAACAAGTATTTGCCCAGGTGGCGTTTGCCGCCCCGTACTTAGACCTGATTGAGGAAATGACCCTGGCCGAGGCCGTGGCGTTTCACCACCGGTTTAAGCCGTTGCGGCTGGCCCAAGCTGATTTTATTGAGCACCTGGGCCTGGCCCCGTTCCGGCAGCGGCTGCTCAAGCAGTTCTCTTCGGGCATGAAACAGAAAGTGAAACTGGGCCTGGCCCTGTACAGCCAAAACCCCGTGCTACTGCTCGACGAGCCAACCGCCAACCTGGACCGGGCCAACACCGACTGGTATTTACAAGAAATCCAACACGCGCCCCAACCGCTGGTGGTCATCTGTTCCAACCAGCCGGAGGAGTACCAATATTGCTCCCAGGCATTGGACATCCCCCAATTCAAAAAAAAACCTGTTACTTTGATGTAATTTTGATCTCACGTGCGTTCTATACAAAACCGAACTTCAAGCTCTAAATCCCACAAAAAACATGAAACGTCTTCTCCCTTCTTTCTCCCTCCTACTGGTGCTGGGCGTACTGGCCCTGGGGGCGTGTAGTCCTTCCACCCCCGAACCTACCGTGGTCGAAAACCTGAGCCGGGCCTGGCGGGTTACCCGGGCCTTGGTGAACAACCAACAAGACAACACCACCAATTATTCGGCGTTCCGCATCACGTTCCAGCGCAACGACCAAACCCCCACCAACTACACCGTGGTGCCCGGCAACGCGCCCCGGCCCAATCTAACGGCCACCAATACTGGCACCTGGGCCTTGGCCACCAACAATACCCAAATCCAGTTGGATGCGGGCGGGGCCAACGCCATCACCTTGGAGATCGTGGGCACGCCCACCGACCAGGCCCTGACCATCCGCTGGCGCGTGCCCCGCACGGTGGACAAAACCGAGCCGACCCTGACTTACGAACTGGCCCCGGCCCAATAAGTCGCCCCTGCGCCATTGGTTTTGCCGCCGTGGCACTGCCAGGCCACCCTTGGCGGCCATCGCCCTTAGTATTGTTATTGTTGAACAGCCACCCTAGCATCGGGTGGTTTTTTTGTGAGCCGCTCACTAGGGACTGGCCAACTATAGGGAGTACTAAAACCCATCAAAAATGTATTTTTTCAGGTTTTCATCCGAGTTTTCAAACTTTTTAAAGAAGATACCGGGGTACGATGCCGCGACTTATGCCAATCTAAATACCGCCTCTACAAGTATCTGAAAATGAAACAAATAAGGTACTTTTTTTGAATTAATCCCTTCTAAACGCCTGATTCCTTCCATTATTGAAAGAACCTTCTCATCCGCTTTTGAAATTTTTAACCGCTAGTTATCAATGCTTTGCCCACTTTGATGCGAGTTAGATAAAGAAAGGGGTAAAAAATTACGCATGTAGGTTGTTAATTACTTTTTGACTTATTTTGTGGCCGGAGAGATTAAACCCAATCGAGCATGTCAGTAAAAACCACCGACCGCCAGGCCACCGCCGGCTTTGAATACGCCGCTAGCCAGCAAGTGATCCACCTAAGCACCCAGGATGAGTACCTGGACGGCCGCACCATCACCGTCAACGGCCAAGTGATGACCAACTTTGGGAGCTGCTCGTACCTAGGGCTGGAACTCCACCCCGACATCAAAGCCGGGGCCGTCGAGGCCGCTCACCGTTTTGGCGCGGTGTTTTCCAGCTCCCGTTCGTACACCCAATTGGGCTTGTTCGCGGAGGTAGAAGACCTGCTGAGCCAGATTTACAACGGCCCCACCCTGGTGGCCACCTGCGTTACAATGGGCCACCTGGGCGTTCTGCCCGCCATTATCGAAGCCAACGATGCCCTTATCATGGACCAGCAAGTCCACGCTTCGGTGCAAATGGCCGTGGCCACCATCAAAGGCACCAACCCCAACCAAACGGTGGAAAAAATCAAGCATAGTAACTTGGCCATGCTGGAGAACCGGATTGCCAAGTTGAGTGCCACCCACGATAAAATTTGGTATTTGATCGATGGGGTGTACTCTATGTTTGGCGACGGTGCGCCCTTATCCCAAATCTTGGAACTGCTGGATCGGCATCCCAACCTCTACCTCTATTGCGACGATGCGCACGGCATGTCGTGGACGGGCCGCCACGGGGCGGGTTATTTCCGCCAGCATTGCCACTATCACGCCAAAGTGGTGCTGGCCAGCTCACTCAGCAAAGCGTTTGGCGCAAGTGGCGGGGCTTTTGTATTCCCCACCGAGGCCATGAAACAGCGGGTGCGGCTGCTAGGCGGTACCTTCATCTTCACTATTCCGTTGGCCCCGCCCATGCTGGGGGCCTGCCTCGCCTCGGCGCGCATCCACCTCAGCCCGGAGATCACGACTCTGCAAAAGGCCCTCCAAGCGCGGATCAGCCATTTTGTAGAGGCGGCCCGGGCCTTGCACCTGCCCCTGGTCGGTTCGGCCGATACCCCCATCCAGTTTGTTGGCATCGGTAAAACCGAAGCTGCGGTAGATGTGGCCAAACGCCTGCAAATGAGGGGCTTGTACATGAACATGAGCGGCTATCCCATTGTGCCGCCGGGCAAAGCCGGGCTGCGGATTACCATCACCAACCACCAAACCTTCCAAGACTTGACCGACCTGGCCCAGGCCATCCGAGAGGAACTGGACCACCAGGCAACCCTCAACCGCCAGGCCCAGGTCCTAGCCACCGAACCGTCCGATTTAGTAACTGCCTAGTATTTTCACGTTTTCCCTTTTGATTTACTACGGCAAGCGGGGTGGCTAACCACCGCCACCCCGCCTTCTTTTCCCAGTTTAAGAGGAAGACAATCAGATCAATTGATTTATCTTCAGCTAGTTAACAACCCATAATTACACTATTGGGGGTTTCTCTTCATTAGGCTAACTTTGCTCTCGGATAAACCAACCACCCATGGCTACCATTTTGTTAACGTTAGGGGTTTTCGCCGCCTTTTTCCTGCTCATGAGCGTGCGGGTGATCTTTAAAAAAGACGGTGAATTTCAGGGTACTTGTGCCAGTTTGAGTGCCAAGTTTGGCAACGACGGCATGGAGTGTACCGTGTGCGGCAAAAAAGTGGGCGAGGGCGAAGCCTGTGCTTCGGCCAAAGCCTAAATCACCGAATGTAAATAGATTGTGCTGCCCTTGGTGCCTGCCAGGGGCTTTTTTTTAAACTTTAGCATCGTGAAAGAATATATTTTACTTTACCTCAAGGGCATCGCCATGGGCGCGGCCGACGTGGTGCCCGGCGTTTCGGGCGGTACGGTGGCCTTCATCTCCGGCATCTACGAGAAACTGCTCACCTCCATCCGCAATTTCAACGGTAAGGCCCTGGGCTACCTGGTAAAATTCAAGCTCAAAGACCTTTGGCAGTATGTGAACGGTACCTTTTTGCTAGTGTTGCTGGCGGGTATTGGCACTTCCATTCTGGGGTTGTCGAAAATAGTGCTCCACCTGCTCAAAACTTATCCCGAGCTGATTTGGGCTTTCTTTTTTGGCCTGGTGGTGGCCTCGGCCCTGGTGGTGGGCCGCAAAATCGGCCGGTGGACTCCTGGTACTATCGGGGCGGGCCTAGTGGGCACGGCCATGGCGTATTGGGTTACCGTGGCCGTGCCGGTGAGCACCCCCACCGATCTTTGGTTCATCTTCCTGTCGGGGGCCATTGCCATCTGCGCCATGATCTTGCCCGGCATTTCTGGCAGCTTTATCCTGCTGCTCATGGGCAAGTACCAGTACATCTTCGAGCGGCTCCACGCCGTTACCGACGGCCTTAAAAACGGCTTCACCCTCGACTGGGACAATCTTAAAATCATCCTCACCTTTATCCTAGGTTGCGTTACCGGCCTGCTGTCGTTCTCCCACGTGCTCAATTGGATGCTCAAGCGGTACCACGACCTGGCCGTGGCCTTACTGATGGGCTTCATGGTCGGTTCGCTCAACAAAGTTTGGCCCTGGAAAAAAGTGCTTCAATACTACACCAACAGCAAGGGCGAGAAAAACCCGCTCCAGGAGGCCAACGTGTTGCCCACCGACTACCTGGCCGAAGTGGGCAAGGACCCGCAACTTTGGCTCTGCATCGTGCTGGCCCTCGTTGGCTTTTTGCTGGTTTACGGGCTGGAGAAACTCTCCGACCGGGCCGATAGCCGCCAGGTGTAACCCTAAACCGATGGTTCAGGTTGGCGATCATTCATTTACAAAATCCAAAATCGGTATTTGGTTTTAGGGTGGTTGTTATGATTAGACCTCTTGCGAATTAGATTTTTGACGAGTCTTGATCCCAGCTTTTCGTTCAAAACCCGCCTTTTTTGGCCCCACCTTATCCAGCCGCACTTACTCGCTCAAAAACTCCCGTTTTTGCCGTCCGTCGGGGAGGGGACGAAATTCCGACCTGACTACGGCTAATATGCAAGAGGTCTATTATTTTGCTAAACCGTAAACCGCCGTTAAGCGGATCACCCACCTTTCGGCCCCCGGCCATTTAGTGAGCCAAGGCAGCCCGCCCCAGGCACTATAGAGCAAGTAGAACGGCTCGATGGTAACCGTGCGGAAGCGGTTCTGCACGTACCAAACCGTGGAAAACAGCAACATGGCCACAAATAGGTAAAATACCGGGCTGGCCCAGCGGTAATCGGTGCGCAGGTGCCGGACCATCGCCCTGTAAGCGGCCAGGTACACGGGCAGGCTGAGGGTCAAACTGGCCAGCCATTGCCAAAAGCCGTAGTATTGGAACGATAGCCCCGGCAACAAAAACAGCCCGGCGTCGTATAGCTTCATTTTCAGCCACTTGGTCGGGTTTTGCTTGATCCAGTGCCAGGCGGTTTGGAAGAAAAGGGGCTGCTTGATCCGCTGGGGCAGGGCCAGCAGGCTGTCGTAGCGGGCCACCGAGCCGTTGAAATAGCCCGCCGTTACGTTGATGTCCCGCACCTGCTCAAACTCGGCCGAACCCCGGGGCGGTACGTCCACCACGGCCCGGTAGCCGGCCTCGGTGTTGCCCAGGTAAAACTGGTACGTGGCCCCGTTCGACGACAGCACGTAGGTGCCATGCCGCGCGTGGGTATAAAGCCCATACGGCACGCTAAACCCAACCGCGATGCCCGCAAAAACCAGGCTATAAGCAAGGGTTTTGGCTTCCCACCCAAAAAAGTGCAAAAACAGGAGCGGGACAAACGGGCTAAACAACAGCACGTGCGATTTGGTGAGGTAGCTGAGCGAAAACAACCCGGCCGCTGCCGCCAAACGCCCCCAAGCGGGCTGCCGCAAAAAAGCGACCAGGTGGTAAAAAGTGAAAATGAACAGCGACTGAAACAGGCTTTCTTGCGAGAATGTGTGGACCCACCATAACGTAAACGGGAAAATTGCGTAGAGGAGCGAGCCTAGTAACGCCGCCCGCGCCTGGTTAAACAAAATCAACCCGATTTTGTACAGATAAACCCCGCTCAGGGCCGCCAGCCCAATTTGGAACAGGGCCAAAACCGTGGCCCAAGCCGGGCCAAACAACCATTTGCTGCCCCCGGCCACCACCGGGAACAGCGGCGAGGCAATAAACCGGTCAAGCGCGAAATCAAAATTACCCTGGGCCGCCTGGTCGGCAAACCGGATGAGCCAATACGAGTCGGGTTGCAGAGAGTAGTTATGGCCAAAGCCTACCAGCAGGGCAAAAGCCAGGCGGGTGGCCAAGTGCGTTACAAACAGGCGGACGGCGGTGGTAGATGGCAAGGCATACCCGGCGCGATTACTTGACCGCCACTTCAGGTTGCGGTTTTCCGGCCATTTTTTTGGCGGGTTTGCGGCCCAGCATCCGGCCAAAAAAACGTTTCTCGAACTCCCAAAAAAACTTGAACTGCCCAAACAGGAAGCCGAAAAACAGTAGCACC
>JALONO010000102.1 GCA_025454895.1 Bernardetiaceae bacterium
GCCGACTTTGCCTACCGCGTAGCCGTAGCCTGGTGGATGCTGGCCCTGGCGGGCGCGGGCGCGCTAGCGGTGGCCCTGCTCAGCATTGGCGGGCAAAGCTTGCGGGCCGCCCTGGCCAACCCGGCCAAGGCATTGCGGAGCGAGTGATTTTCAGGATGACATGATTTAATGACTGCATGATTAAATGATTGATTTTTAATCCCTTGTGAGGTTTACATACCCTCTTCCTCTGGTGGTGATGGGGTAAAGACGATTGTATAAGAGCGGATAGCCACCCTGTGAGTGGCCGAAGGCCCTACCAGCGGTGGAATGGTAACGTAGGGGCAGGCCTTGTGCCCGCCCGTCCGGGCCAGGAACGCCGGTCGGTGGCCCCCCCAACCGTCGGCAGGGCTTGGAGCCGCTGCCGAGGTTTCGGGGTCGCCGTGTCAGTAGCCGAAGGCCCTACCAGTAGTGGCCCGGGCTGGGGTTGTTCCGCCCCGGGCCTTAATTTTGCCCCCTCACTTTACCGCAAGCCTTTGGACTCATCCGTCGCCTCCGCCTCGCCCAGCGAGGTAACCATTAGCTACCCCGCCCTGCGCCAATTTGCCGAAGCGGTGTTTTTGCACATCGGCTGCCTGCCCGACCAAGCCCACCTGGCCGCCGAAGGGTTGGTGGCCGCCGACCTGCGGGGCATCGACTCGCACGGGGTGGCCCGGCTGAGCGGCTACGTGCGCCTGTGGGAGGCCGGGCGCGTAAACCCCCGCCCCCGCGTGCGGGTGGTGCATCAAACGCCCAGCACCGCCACCGTGGACGGCGATGCCGGGCTGGGCCTGGTGGTGGCCCCCCAGGCCATGCAATGGGCCATCGAGCGGGCCGCCCAGGTGGGCACCGGCTGGGTGGCGGTGCGCAACTCCAACCACTTCGGCATTGCGGGCCACCATGCCATGCTAGCCCTGCCTCACGCCATGATCGGCCTGGCCATGACCAACGCCAGCCCGCTGGTGGCCCCCACCTTTTCGCAAGAGCGGCTGCTGGGCACCAACCCCATCGCCGTGGCCATCCCCGCCTTGACGCAGCCGCCCCTCGTGGCCGACTTTGCCACTACTACCGCCGCCAACGGCAAGCTGGAAATCCTCCAACGCAAAAACGCCGATGCGCCGCTGGGTTGGGTACAAGATGCTGACGGTCAGTCCACTACCAACGCCAACGCCCTCAAAAGCGGTGGCGCGCTGCTCCCCCTCGGCTCCGACCGCGAGCACGGCAGCCACAAAGGGTACTGCCTGGGCGCGGTGGTCGACATCTTGTCGGCCGTGCTGTCCGGGGCGGGCTACGGGCCTTGGGCACCCCCGTTCGTGAGCTTCCTACCCCTGCCCGCCGACCCGGTGGGCGACGGCCTGGGCCACTTTTTCGGGGCCATGCGCGTAGATGCTTTCCGCCCGGCCGAGGAATTCCTCCGCCACATGGACAACTGGATCGGCCGCTTCCGCCAGGCCCGGCCCGTGCCGGGGCAACCTCGCGTGCTCATCCCCGGCGATCCCGAGCGCGAAACGGCGGCCGCCCGCGCGCAGACCGGCATCCCCCTGGCCCCGCCCGTCCTGGCCGACTTAGAGGCGTTGGGCCAGAAAATGGGCATCGCCCTCGGTTAGCCATTCCCCTCCGGCAGCTTTATAAACTGAAATTGCCCCGCCGTGATGCCGAATAAATGGGATGATTGCCCGGTTCTTCTGCTTGGTTATCAATCATTTGCGGCTTAAAAAAACCGAGACCTCCACTTTATTTTGGCATTCTCTCCCCGTTAACTTTTTGGGGCTTGCCCCGCGCGGGCACCTGAGTGCGGGTGTGGCGGACGGGCGTTCGCGCGCGGGGCCGGGGCGCTCCAGGGTCCGGCCAAGCCTTCCGTATTGTTCAAGGGCAGGGGCCAAAAAACTGCTGTCGAGGCTTCAACCGTCGGCAGGGTTTGGCCCCCGCCCTTAAAGAACACCGCTCCTTACGTCGCGCCTTCCGCCCCCCTAAGCCAGCCACAGCCCGGCCGTGTGCCCTTGAGCTAGCCACTTGCTCCCAGCGTGGCCCGGTTAAAAGCCCAAAACCACCTTAGCGTCTTTGCGGCTTTGCGAGAAACATTCTTCTTAACGGCTTTGCGAGGAGTATTATTGAACAATTCACCCCATGCCCACCCGCCGACAAAAGCGAGTGCGCTTTTGGGCGAATAAGTGTGGTTGGCTTGAGATGCCCGGCGGGCTAAATCCGTTCCCCTTTGTCTAACTCGTTCCAAATGAGGGCACTGGCCCCAAGCACGGCGGCGTTCCGGCCTTCCAGCCCTGAAATGAGTAACTTGACCTTGTTGCGGTAAATGGGGAACAGGTACTCTTCCAAATGGCGTTTGATGGGTTCCAACAGCAGGTCGCCCGCCTTGGTGGGGCCGCCGAAAAAGATGATGGCTTCCGGGCTGGTGTGGGCCACGGTATCAGCTAGTTTGAGGCCCAAAATGCGGCCGGTGTACTCAAACGTAGCCAGGGCGATGGGGTCGCCGCGGTGCGCCGCTTCAGTGATCATGGCCCCGTCCAGTTGGTTAAAGCTGTAGTCGCGCAGTTCGCTATCGTCGGGCAGTTCGGCCAGGAGGTGGAACACGGTGCGCTTGAGGCCCGTGGCCGATACATAAGCCTCCAAGGCCCCGCGCCGCCCGTTGCCGTGCATGCGCCCGTTGGGGTCCACGATGATGTGCCCCAGTTCGCCCGCAAAGCCGTCGGCCCCGTAAATTACTTCGCCGTTGGCCACAAAGCCGCTGCCCAGGCCGGTGCCCAAGGTGATCACCAAAAAATCTTTCATTTGTTGGGCCACGCCAAACTTCATTTCGCCGATGGCGGCGGCGTTGGCATCGTTGGTGATCACGATGGGCAGGTCGTAGTGCTTTTTTACCAGGGCTACCACGTCGGTGTCGCCCCAGCTTAGGTTGGCGGGTTTCTCGATGCGGCCGGTGTAGTAGTTGGCGTTGGGCGCCCCAATGCCGATGCCGCGCAGGTTCAAGGCGGGCATTTTGGCCCGGAGGTCTTCCACGGCTTGCACCAGGCGCACCAAAAAATGGCTAAACGGCTCGTCGGCGTGGGTGGGGATGGACATCTCGTGCGGGCAGTGGCCTTGGCGGTCCACAAACCCAAACTTGGAGAAAGTGCCGCCAATGTCGATGCCGAGCACGTAATCGTTCGCTTGACTCATAAATCTACCTGAAGAAAAAGAACGCTTAAAGCGCGCATTTAGTTGTGGCCAAAAATAGGGCAAAGGGCCGGAAAACAGAGTTACCGGGTTACATTTTGGACAAAGGCAATGGCCGCTAGGCGAGGCGGCCCGCCAGTTCCAACAAAAAGGCGTACTCTAGGGCAATTTCCCGGAGTGGGGCAAACCGGCCCGAAGCCCCGCCGTGGCCCGCCTCCAAGTTGGTTTTGAGCAGCAACCGCCGCGTGGGGTCGGTTTGGTGGGTGCGGAGCTTGGCCACCCATTTGGCGGGTTCCCAGTATTGGACCTGGCTGTCGTGCAGGCCGGTGGTTACCAGCAAATGGGGGTAAGCCTGCCGGGCCACGTTGTCGTAGGGAGAGTAGCTGAGCATGTAGTCGTAATCGGGCTTTTGGTTGGGGTTGCCCCATTCGTCGTACTCGCCGGTGGTGAGGGGCACCGAGTCGTCCAGCATGGTGGTTACCACGTCCACAAACGGCACTTGGGCCACCAGCCCGCAAAACAGGTCGGGGCGGAGGTTGGCCACCGCGCCCATAAGCAGGCCCCCCGCGCTGCCGCCCATGCCAAACAGGCGGCCGGGCTGGGTGTAACGCTGGGCCACCAGGTGCTCGGCGCAGTCGATGTAATCACTAAAAGTGTTCATTTTTTGCCGCAGTTTACCGCTCTCGTACCAAGGGCGGCCTAGCTCTTGCCCGCCCCGGATGTGGGCAATGGCGTACACAAAGCCCCGGTCCAGCAGGCTGAGGCGGTTACTGCTAAAGTAAGCATCCAGGCTAATGCCGTAAGAACCGTAGGCGTACAACAGCAACGGGGCGGTGCCGTCCACGGGCGTGTCGCGGCGGCGCACCAGCGACACGGGCACGCGCGCGCCATCGCGGGCGGGGGCGTACAGCCGCTCGCTCACGTACTGGGTTTGGTCAAAGCCGCCCAGCACGGGCTGCTGCTTGAGCAAGGTGGTTTGCCGGGTGGCCAGGTCGTAATCAAAAGTCGAGCTCGGCGTGGTGAGCGACGTGTAACCGTAGCGCAGTTGGGCGGTGGCAAATTCAGGGTTGTGGCCAAGCCCGGCCGTGTAGGTAGGCTCTTCAAAGTGGAGGTAATGGTCGTCGGTGCCGTCCCAGCGGCGGGCCCGCAGGCGCACCAAACCCTCGTGGCGTTCTTCAAGCACCAAAAAGTCGGTAAAAACGTCGAAGCCTTCCAAAAAAACCTCGGGCCGGTGGGCAATCAAATCTTGCCAATGCTGGGCCGTAGTGATGGGTTGGTCGGCCACTTGCATTAGTTTGAAGTTGGTTGCTTCATTTAAATTGGTGCGAATATAAAAGTGGCCACCCGCGTGCTCCACGCTGTATTCGTGGCCGCGCTGCCGGGGCTGGAACACCCGCCAGGCCCCGGTCGGTTCGGTGGCGGGCAAGTAATGCACCTCAGAGGTGAGGGTGCTGTCGGCCGTGATGAACACGTACTGCCGCGACTTGCTACGCCCCACCTGAAGGTGAAACGTCTCGTCGTCTTCTTGGTACACCAGTGCGTCGGCCCCGGGCGGGGTGCCCAGTTGGTGCCGCCACACCTGGTAAGGCCGCAGGGTTTCCGGGTCTTGTTTGGTGTAGAACAGGGTTTGGTTGTTGGCGGCCCAGGCCAAGTTGCCCGTAACGTCGGCGATGGCGGTGGGCAAGGTTTCGCCAGTGAGCAAGTTTTTGAAATAGATGGTGTAAATCCGGCGGCTTTGCGTATCGGCCGAGTAGGCGAGCCACTGGTTATCGTCGCTCACCCCGATTTCGCCCACTTGGTAATAGGCGTGCCCTTGGGCCAGCTGGTTCACATCGAGCAGCAGTTGCTCGGCCGCCGCGAGGGTGCCCGGTTTGCGGCAATACAGTGGGTACTCGCGCCCGGCCTCGTACCGTGAGTAATAATGGTAGCCATTATAAAAGTAGGGCACCGACTGGTCTTCTTCCTTGATCCGCCCTTTCATTTCGTCGAACAGGCGGTTTTGCAACGTCGCCGTGGGGGCCATTACGGCCTCGAGGTAGGCGTTTTCGGCTTTGAGATAGGCCAGCACTTCCGGGTTTTCGCGCTGGTTGAGCCAGTAGTAATGGTCGGTGCGTTGGTGCCCGTGTATTTCTAGCACCTGGGGAATGGTTTTGGCAATGGGGGCTTGCATAAGTGATCGTTTAAGCCGCAGTTTAAGGCCGTGGTTACCAGTACGCAAAAAAGCGATTCTTTGGCCAATTGCCCACCGGGCCGCGCCATTTTTAGCTTCTGGACCGGTTTTGAACTAAACCCCCGAACAATTGTTAATGTGGTTAGCAAAGAAAAAAGCAGGGTTGGTCGCTTTTTTTCTTAATTTCATGGGTAATTTGGGCCACTTAATCCGATAACATTGCACTTGGCCAAGTTTTCTTGGGTGATTTTTTATGCGCTGTTGCCTTTAACAGGGTGGGGGCAAGCCGCGGCCGAGGCAGGATTGCCACGGCGGGCCGACAGCCTGTTCCAGGTTATGTTGGTTGAAACCGAGGCCGAAAAGATCGATGCGGCATTTAGTAAATTGTGGAACGAAGTAAGATGGTACAACCTCAGCCCGGGGGTGGAGGAGATGTTCCTCCAGTGGGCGGAACAGGCCGACGTTACCCCTAACCACCACCTGAAACTAGGGCTGATTTATTACCTGCAATCGTACCTGTACGAGCAGCACGAACACCTGGAGTTCCGCGACGAGTATGCCGCCAAAGCCCTCCAGCACGCGGCCCATATTAATTGGCCCAATTTCACTTTTAGCCTCAACAAGGAAATTGGCTATTACTTCTACCGGCGAAAACAGTATGACAGTGCCAAGGTGTATTTTAAACGGGCCTTGATTCAGCTTGAGCAAATCAACACCGAGGTGGCCAAGTTGGATTTGGCGGGCATGTACAACTCGGCGGGCATGACCTACCGCCACCTGGGCCAGTATTCCGAGGCGATCCCTTATTTTCAGAAGGCGATGGCTTGGGCCAAGCAAACCAACACCACCGCTTACATTGGCATTGCTTCGGGTAACATTGGCTACATCTACCTGCAACAAGGCGAGTTGGAAAAGGCCCAGGCTGCCTATTTGATTGATCGCCATTATTGCCTGGCCAACCGAGAATATGAAAACGCCGCCGAGGCATTTTGGCGGTTGGGCATCATCAGTACCCGACGGGAACAGTACGCCCTAGCCAAGCAGTACCTAGACAGTGCCCTGATGATGTCGTTGCGGCCCCCCAACCGTACCGGTCCGCGCATGATGGGCCTCCGGGCCACCGTTTACCGGCAAAAAGCCGAGGTGTTTAACCTGGAAAAAAACTACGCCCAAGCCTACCAAGCCGCCCACCAACATAATTTGCGGTTAGACACCATACGCAAGGCCGAGGAACAAGCGCTGGCCGCGCAAACCGCGGGCCGGGTCGCTTTCGAGCGGCAACAAGCCGAGATCATCCGCCTCAACCTTACCGTGGAGGCGCAACGACGGCAGCAGCTTTGGCTCGCCACCGTGCTGAGCGTGGGTTCCTTGTTGGTGCTGGCCCTGGCCTGGTTGGTGTGGCGGCAACGCAAGCTCAACCGGCTGTTGGCCTTGCGCAATGCCCAAGTGAGCCAGCAAAAGGATGCCATCGAATCGCAAAACCAGGTGATCAACCAGCAGAATTTGGCCCTTACCCAGGCCAATGCCGCCAAAGACAAACTGTTTTCGGCCGTATCGCACGACTTGCTCACGCCCGTGGGCAACATGCGCAACGTGCTGGAACTGCTCACCTCGCAAGAGCTTACCCCCGCCGAAACCGAGCTGGCCATGCAGCAACTCCAGCGCGATTTTGGCCTGCTGGCCGAAATGATGACCAACTTGCTGCAATGGGCCTCGGCCCAAATGCGGGGCATCCAAACCAAGCCCCAAATCCTCAATGCCAAGGAGTTAGTGGACGAAACGTTCCGCTTTTACCATTCTATGGCCGATAACAAGGGCATTGCCCTGCTCAACGGCATTGCCCCAGTGGCGGTGAACGCCGACCGGGACCAAATGCGCCTGGTGTTGCGCAATTTGATCAACAACGCGGTGAAGTTTACCCCGCGCGGCGGGCGCGTGCAAGTGAGCGTCCGCACGCAGAACGAGCAGGCCTGGTTTACCGTGGCCGACACCGGGGTGGGCATCAGCCCAGATCACCAGGCCCAACTTTTTAACCTGGAAACCCGGTTTTCCCGGTTGGGCACCGCCAACGAACGCGGGGCGGGCCTCGGCTTGCTGCTGGTCAAGGAATTTGTGGAAGCCAACGGCGGCCAATTGCAAATCACCAGCCAACCCGGCCAGGGCAGTCAGTTCTCGTTTAGCCTGCCATTGGCGGGGTAATTCTTAAATGATTGCATGATTATACATCCTATCTATTTGATTATAAATTGCTTATAAAAGCAGAGACGCGAAATTTCTATTTAATTTTGGTATAAATTGATTTTTTACCAATCTACTCAATACTCGGTTTTGTCGGTTTTGGCTTGCCACAGCGCGAACGCCTCGGGGGCCTGGGGGTGCGGCAGGTGGATGGTGGGCAAATGGCGGTCCGGTAGGGCGCGGGCAAGTTCTTGGTAAATAAAATGATCGTCGAACCCGATGGCGGCGGCCTGGTGCTGGGTGTTGGCGTAGTAAATGTGCGAAGGCCTGGCCCAGTAAATGGCCCCCAGGCACATGGGGCACGGTTCGCAACTGGTATAAAGCTCACAGTCAGTGAGTTGGAAGTGCCCCAACACTTGGCAAGCCAGCCGAATGGCCACAACCTCGGCGTGAGCGGTGGGGTCGCGGTCGGCCAGCACCCGGTTTTGGCCCCGCGCAATGATGCGCCCCGCCTGCACCACCACGGCCCCAAACGGCCCGCCCTGGCCGCTGGCCACGTTGGCGATGGAGAGGCGGACGGCTTCGGCCATGAACTCGAGGGCAAGGGCAGGCGGGGTAGGCAGCATGGTAACCGAGAGGTTTAATTGTTAGGCAATTTATCCGATTTTTGCGGGCTATCCAATTGGTGTTTGCGTGGGCCTCCTGAAAAAACTCGCCTCCGATGCGGCCATTTACGGCCTGAGCAGCATCGTGAGCCGCTTGCTGAATTACGTGCTGGTGCCCTTCCACACCTGGTTTTTTGCGCCGGGGGCTTACGGCGAAATTTCGGTGTTTTACGCCTACGTGGCGTTTTTTAACGTGGTGTACACCTTTGGGCTGGAAACGGCCTATTTCCGTTTTGCCACCAAACACAAGGCCGATGAAGCCCAATACTTCAACTTGGCCCTCACGGCCATTGGCCTGGTGGGCGCGGGGCTTTCGGGTTTACTGCTGGTGGGGGCGGCCCCGTTGGCCCAGGTCATCGGCTACCCCGGGCACGGGGTTTACGTGGCCTGCTTTGCCGGGTTGTTGTGGGTAGATGCCCTGGCGGCCCTGCCGTTCGCCCGTTTGCGCCTCCGGGGCCAGGCCAAGCGGTTCGCGGCGATCAAAACGGCCAGTATTTTGGCAAACGTGGGGCTTAACTTCTTTTTTTTATGGCTATGCCCGCAGTGGGCCTCCGGGGCCTGGGGGGCCAGTTGGCAGCCCCTGGGCCAGGCCATCTACCAGCCGCAATGGGCGGTGGGCTACGTGTTTTTGGCCAATTTGCTGGCTAACTTGGTGCAACTGCCATTTTTATGGCCCGCCTGGCGCGGGTTCAAGCCCGCCTGGCCCCCGGCCCTGGCCAAGCCGTTATTGGCTTATGCCTGGCCGTTGCTGTTTATGGGCCTGGCCGGCATGGTCAACGAAACGCTGGACCGCCAACTGCTCAAGTTTTGGCTGCCCGCGGGCTTTTACCCCGGCCACGACAACGATGCCGCCGTGGGCATTTACTCGGCCGGTTACAAGCTCTCGATCTTCATCAGCCTGGCCATCCAGGCGTTCCGCTACTCGGCCGAGCCGTTCTTTTTTGCCCAAAGTGCCGACAAGAACTCACCGCCCCTGTTTGCCAAGGTGATGCACTATTTTGTGATTTTGCTGCTGGGCATGGGCCTGGCCGTGGTGGCTAATTTGGACTGGCTGGGCCAGGTTTTCCTGCGCGGCCGCGCCTACCGCGAGAGCCTCGACATGGTGCCGATCTTGCTCATGGCTAATATTTTACTGGGGGTTTATTACAACTTAACGGTTTGGTTCAAAATCACCGACCGCACGCAGTACGGGCTGTGGTTTACCCTGGCGGGGGCCGGGGTAACGGTGCTGGCCAACTGGCTGCTGATTCCGCAACTGGGTTATTTTGGCAGCGCCTGGGGCCATTTGCTCTGCTACCTCACCCTGTGCGGGCTGTGCTACTTTTACGGGCAGCGGTTTTATCCCATCCCTTACCGCTGGGGGGCGGCCCTGGGCTACCTGCTGCTGGCCCTGGCCCTGGGCGCGGCGGCCTGGCTGGTTACCACTGGCCACCCCGCCGCTGATTTCCTGCTGCGCAACCTGGCCGTGCTGGCGTTTGGTGCGGTGGTGTTCTGGCGCGAGCGGGCGGGGCTGCGCGGGGTTAAAGCGTAGGTATTGAGTTGAGGGCCGACCAAACGTCCCAAACCCCATCAGGCTATTTTTTCAAAAATTTGTTCAATTCCTCCACCAACGCAAAAACCGTGGTGCAAGGATTGTGGTCGGCGGGCGGGAGGTGGGCGCACCGGGCCAGCAGGGCCTTGGCCCGCTCGATGGCCTGGTCTTGGCTCGCCGCCGGATGCTCGGCCAAGCATTGGTAAAGCTGGGCGCAGAACTTTTTTTGTTTGCCTTTTTTCTCATAGTTGACTGCCAAAAAAGCACTCAACCGTTCGTAAAAGTAGTAGCGGTCAAACTGGCCTTCTACTGCCTGAAAATGGAGCAGGAACCATAGCTCAAAAGCATCGTTGGAATAGGCCACTTGGAACGTGTGCTTTCGGGCCAGCGCAATGGCCCGGTTAAAGTCCTCTTTCTGTTGGACTTCTTGACCGGGATTGGCATCAAAATCAAAAACTACCCACACTTCATAACCCTGATAATCAGGCTTTTTGGCCCGCTCAATGGCGGTTTTTACCAGTGAGGTCTTGCCCTGGCCCAAACCCAAGGTCTCCACCGTGGCCGAAGCAACTGGGAACGCCCGAAAATAGCCCGGCTCGGTATTTTCGCCTTCGCAGAAGATCAAGAACTTCCGCTTGACCTCAAACTGTTCCCGGCGATAGGCTTTTTCCGGGTTGAAAGACCGGCGGTTCCAAGACTTGTTCAAATCGCCTTTTTTGATTGGCTTTCCGCTCATGCGTCCTGGATGAATAGGCTGTCCAACTGATTTAAAAATGGCACTGCCCCATACTCGCCCTGCTCGTAGGCTTTGTCGTAGGCGGCATCATTACGCACCCCCTTGAATTCCACCAAAGTTTTCACCAAACTCGCGCCAAACTTGTTTTTCTCGATCAAGCAGATTTGGTCGCGGCGCAATAAGTAAGGCTTTTGGAGGCTGGTATCGTGGACTGTGAAAATTAGCTGCGCATGTTTTGGATTTGTAACTGGGGAATTGAACAGGTTGAGGATTGCCCTGACCAAGTTGGGATGCAGATGAATATCAAATTCATCCATGATTAATACCAGCCCTTGGTCTAGCACCTTAATTAGAGTAGGACTTAAAGCTAACATCTTTTTTGTACCGTCCGACTCCCAGAGAGACATCCTTTCGGCTATCTGACCCACCTTGTGCCCGTCAGCATTGTATCTAGCCCGAGCGGTCAAAATCGTCTTGCTGGTTTGCGCTTTTTCCGCTTTTAAGGCTAAATCATTTTTCTCGGAATTCCCTTCAACCTTATTAGTTACTTGGAATAGTATATCTTCAATATCGGTATCGGCACTTTTTAGAAAGGCCAAAATCCGGGTTTTAAGCTCTGGGTTCTCCAGGTGTTTGGCAACTACTCTTTCAAAATCAAATTCTACTAACCCCGTATAAATGGATATGCCATCAAAACAAGTCATCACTTGGTGCGCAAACTGGCCACCCAAAGCCGCGACGGCGGTAAGAAACAGCGAGTCGGGCCGCATGATGTTGCCCTGGTTGGTTCTGGCCCAGTCTTCAAACTTTTTGGCTTCTTTAAAGCTGTTGGCGTTCACGCGCACCTCCATGCCCTCGCGGGTGAAGAAAGGTTTTTCCACCCCGTGTGGGGCACCAAACAGCCACTCAGTAACCACTACACCGTCTTTTACTTCAAATCCGTAACGGTACACCCGCTCGATGTTGGTTTCGTCTTTCAAGGTAAAAATCATTTGCATAAAGGTGGGCATTTGCTCCATGCCTTCAGCGAGTAAAAAAGGTTGGATTAACCGGGGCAAAACTCCTGAGTTGGTTACCGAAAGCTGAGTGATTTTGACAAAGGCATTGATCGCGTTTACCAAATTGCTTTTGCCGCTGGCATTGGCCCCGTAGATGGCCTTGCTTTTGAGCACCCGCAGTTTGGTGCCGGGCAGTTGGGCCACGTTGTACTGCTCCATCGTCTTGTCGCCTTTGGCCGCCAGCATGGAGAAAGTTTGCAGGTCTTTGAACGACCGAAAATTGGCTACCGAGAACTCTAACAGCATAACAAGAGTGGCTATTTGTGATTTTTCCGTAAATATAGCACATGGATAACGGATTTTGGGGGATTTTGTTATGGAAACGTGACCTGGCCACCAGGCCCACCCCTGGTAGGGGCTTCGCCCGCTCACAGGGTGGCCGCAACCCTACCAGCGGGCGCCAGCCCCTGTGAGCGGTTGCGCGAGGGGTCGTTCACCGGCCACCAGGGCGGGCACCAGGCCCGCCCCTACCCCGGCCGTCACGGTCTTCCCCTCCTCGGAGGGGCCTGGGGTGGGTTTATCCCCTCCTCGGAGGGGCCTGGGGTGGGTTTATCCCCTCCTCGGAGGGGCCAGGGGTGGGTCTTCCACGCCTACAAGACCCATCCTAAATCTCCGCTCAAGAAAGGGCTTGCCCGCGAACAAACCCCAATTTTCCCTATCTTAACCCACCGATCCCAAAATAAATGGACGATTGGGCATTGCTATTGCCCTAAATACTTGATAACCAATGTACAATCATTTAATCAGGCAATCATTCAGTCATTTAACCTAAACATCAACTCCATGAAGCCTCTCTACCTACTTTCCTTTTTGCTCGTGCTCGCGGCGGGCAGCGCGGTGGCCCAGCGGCGCGCCAACAACCCCGCTCCTACCTCCAACCCCGCTCCTACCTCCCCCAATCCTTATGACACCACCTATTACAGCCAACTCCAGTGGCGCAACATTGGGCCGTTCCGGGGCGGGCGCAGCGTGGCGGCTTGCGGGGTGCCCGGCCAGCCCCAAACCTACTACATGGGCAGCACCGGCGGCGGCCTCTGGAAAACCACCGACGGCGGCCTCCGCTGGGCCAATGTGTCGGACGGCTACTTTGCCACTGGCTCGGTGGGCGCAGTGGCCGTGGCCCCCAGCGACCCCAACGTGGTGTACGTGGGCATGGGCGAGCACGCCGTGCGCGGGGTCATGACCAGCCACGGCGACGGGGTGTATAAA
>JALONO010000340.1 GCA_025454895.1 Bernardetiaceae bacterium
GAAGCCTACATTGACTTTAGCCCCCAGCCCAGTTGGGTCCAACGCCTGGCGGAGTTTCCTAATTTGGTGGTGCTCCAAACGTTCTCGAAAGCCTGGGGCTTGGCCGGTTTGCGCCTGGGGATGCTGTTCGCATCGGCGGCCATCGTGGCGGTCATTAACAAAATCAAACCGCCGTACAATATCAACCAGCTCACCCAGGAACTGGCCCTGGCCGGCCTGGCCCAGGTAGCCAAAAAAACCGAAATGGTGGCCGAGGTGCTGGCCCAGCGCGACTTATTTACCCCGCGCCTGGCCGCCCACCCGTTGGTACAAATGGTGTACCCCACCCAGGCCAACTTTTGGCTGGTGAAAATGCACCGCCAGGCCCGCGAGATTTACGAACACCTGGTGGCCCACCAAATTGTGGTGCGCGACCGTTCCAAGGTACCCCTCTGCGAAAATTGCCTGCGCATTACCGTAGGCACCGGCCAGGAAAATGAATCGTTTGCGGGTTGAGGCGGGTGCGCCGAAATGGCCGCTTAGCCCTCCCAACTGCGGTACTTGGCCGTTTGGGCGAACACATGGTTTAAAATGGCCAGGTCCTCGGTGGTGGGGCCATCGCCGCGCCGGTCCATTACGCGGTAGGCCAGTTCTTCCATTTTTTGGTAATTGAAGGTAGTTAGCCCCTCCGAGCCGCCCCAACTGAACGGCGGCACCAGTTTGGGCGGGAAACCGGACCCGAACAAATTGACGCACGGGCCTACCACCGTGCCCGTGTTGAACATGGTATTGATGCTGCACTTGACGTGGTCGGCCATCATGAGGCCGCAGAACTGGCGGCCGGTCTCTTCGTAGTCGTTTTGGCGGTAGCTCCACAGTTTCACCTGGCCATAGTTGTTTTTGAGGTTCGACGTGTTGGTATCGGCCCCCAGGTTGCACCATTCGCCCACCACCGAATTGCCCAGGTAACCTTCGTGGCCTTTGTTGCTGTGGGCAAAAAATACGCTGTTGCTCACCTCGCCGCCCACTTTGCAGTGCGGGCCAATGCTGGTATCGCCGCGCATTTTGGCCCCCAGGTTGAGGCTGGCCCCCTCGCCCAGGGCAAACGCCCCCCGGACAATGCTGCCCTCGCCCACGATGGCGTTTTTGCCCAAGTAAATGGGGCCGGTTTCCGCGTTTAAAATGGCGGCGCGCAGTTGTACGCCCTCCTCCAAAAATACCTGCTCGGGCGCGTACACGATGGTGTGCGGGTCGGTAATGGGTTGGCTGCGCCGATGCGAAGTAAGTATCTCAAAGTCAGCGATTAACTCGCTGCGGTTGTGGGCAAAAATATCGGGTGGGCGGGCAATGAACGTAAACGGCCCGCCAAAGCTGATGGGCCGGTGGCTGGCCTCGTAGTAAAGTTCGGCCAGGCTCACGATGGCGGTTTTGGCCCGCAGCCCCAGCAATTTGGTGCCGTGGACCAGGCTGTCGCCGGGGCCGAGTTGGGCTAGGGCTTCCACCAGCGGGCCGTTGGGGCACAAAGCCCCGTTCACGTACAACGCATCGGCCCCGTAGTGGATGGGGTACTTGCCCGACAAATAGGCCGGGCACAAGTAGCTCACCTGCCCGCCCGTGCGCCTGAGCCACTTTTCGGTAATGGTAAGGATGCCGCACCGGATGCCCGCCACGGGCCGGGTGTAGGTAAAAGGCAGCAGGTCGAGCCGCTCGTCGGTGCCGTCAAACAAAATGAGGTTCATGAAACGCTAGGGTTAAAGCCGAATAAAAAAGTGGTTGCCCCTAGGTTATACCGCTTGCGGGGCCAATTATGACAAAAGTGAGGAAAATTAGTTACGGTTGCTGCGGTTTGGCCGGGTGGCCCGCCGCTTATTTTAATCTGCTGCCAGAAAAACACCTAACAATCTTTGGCAAGTTTTATATTTAATAAATTGATAATCAACCTCTTTTACCCCTAAAAACCTTCCCGGTATTTTGCTGTAATTTCGCCCCCACAATCCTTATGGCAAGCCGTTCTATATTCCGGTTTTGGTTGATGGCGTTCCGCTCGCTGGGCCACCTGGGCGGGCTGGCCCTGGCCTTGTGGTGGCTTGGCCCGGCCCGCGTTTTGGCCCAGCCAGCGGCCAAGCAAAACACCCCGCGCGAGGCCCTGGAAACCCACCTTAACTTTCTGCGCCCCGAGTACCAGAACAACCGTGCCCAGCGGCGCACCTACACCGGGCTGGCCGCCAAGGTGTTCGACAACCCCGAACTGCCCGAAGACCTGCGCAACGACCGCCGCCGTCGGGCCCAGATGCTGAAGGAAATTTACGAGGGCCTGGGCAAGTACATCGACTTGGAGCAAGTGCCCGACGACCCCAACTACCGCGATACCACCTACAATTATGGCAACGTGTACCTGGTGGCCAGCCACTTAGGCTACGATATCACCCTAGAGAAGGTGGCGGGCCGCTGGTACTACTCCAAAGAAACGGTGCAAAACATCCCCGTGCTGTACGGGGCCGTGTTCATCATTGATACCCAGGAACTATTCGGCATCAACCTATTTGACCCGCCGGAAACTTTTTTGCACATCACCGCCTGGCAATACGCCGGGCTGGCTGCTTTGGGGCTGCTGCTCTACCTGGTTTATCGGCTGTTTTGTTGGCTGTTTATTGCCTTGCCGCGCCGCCTGCTGCTCCGGCGAGGCCGCAGCGAGGCTGCCCGAGAACAGTATGCCGCCCTGGCCCGGCCGTTGGTGCTGTTTGTGGTGCTGGCCGCTGCCCGGTTGCTGCTGCCGGGGCTACAATTGCCCATCGAGATCACCCGGTATCTGTACCCGTTGCTGTATGTACTTTTGATTTGGCAGCTCACCCGGGCGGTTTACAACCTAGTGGACACTGTCGGCAACTACGTGGTGGCCAATTCCACCCGCTGGGCCTTACCAGTCGACTCGCAATTGGGCATCCTCATCAAGCGGGTGTTGCGCATTTTGGTGGTTACCACCGGGGCCATTTACCTCATGCAATACCTGGGGGTCAACGTGGCCGGGGTCATCGCCGGTTTGTCCATTGGCGGTATTGCCATTGCCCTGGCCGCGCAAGACACGCTCAAGAACGTGTTTGGCTCGTTGATGATTTTTCTGGACCGCCCTTTTAAAGTAGGCGATTGGATCATTGGGGATAAAATCGAGGGCGAGGTGGAAAACATCGGGTTCCGGTCCACCCAAATCCGCACGTTTTCCAACTCGCTCACCACGGTGCCCAACGGCCGCCTGGCCGACATGACCATCGACAACATGGGCCTGCGGAGCTACCACCGGTTTTTGACCACCATTGCCATTGCTTACCACACCCCACCCGACCTGATCGAGGCCTTTGTCGAGGGCCTGCGCGAGATCGTCCGGCGGCGGAGCCAGGTCAGGCAAGACAACTGGCAAATCGCCCTGTACAATTTTGGCGAGTCGGCCTGGCAAATCCGCTACTCGGTGTACATCGTCACCAACGACGTACTGGAGGAAATTAAAATCCGGGAGGAGCTGATCATGCGCAACCTACGCCTGGCCGAGCACCTGGGCGTGCAACTGGCCTACCCCACCACCACCCTGCACGTGGCCAGCCTGCCCGGTCAGCCGTTGCCGGCCCCGCCCGTCGCTACCCGCACCGACTATTTGGACAAAATGCGGGCATTCCTGGACCAAGAGGTGGCCAAAGGTTTTGAGGATGATTAGATTGCATGATTGCATGATTGCATGATTGCATGATTGCATGATTGCATGATTAGGGTTTTGTAAATTAGACTTCTTGCATATTAAATTTAGACTGGGAGAAAGCCCGAATTTTCGTTCACAATCCATCCTTTTTGGCCCCACCCTGGCCAGCCGCACTTACTCGCTCAAAAACTCCCGTTTTTGCCGTCCGCTGGGCAGGGGTGATCCCTTCTATTTTTGGCGGCTCGGAATAGGTCATTTGCATCCAGTTTGGCACGTTCAAATGCTTGAAATTGGCTTTGCGTCTTAGCGTGAGCCGATTGCGGGTAATGTGCAAGAGGTCTATTCTTGGGAATGGGTGTTTTAAGATTGCGCGTTTGTTGGCCGTCGGTAGGGACAAGGCATGCCTTGTCCCTACATAAGGGTTGGGCTGGTCATAAAAAAGAAAGAAGCGACGCCCGGCCCGGGATGTCGCTTCTTTCTTTTAAAAAATTGATTTTAAGAGACTTGCATCAAAATCAAATATGGATTGTGTTTGCCATCTTTGTAAATGATTGACAATCAAATGGCACAATCATTTAATCATCCAGCCATTTTAATATTACTCCCGCTCCGGCTCACCTTCGGCTTCTTGGCCGGGGAGGCCGAACCGCCGCCCGGCACCGGAGGGGGCCTCTACTTTGAGGGCCTGCTTTTCGGTTTGGCCGCCCAGCGAAACCTCTACGGTGTATTCCCCGGCGGGCAGGTAGTACTGACCGTTGTCGGCTTTGGCTATTTTGACCGGTTTTTTGGCTTTGTCGCTTAGCTCTTTTTCCAGGGCAGGCACGGCGGCTTCGTCGAGGGTGAGCGGGTAGGCCAGGTAGTTGAGGCCCACCTCGCTGCTGTCGGTGAGGGTACGCAGCACCACGCCGCCCGCCGAGCGGATTTGCACCTGGGTAACGTAGCTTTTGTTGGTGTGGTTGACGTAGAACGGCAATAAGTGGCTGGGCTCAACGGGGGCCGCAAACCCGCGCTTGCGCCCCCAGCCGGGCGACGCGCTCACGGGCGCGGGCGCGAACACGTGCAGGGGCTTATCGAGTACGGTGGGCGTAAGTTGCTGTAAATGAGCAATATTACCCACATAAAATGAGCGGCCGTGGGTGGCCAGCACCAAGTCTTTATCGCGCGGGTGGACGGCCAGGTCGTGCACGGGCACGGCGGGCAGGCCGCCAAAGGCCATGAAGGTAACGCCCCGGTCCAAGCTCACATAGGCCCCGTGGTCGGTGCCCACGTAGAGGATATTCTCATTGGCGGGGTCTTCTTTCACCACGTTGATTGGCTCGGGGGGCAGGTTTTTGCCCAGGGCCTGCCAGGTTTGCCCATAGTCGTCGGAGCTGTAGAGCAGGGGCGCGAAGTGATCGAACCGGTAGCCGTTGAGGCTGAGGAACACCCGCCCGTCGGCGTGGTGCGAAGGTTCTACCTGGGTAACCCAAAACTGTTGGGGCGAGTCGTAAATTTTGGTCCAGGTGTAACCGCCGTCTTTGCTCACGTGGGCCAGGCCGTCGTCCGACCCGACGTAGAGCAGCCCGAACCGCCGGGGCGATTCTTCCAAAGTGGTGAGGCTGCCGTAGGGCACGTTGCCTTTTTTGCCGCCCCGCGTCAGGTCGGCGGAGAGGGTTTGGAAGTTGTCGCCGCGGTCCAGCGAGCGGTGGAACCGGTGCGAACCCATGTAAAGCACGTCTTGGTTGTGCCGCGAGAGGTGGATGGGGGTTTCCCAGTTCCAGCGGTAGGGGGTTTCGCCCAGCGAGTGCCGGGGCGTAATGGGCTTGGGCGCGCCCGTGGCCTTGTTGATCCTGAAATAGTTACCGAATTGGAACCCGGTGTACACTGTGTTGTTGTCACGGGCATCGATCTCGACCTGCATCCCGTCGCCGCCCATGAGCATTTTGTAAGGGTACTGGCCGCTGTCGTGCCAGTCGGTAGTGTGGCGATAGGTGCTGGGGCCGGCCCACACGCCGTTATCTTGCAGGCCACCGTAAATGTGGTAAGGGGTAGCCATGTCAAATTATTCAGTTTGAACCAGCTAGCCCCATCGTCGTAGCTCAGGTTCAGCCCGCCATCGTTGCCCAGCAGCAAATGGCCGGGGCGCTGCGGGTTGAGCCACAGCGCGTGGTGGTCGCTGTGGGCGTTGTCGCTGTTGAGGGCGGCCCAGGTTTTGCCGCCGTCGGTGCTTTTGATGGCGGGCACGCCCAGCAGGTACAGCCGTTGCGGGTCGTGCGGGGCCACCCGCACCTGGCCAAAGTAGTAGCCGTAGGTGTACACCAGGTCGTCGATATAGCCTTCGTGGGTTTTGCGCCAAGTTTGGCCACCGTCTTCGCTGCGGTACAGTTCGGCCCCTTTCACCTCAATGTTGAACAGGTCGTCGTTGGCGTTCACAAAGTCGGCCAGGGCCGCCACCGGGTACTTGCCCTGGGCCACGTCGGCCTTTACGCTTTGGGGCGTGTACTTGGTCGGGATGCCGTAGCGGGTAAAGTAGGCTTGCAACTGTTCGTCGGGCATTTTGCCCAGGGCTTCGGCGGTCATCGTGCGGAAGGCCGAGGGCGCGGGCGTGGTTTCGTTGGCGTTGCTCGGCGCGGTCGCCTCCCGGTTGTCTTGGTTATCGAGGGTGGCAAAAATCAAGTTGGGGTTGCCGGGGAACACCGCCAGCCCGATGCGGCCCGTGCCCGCCGTGGCCGGGAACCCGCTCTGGGGCGTGTTGAGCTTGGCCCAGTTGCTGCCCCCGTCGGTGCTTTTGTAAATGCCGGAGCCGAGGCCCGAGCCGACAAAATTCCAAGCTTCGCGGTGGCGTTCCCACAGGGCGGCGTACAAAACTTGCGGGTTCTGAGGGTCAATAATGAGGTCGATGGCCCCGGTTTTATCGGTCACGTACAGCACCTTGCGCCAGGTTTGGCCGCCGTCGGTGGTGTGGTAAACGCCGCGCTCCGGGTTGGGCGAGTACAAATGGCCCACGGCGGCCACCCAGGCCACGTTGGGGTCGGTGGGGTGCAGCACAATGCGGCCGATGTGGTGGGTTTCGGGCAGGCCCAGGGCTTGCCAGGTGCGGCCCGCGTCCAGGCTCTTGTACAGGCCCGTGCCCGCGTACGACGAGCGGCTGGAGTTGCTCTCGCCCGTGCCCAGCCAAATGGCGGCCGGGGTGGTGCCCTGCCAGCGCACGGCCACTGCGCCCAGCGTGTAGCTGGCCTGCTGCTCAAATAACGGGGTAAAAGTGGTGCCGTTGTTGGTGGTGTGCCACAGCCCGCCCGTGGCGTAAGCGGCCACAAAATGGCTGGGGTCGGTGGGGCACACGGCCAGGTCCACCACGCGCCCGCTCATCACGGTGGGGCCCGCGTTACGGAACTTGAGGTTGGCCACCACCGAGTTTTGGGCCAGGTTTTGCCGCTGCTGGTAGCCTTGCAAGCGGGCCTCGGCCAGGGTGGCGGCCGGGCGGGTTTCGGCCGGGGCCGGGCGGCCTTTTTTCTGGGCTTGGGCCAGGAGGGCCAGGCCGGCCAAACTCGCG
>JALONO010000341.1 GCA_025454895.1 Bernardetiaceae bacterium
GTCGGGCAGGCTGATCCGTTCAAAAATATTTCTCGCAAAGCCGCTAAGACGCAAAGCTAATTTTGAGCTTTTGAACGTGCCAAACTGGATGCAAATGGCCCATTCAGAGCCGCCAAAAATAGAAGGGATCAGCCCTGCCCGTCGGGGAGGGGACGCAATTCCGACACAAGTGCAGGTAATATGCAAGAGGTCTCATCATGAAATGACTTATTGGCGTTTGGTATGCCTGAAATCAATTGGATATTGCAGATTAGTTTTTTAAATAATTGATAATCAGGTGATTATTTTAAAAGTAGAGACCATTATGCGCTTGAAAAACGGCTCCGGGGCGGGCAAGCCCCGCTCCGGAGCCGAGGCCGTCCCGACGGCTAAAACTTCACCGTCAACTGAGCCAAAAAATGGGTGCCCGCCTGGGGGAAATAAAAGTTCTCGTAAATTCGCTGGCCGCCGCTCACGTAGCCAAAGTTGTAGCCGTTGCTCTCGTACTGGGCGTTCAGCAGGTTGTTTACCAGCAGGCTCAGGCCCACCTCGCGCAGGGGTTTGGGTGCCATGTGGTAGGTTACCCGCAGGTCATTGGTAAAATAGGGGTCCAAGCTGTTGGCCAGGTTCTGGGTGTTATCCAGGTACTGCCGGCCCACGTACTTGCTCAGCAGGGCCAAGCTGAGCCGGGGCACGGGATCGAACTGCCACTGCGAGGCGGCCACCACGTTGGGCGAGAAGGCGAGGTCGGTGCCCCGGTAGTCGGTGGCTACCTGGCCCCCGTTGTCAAAATCATCCAAAAACTCGCGAAACTCGCTGATTTTGTTGCGACTAACCGTGGCGTTGCCCTGCCACCGCACCCGCGCGCCCAAGCGCAAAGAGCCTTGGAGCTCCAGCCCGGCCCGGTAGCTGCGCCCGATATTTTGCCTAATGTAACCGCCCGTGTCGTTCACCTGGCCGGTGAGCACCAACTGGTCGCGGTAGTACATGTAAAACAGGTTGGCCCCCAGGTTAAACCAGGTTCCGCCCAGGGCATAGCCCAGTTCCAGGTTCTGCAACTGCTCGGGCCGGGGGCGGCTGGCGGGCGAGCTTTGGGTAAAATCGTCGCGGTTAGGTTCGCGGTGGCCCACGCTGTACGAGGCGTACCATTCGTGCTGCTGGTACACGTAGCGCGCCCCGAGTTTGGGGTTAAAAAAGGTAGCAGCGGCGGTTTGGGTTACGTTGCGCAGCAAGTTATCGAACCCCAAAAACTCATAACCCACCCGGCGCACTTGCAAATCCACAAAAGTGAACAACTGGGGCACGGGCTGGAAGGTAACCTTGGCAAAGGTGTTGAAGTCGTTTTTGACCGCGTCGTTGTCGTAATACCGGTGGCGGATGTTGCCGTTGCTGGCCATACGCGCCCAGATCACCTCGCCAAAATGCTTACCCCGGTATTGGTTAACGGCCCCGCCCCACTGCACGTCCAGCACGGGCTGGCCGGCCCGGATTTGTTGGCTGCGGTAGCCCAGTTGCCAAGTGCCGCCCAAAAAGTGGTTGTCCAACCACCGGCGGCGGACCAAGTCGGTGCGCTCGATGGTGAGGCCGCCCACCTGCACCGGGGCCAAGTTGTAGCGGGTCAACTGGTCATTTTCCCGAAATTGTTCGAAAAAGCCGCGCCCGCGCGTGTAGTGCAGCGCGGTGTTGAGCTGCCAGCGACGGCCCAGGGCGGTTTTGTAGATGAGTTGGTAATGGTCTTGCTGGTAGTCGTCCACCTCGTTATCGTAGGTTTGGGAGTTGAACCGCCGGTTGCCCTCGCGCAGCACTGCTTCCGGCACGCCGTACCAGGCTTGGTAGGTGATCTCCTTGCCGCTGAACACGTTAGCGGTGAGGCTGCCTTTTTTGGTGAGGTATGCACCGCTTACATAAAACGACTTGAGGTCAGCGAACGCCCGGTCGATAAACCCGTCGGAGGTGAGCTTCGACAACCGGCCGCTTACCTTGAACCGCCCGCCCAGCAACCCGGAGTTGACGATCAGGTTGTGTTTCCAAGTATTGAACGAGCCAAAACTGTTGTTCAACTCCACCCCGGCGCGGTCTTCCGGCTCCAGGGTGGTGATGTTGACGCTGGCCCCGAAGGCCCCGGCCCCGTTGACCGAGGTACCCACCCCACGCTGCACCTGGATGTTTTGCACGGAACTGGCAAAATCGGGCATGTTTACCCAAAATACGCCCTGGCTTTCCGCATCGTTGAGCGGGATGCCGTTGAGCGTTACGTTGATGCGCGTGGGGTCGCTGCCCCGGATGCGCAGGCCCGTGTAGCCCACGCCCGCGCCCGCATCGCTCGTGGTTACGATCGAGGGCGTGAAATTGAGCAAAATCGGGAGGTCTTGCCCCAGGTTTTGGGCCGCTAGTTCGGCCCGGCCCACGTCAGTTTTCGTGAACGGGGGCAGGTAACGGGCCGCGCTCACCTCTACCCCGGCCAGCCGCTCGGTAGCGGGCGGTAGTTCCACCCGTACCTCGGCCTGGCCGGGCAGTTGCCCTCGTTGTTGTACGGTTTGGTAGCCCACAAAGCTCACCTGGATCACCCACTCGCCCGCCGCCAGCCCGGCCATCACAAAACGGCCTTCGGCATCGGTAACGGCCCCTTTGGCCGTGCCCAACAACTGCACGTTGGCCCCCGCCAGCGGTTGCCCGCCGCCTGCCTCCAGGGCTATCACTTGGCCCCGCAGCGTCAACTGGCCCTGGCCTTTGGCAATCTGCCCTAAGCCACCGATAATCAATGTATTAAAAAGAAGAAACACAACCGTCTTCATTGTTTTAAACGTTTAGGTAAAACAAATAGACGGGATGCCTAATGGCAGAAGATGAAAGGCTAACGTTACGGCCAGAATGGCAATAACGTGGATTCTCCCTTCGCGGGCATTACCCCGATCAGGTTCAGCGGGTATCATCTCAGCCTTGCCCTGCGGCAAAGCACCCCGGAAAATGGCGATCAGGTACGGAGCTAGCGGCCTGCCCAGGCCCGTTATTAATGCCGGGGCAAAAGTAGGCACATTACCCGAAAACGGATGTTCGACAACGCAAACCCGCTTTTTTCGGCGGGATTTCGCCGTTTTTTTTAGTTTGGCGCCAGGGCCAGGGCGTTTCCATCGTTGGTCGCGGTGCGGCGCCCTCTAGGGTACACGTGCGTTCCCGTGCGCGGGCGGGCGGGGGCGCGCTTGCCCGGCTGCGCCAGGCGGTGCTTACCCCCACCTGCCCGCGCACCGGTTCGTACCTCACCGCCTGCCGGTCGCCGGGCGGGGCAAACCTAGGTGCCCAGGCGCACTCGCTGCCCTTAACGTAAAGCCAGGGTGTATCCCGTGCCCTACCATCGCCCCCGCCTGCAATTCATTCCCCAAAAAGGGTGCCGTTGATGGAACCTGGTGGCGGCTTGGTAGGCCCCGGCCACCGCCAGCAACTCCGCCTCGCCGAACAACTGGCCCACAAACGTGAGGCTGGTGGGCGTGCCTTGCGGGCCAAACCCGTTGGGCAGCACCACGCACGGGTGGCCCGTCAGGTTGGTGAGGGTGAGGTTGCTGCCCGTCCACGAAGGGGCCACGTACACATCCACCGTTTTCAACTTCTCGGCCATTTGCTGCATGAGGCGGGTGCGCACCCGGTTGGCTTGCAGGTACTCCACGGCGGGCACCAGCCGCTCAAACGCGGCCGCCGCTTCCACATCGATGATGAACCGCAGGCTGCGCACGGGAAACTCGGGCAGTTCCAGCGGCACCAACTGCCAGCCCCAGGCCCGCATTTGGGCCAAAGCCAGCGAGTCTTGTTGCTTAAAGGCGTAATTGCGGGCAAAGTCGCGGTGCAGGTAGCCAATGCGCAACTTCTTCACGTCGAGGCGGGCCGGGCGGTAATTAAAGGGCGCGTCCACCACGGTGGGGTCTTGCCCGTCCGGCCCGTGGATGGCCTGGAACACCAAGGCGCAGTCTTCCACGGTGCGGGCCATGGGGCCGATTTTGTCCATGCTCCATACCAAGGTCATGGCCCCGTGGCGGCTCACCCGGCCAAAGGTGGGGCGCAGGCCGGTTACCCCGCACACCGTGCCCGGCGATACGATGGAGCCGAGCGTTTCGGTGCCGATGGCGAAGGGCAGCAGCCCCGCCGCCACCGCCGAGGCCGACCCGGCCGACGAGCCGCTGCTCCCCTGCGCGGGCGCCCACGGGTTGCGGGTGGTGCCGCCAAACCATACATCGCCCATGGCCAGCTCGCCCAGGCTCAGTTTGGCCAGCAACACGGCCCCGGCCTCCCGCAGGCGCGTAACCACGGTGGCATCCAGGTCGATCATTTGGTCGCGGTAAGCGGCTGAACCCCAGGTGGTTTTGTAGCCACGGGTGGCCAGCAGGTCCTTCACCCCAAACGGAATGCCGTGCAGCAGGCCCCGGTAGCGGCCAGCGGCGATTTCTTGGTCGGCTTGGCGGGCCTGCTGGCGGGCCAGCGAGTCGGTGAGGGTAACCACGCAGGCCAGGGCCGGGCCGTGTTGGCGCAGCCGGGCCAGGAAAAACTCGGTCAGTTCCGCCGAGGTAATTTGGCGGGTGCGCAGCAACTCGGCCAGTTGGCGCACGGAGTAAAAGGCCAGCTCGTCGCGGTTAGCGGGCCGGTTAACCTTACCCACCGGGCCTGGTTCAAATGGCTCGCGGCGGGCGGGCAACGTTTGGCCGGGCAGCAACGGGCTAAATTGGAGGGCCGGGGCCAAGTGGTTGGGCAGGTTTTCTTGCCGCAGTTGCTGGTAACTCTGGCGGTTTTGGGTCAGGTTGGGCAGCAAACTGTCAATCTCGGCCGGGGTAAAATCCAGGCCGATGAGTTGGGCCGCTTGGCGCACCATCGGGGCCTCAATGGGCGGTAAGTCGAGGGTGCGCGAAGCCAGGCCGCCTACTAAAAAGCAAACGAGGCCCGTCAGGGCAAGGCGTAGAGGTTGGGAAGCCATAAGTATTTGAAACAGATTTAGGTGATGAGAGGCTTTCGGCTGATTTTCAACCGTTGCTTAAACCCGCTTATGCTAAAATCAAGCATCAGTTACGTATTTTCGTATGCTGTAAATAATTGATAATCAAGAAGAAAAATCATTTGATCAGACCAGCATTCCGTCACTTTAGGATTAGCCTTGGGGAACTCCAGTTTCGTGAGTTAAATCATCCCCCCGACCTTGCGGAGCACTCATCGGTTGGCTACTCAAAACTAGGCCGTTATCGAGAAAATTTCCTCGATTTTGATTTTACTTAGCTGTGTAAGTTTCTGTCCAAAATAATCCTGGAACCGTTCCCAGGGGCTGGTTCTGGGCGGCTGACCGCGGATTGCCCTCGCTCACCTGCAGGAAATTGATTGGCTGCACGTTGTTGTTGCGCATACGCCCTCGCATGTTACAAGCACGCGCGCGCGCGCGCGTAAAACGGCGTGCTATTGGCTACGGACTAAGTGGACCAGTGCTTTCCAAGTGGCCCGTCGGAATATGCAACGGATATTGACCTTCCTTTTTTTGTTTGCCGTAATGTCCCCCCAGGCGTTCGGCCAATTTTTTAACCAAGATTTTAACCTCAGTGGCACCGTGGGCGATTACGCCTCGGCCACGCCCAACCTGCGGCAGTTTGATAACATCACCAACGGAACCAACAATAACATCACCATCAGCGGCAACGCCCTGCGCTTCGCGCGCACGGGCGGGCACACGGCCTCGGGCATTACCCGGGCTACCAATATTGCCGACCACACCGGGGCGGCCCTGGCCTCGCCCCAAACGAGCCTGATGATCCGGTTCACGATCGGCACGGTGACCACGGCCAACATTACGGGTACTCCCCTGGCGGGCACGTTCCAAGTGGGCTCGGGCTTTGCGGCCAACACCACCGTGGAAGCCACCCCTTATGCCCAGTTTGGGATCCACTTTGGCTTGTCCACTACCAACACGTTCCGGCTCAGCTCGGCGGCCAGCGTAGCCACCGTGAACGCGGGCAATTTGGCCCAGAACCAGCGGGTAACCATCGCCCTGAACAATTCAGGCGGCCCAAGACCTCACCGACTTTAAGTTTGTGTTCAACCCGGCGGTGGCGTCCAACTTCCAACTGGACATCGACGACATCTCCATTTTCCCGCTGGGCACCATGCCCACCCAGGCCAACTACACCGTGGGCACGGCGGCTTCGGTGGCGGCGGCTACGGCCACCTTCACCAGCCTCACCCGCAACGGGGGCGGTTTTTTTGAGGTGTTGAACTTTGTTAACAACGTGAGCGGGGCCAATACTTTTAACATCAACTCCAGCATTCCTACCGAGAACGGGACCAACCCGTTGTTGCAACTCACGGGCATGAGCGCGGCCAACGTGATTACCGTGCGGCCGAGTGTGGCCAACGTGCTGCTGACAGGTGGCAGCAATCCGCTCATCAACTTCAACGGGGCCGACTGGGTAACCATCGACGGCAGCAATGGCGGGGCCTTGACCGGGGCCGCCCGCCTCACGTTTCGGCAAACAGGCAATAACGTAACGATCCAGTTTAGCAATGATGCGACCAATAACCAGTTGCAGCAGTGCGTCTTTACCAACAACAGCAATACTACCAACGGCACGGTGTTCGTCACTCCCGGTACCGGCACCACGGGCAACGATAACCTGACCATTAATGGCTGCTCGTTTGGGCAGTTTGGTACGCCTACTGCCCCTATCAACGGTTCTAGCACGCCCACGCGGGCCTTGGTGATCAACGGGGGAGTGGCGGCCACCACCAACAACAATGTGATCGTTACCAACAATTTGTTTTTCAACTTCTTCCGGGCTAGTTCGGGCAACGGGGTGGTCTCCTCCGACGGGTTCAATACCAATCTCCGCTTTGAGAACAACAGTATTTACCAGACAGTAAATTTCAACACGACCAATAACAACGAGGTGTATTACGATGCGGTTAGCCTCAATAGCAATGGCAAAATCGTAGTCCGAAACAACTACTTTGGCGGGCAGGCACCCCAAGCGGCGGGCAACCGGTTTGTGCTCAACCAGGGGACGGGCAAGGCCAGCCGCATCCAGGCATTTATCGTGGGCACCAGTGGCAACGACAGCATTAAGGTAGAAGGCAATGTGGTGGGCAACATCACCCATACTGTGGTGCCCACCAGTCTTTCAGTCGGTACTGGCGGGGTCAATTTTACGGGCATCAGCATCAATGCCGGGGCCAATGGCATTGCCTCCGTGCGCGACAACGTGGTGGGCAGTCAGGCCTACCCCATCACCATTAACCTGGACGACACGGGCGACGCTACCAGCGGCGGTGGCGCGGGCACCAACTATCCGTTTATCGGCATTAATTTCTCCGGCAATGGAGCCAGGGGTTTTGTGCAAAACAATGCGGTGGGCCAAACGGTGCTGCAGTACCCCAACGGGGCCAACCGCCGCACGTTTACCTACCAAGGCATGGTGCTCAACCCGTCTGGTAGCGGGCTGAGGGTGGAACAGAATACCGTCAGCTTTGGGCTAATGAGCGCCAACACGCCCAAAGACGTTTTCATGACGGGCATTGCGTACACGGGCGCGGGCAACAGCACGCTGGCCAACAACACCGTGAGCAACCTGACCAACAACTCGGTGAATGCCAACTCATTTTTGTATGGGTACAACCACACAGGCACGGGCAGGGTTACGTTTGACCAAAACAACCTCCACACCCTGACCGGGGCTGCCGCCCAAAGCTTTGGGACGGCCATCGCGAGTGTAGTGGGGGCCAGGTTCACTTCGGCCGCCAGCCATATTTTTAGCCAGAATGCCATCTATAACCTAACGGCCAATGTTCCCAGCGGCACTTCGGCCATTGGCCTGATGCTCACGGGTGGGGTTGAGGGCCAGTTTCGGAACAACCGGATTTATGACATCCGTTGTGCGACTGGTGGTAGCAATTCGGTAGCGGCGGGCATTAACGTTCGCGGGGTAGGCGCAGCTTGCTACATTTTCAACAACATGATCACCCTGGGCGTGGGCAGTACTGACAATACCCACTACCTGGGGGTGTGGAACAATTTGACCACGCCTGACCCTGTAAAATTTTGGTACAACACGGTTTATGTAGGGGGCGATGGCACCGGCACCACCCTGCCCTCGTTTGGCTACCTGCGGGGCGATTTTGACGCGGCCACCGACTTTGCGGCCCTGCCCCAGTTGATCAAC
>JALONO010000342.1 GCA_025454895.1 Bernardetiaceae bacterium
AATGAAAAAGGCAATTTTTTCCGTTGTGGCCATCGCTTTTCTGCTTTTGACCAGTTGCAGCAGTTCAGAACCAGCCGTTATCCCGCTCAACCGCTCCGTGGCCCTAGACGACACCTACACGATCATTTGGAATGGCATCAGCAAAGCGTACCGCTACGAAAACGGGCAATGGCTAAGGGCCGAAAGCTACGATTACCAATTTGACGTGGTGCAAAAGCGTTACGACAACCGTTGGAAATCCGTGAAATCGCTTCACCGCATCCACCCGGACTATGACGGCAGAGCGGGCGCCAGGGACCAAACCATGTATTTTGAGGTGGCCTACCAAAATCTGGTTGACGGGAAGGTGCAGGCAGCCATCCAGGCATCGCTAGGCAACGGAACCGGAACTACCGACCCCGAATTTCGCCAATCCACGCTGACCATGTATGTGCCCAATGCCAGTAGGTTTATGCCCTACAACAAGTTCAGGATTACCCAAAACTACGACTACGAAAAAGGGGTGCTGACCGAGACCGTGGAACTCATCGATGAAAAAGACGGGAAAGAAACCCCGTTTATGAAAAACGAAGAAACCGCTTTGATTTTCGTAAAAAGCCAATTGGACAAAGCCCCGACGACCTTTAGGCAATGACCTTTAGCCAAGGGCCTGGCACCAAGCCCTTGACTTACCCAACAGCCCCACCCTTTCCCAGCAAGAACCCGGCCGCTAAGCCCCGGCCAGTTGCCGGAGCTCGCGCTCGAAGCCGCCCGACAGGATAGGGAAGCGGCACCAGGTTTTGGGGTCCAGGTTCTTGTCGTCCAGGTGAAACGAGGGGGCGTAACGTTCGCGTTTCCATTGGTTGCGGCACCAGAGGCGGAAAAACTTATCGACCCAGGCCTTGAGCTGCGCGGCCGGGTAGTGCGGGAACTTGACCTGCATCAGTTGCCAACACTCGATGGGCATTTTTTTGTCGCGGATGGCGGCCTCTTCGATGGCATCGAGCAGGTCGTAGGGCATCAGGTCGTCCTCATCGGTCTGTTTGTTTTCGGGCGGGCGCAACTCGGCGGTGGGGGCCTGGCGGTTCACGTAGCCCAGGGCGGGCACGGTGAGCGGCTGGCCAGACGCGGTAAGCGGGCCGTCGGTCTCGAGCCACCGGAGCCACTGCCGCAAAAACGCCTTGTCGATGCCCGCAATGGGGCTGAGGCCGCCGGAGGTGTCGCCGTCCATGGTGGCGTAGCCCACCGCCGCCTCGGAGCGGTTGGAGGTGGACAGCAGCAAGGCCCCCCGCACGTTGGTGAGCATCCAGATGCTGGGGCTGCGTACCCGGGCCTGGATGTTTTGCAGGGCGATGTCGTCGGTAGCCCAACTGAGCGGACGGCCCAGGCCGCCTTCCACAATGGTTTTATAGCCTTCCACAATGGTGTCGATGTTGAACTCGTGGAATTGGGCACCCACGCCCTGGGCCACCTGGCGGGCGGCGTTCAGGGTTACCTCGCCGCTGTTGCGGGTGGCTTGGTAGGCCGTGGCGATCAGTTCGTGGCAAATTTGGGCGGCGGTTTGGCAATTTTGCAGCGCAGGCCAATAGTCGAGTTTCTTCTTAAATGCTTCTAAACCAATGCTTTCTAACCCCAGTTGCACCATGAGCCAGGCGCAGCAAGTAATGGCCGCCGAGTCGGCCCCGCCGCTGAGCGACACCACAAAGCCCCGCGAGTAGCTTTTGCGCAGGTAATCGAATAGGCCCAGGGCCAGGGTGCGGGCAAATTCTTCTTCTTGCAAGGTGGGGCTATGCTCCCACGCCAGGTCGTGCGGGCGCGCTGGCTCCGGGGCTTGCGCGGGGAAGGTGAACGGCACGTCGATGCAGTGGTCCTGCATTTGGGGCACGTTAAATACCGTGCTGGCCTGGGCCTGGGCCATGCGGGCCTCGGCAATGTCCACCACGGCGCTGGTTACCAGCACTTGGTGAAAAGTGAGGCGCGGGCCCACGGCTAGCAAGTTCCCCGACGAGGCAATGAGCGTGCCGCCGTCGTAGATGGCCCGGCCAGCCTCGTTGCCCAGCAGGTTGGCGTACACATAAGCCGTGCCGAACGCCCGGCTGCCCTCGAGCACAAACCGCTTGCGCACGGCCAGTTTGCCAAAAGCGAAATGGCTGGCACTGGGGTTAAGCAGCACGTCCACCCCGTGGCTGTACAGTTTGCGGCCGGGGCGGTTGGCCACCCAAGCGTCTTCGCAAATCTCGAAGCCGAGTTTCACCCCGCCCACGTTAAAATAAATGTCGCCCAGGGGCGCGGTTTGGCCGTTGGGCAGCCGCACGTCCACCCGTTCGTCTTCAGGCCAGGGGGTAAACCAGCGCGGCTCGTAGTGGATGCCGTTGCCCGCCAAAAACCGCTTGGCCACAAAACCCGCCACCTGGCCGTTTACCAGCAGGCAGGCCGTGTTGAAAATCCGGTTTTGGTACATGAGCGGCAGGCCCACGCAAGCCACCAGCCCCTGGGTGCGCGGCGCAATGTCGTGCAGTAGGATCTCCAGGGCGGTTTGCTGCACGCCGGGGGCGTAGAACGCATCCTCGCAGCCGTAACCCGTGATGCACAGCTCGGGCAGGCACACGATGCTGGCCCCTTGGGTGCGCGCTTGGTCCAGGGCGGCCAAAATGTTGGCCAAGTTGGCTTCCCAGGCCAGCGGGGTTTGGTTGAGCACGGCCCCGGCCAGTTTGATCAATTGCATATCGCTAAATTTTATCCGCTTAAAAGATTAGTCTTAAAATAGTTACGCACTTTCCTTTCTCAGAAAAGAAAAACAAGCCGGGTGCGGTAACTTCTCTGGGGCGTAAAGGTAAGTAATTAGTGTAAAAAATACAATAAGATAAGTCAAGTGAAGAAGAGGGGAATAAAAACCAACGAGTTTGCCCACTACCTCGGCCTTATCCACTTGATCTTTTTGACTGACAAACATTTTATTCATCCAATTCCTTGTTTGTTTAACGTTTTTTTAACACATTAGCCGAGCGATTAGCTCAACTCCCTTTTACCCTTTCCTAGGGTGTTTCAACAGACCCTGTTGACTCTAACTGTTTTTTCTTCTTTTCTAATTCATTAACAAATGAAGCAATCCTTACTCAGGCTTGTTTTGGTGACATTGATGTTGGGCGGCGGGGCTTTATCGGCCCTGGCCCAACGCACCATCACGGGCAAAGTGCTCTCCGGCGAGGACAACTCGCCCCTGCCGGGCGTCAGTGTGCTGATCAAGGGCACCACGACTGGTACGGCCACCGATGCCACCGGTAGCTACCGCCTCAACGTTGCTGATGGGGCTACTACCCTGGTTTTCAGTTCTATTGGCTTTTTGACCCAAGAAGTGGAGATCGGCAACCGCAGTGTGAT
>JALONO010000343.1 GCA_025454895.1 Bernardetiaceae bacterium
TTTGAGGAACTGGTCCCGGAACTCGGGCTTGCCCGTGGTGAGCGAGGTTTTCCAGTTGTCGCCGCCGTCGACCACGAACACGCCCATCGTCATGCCCAGCTTGGCCAGCGTTTCGCCGATTTTGGTCTGCACGTCGGTGGGGCGGCCCATCATGCCGTTGTCTTCCAGGGCGGTAAAACCCTCATCGGCCATGAACTTGAGCTGGTCCACCAGGTCTTTGCCCGCGCTGTTCTCGAACATGCCGAAGTGGGGGGCGTATTTGAGGTTAAACTTGTGCCCGGCCTTAGGGGCGGCCCAAGCGGGGGCGCCCAGGCCCAGCCCGGCCCCGGCGGCTAGGGCGGTTTGCACGAATTGTCTTCTTTCCATATTTATTTAACTAATGACCGGGCTAAGATACATCGGTTGGTCGATAATTAGGCAACTCGCTGGCGGAAAAGGGTCTGGGCCGCTAAACGGCTGGTTTTTTGAAATGGCGAACGGCGGAATTTCCCCATCCGGCGGCCCTTTGGCCCCAGGGCCGCCCCACTACTCTGCCTCGGCCAGGCTGGCCAGCACCTGGCTCACCGATAGCAGTTCCACCAGTGCCTGGTATTGGGCCACCTCGTATTCTAGTTGCAGCAACTGGGCCTCGTACAGTTCCCGCTCGGCTTCTAAAAAGTTGAGCAGGGTCAGTTCGTTTTGCCCCCGGAAAAACACCGCTTTGATCCGCTCGAAATCTTGCTCCAACCGGGGCAGGAGCGGGGGTACGAGGCGGGCATTTTGCTGGGCGGTTTCGTAGTCGCGCCAGGCGTTGGCCAGGTCCACGGCCAGCCGTTGTTCGGCCAGGTTGGTAAGCAACTTGGCCCGCTCCAGTTCTTGCTGGGCCATTTGCCGCTCGCCCACCTTTCGGTCAAGCGCGGGGATGGGCACAATGGCGTACACGCCCCAGTAGGGCACCAAGTTTTGGGGGTTGTAGATGAGGCCCAGGGTAGGCTGGCCCCAGCGGTTGGCTTTTTCCAACCGTTGGCGGCTGGCGGCCACCTGCTGCATTTGCCGGGCGGCACCCACCTGCGGGCGGCGGGCCAGGGCAAAGCTGAACAACGAGTCGCGCTGGAGGGGCACGGCCAGCCCGCGCACTGGGGCCACGGTGTCGATGCTGGCCAGGGCAGTTAGTCCGGTGCCCAGTTGCAAGGCGGCCAGTAGGTTTTCGTACTCGGTGCGCAGCAGGTTCAGCCGGGCTTGGTACTGGGCCTTAATGAGCGAGGCCCGCACCATCTCCGAACTTTCGGGCGGCAGGCCCTGCTGGCGCAAAAAGACCAGCACCCGCTCAATGTCGGCGGTTTCGTAGCCCAATATCTGGATTTGTTTCCACTTATGCCACCCGTGCAGCCACAGGTGGGCCACCTGGCGGTAATGCTCGGTGGCCACGTCGGCCCGTTCCCAGTCGCGCAGGCGCAGGTTGGCCTGGGCCAGTTGGATTTTATGCTGCCGCTGCCCGGCCACTTGCAGGTTTTTGGCCACTTGAAACCAAAGCTGCTGGTTAGCCGGGTGGAAAAACCCGGTGTTCTCGGCGTGCAAAGCCCGGTCGGTGAGCTGGATCGGTTGCAGGTTCACCTCCGGGTTGGGGCGGGCAGCGGCGGCCACGGTGGCAGCCCGGGCCTGCTCCACGGCCCGGTGTTCGGCTTGCAGGTGCAGGCTGTGCGCCCGGGCGGCCCGCAGTGCCTGCGCCAGGCTAAGCTGGGCCAGGGCCGGGCGGGCCAAACCCAACAGTAAAAAAAGGAGGGCGTACTTGGCCCATTGGCCCAGCCCTAGTAGGTGTTGCACGATCGTGATTTTTAGTTAGGAAAATGCCTCGCAAAAACTGGGCAATTTAAATCAGTCGTTATTTCATCTAAGTGGGCTACGGTTCGCTCCCGATTTTGCCCCATTCACTCCTATTATTAGACAACTGGGAGTTGGCCACCCTACCCTTTGCCGGGCCACCGGGTATCGGGAGTATAGTTTAACCAATTAAAATCAACATTAACTATGAAGTTCTCCTTCCTCTCGGCCCGGATGCTGGCCGTAACCTTGGCTACCCTTGCTACTTTGAGCCTGGCGGCCTGCAACAACGACGACGATGCCCCGGCCCCCCAGAGCATCACCGACATTGTGCTTACTAACAACGACTTTACTTTACTGCGGGCGGCAGTACAACGGGCCGGCCTGGCCGATGCCCTGCGCACCGGCACGCTCACTGTGTTTGCCCCCAACGATGCCGCTTTCCGGGCGGCGGGCTTTGCCGATGTGGCCGCCATCAACGCTGCGCCGGTAAACACCCTCACCAGTATTTTGCAGTACCACGTGCTGGGCACCCGCACGCCTGCGAGCGCCATCCCCACCGCCGACAACACGTCGGTGAATACCCTGGGCAATGTGCCGCTGTTTATTACCCGCAATGCGGCCGGGGTATCGGTTAACGGTATTCGGGTCATTACGCCTGATGTGGACGCTAGCAACGGGGTGATCCACATTATTGAGCAGGTGCTGCTGCCCCCGGCCGGCAACTTGGTGCAAGTGGCCCAAGGCAACCCCAACTTCTCGTTATTGGTGGCCGCCGTGTTGCGGGCCAGCCAAGGTACTACCAACGTGGCCCAGGTATTGAGTGGCCCTGGCCCGCTCACCGTGTTTGCCCCCACCGATGCGGCTTTCCAAGCGGCAGGCTTTACCAACGCGGCCGCCATCAACGCCGCCGACCCCGCCGCGCTAACCCGTATTCTCACCTACCACGTGGTGCCAGCCCGGGTGTTTTCTACCAACCTGGCAGCGGGCAACGTGGCCACGGCCCAGGGCGGTAACGTTACCATCGGCCTCAACCCGGTAACGGTGCGTGGCAACGGCAATGGCGGCACGGCCTCCAACGTTACCCAGGCCAATATCGTGGCCAGTAACGGCGTGATCCACGTAATTGACCGGGTGTTGCTGCCGTAGCGCAATAAAATGACTAAATGATTGCATGATTAAAGGATTTTTCACTTTGATTTTCAATTATTTAAAAGGTAGAGAACCCGTAATCGACATTTGACTTTGGTATGGGTTCCGCAAATTGAACTTTAGTACCCCAAGAGCTGGTTAGCCCTTGGGGTTTTTCGTTTAAGAAGTAGAGAAGCTATCTCCTCCACACCCTAAGGGTTTCCAAAACCCTTAGGGTGTGAGAGACAAGCTTGGTTCCTACTCCGTCCTCAGCGACTGGGTGGGGTCCAGGTTGGCCGCCCGGATGGCCTGGTAGCTCACCGTGAGCAGCGTGACCAGCACCGCCCCCAGCCCGGCGGCGGCAAAAATCCCCCAAGAAAACCCCACCCGGTACTGGTAGTTGGCCAGCCAGTGGTCCATGAGGTAGTACAAACAGCCCCAAACAGGAGATGAAAATGGCCAGGCCGGCAAAAACGCTGGCCAGTTTGCCCACCCGTTCCTCGGCCGAGAACTTGGCCGCGTACTCCTGGTCCACAAACTTGTAGTCGAACGGGCTGGCCGGGTTGTGCTTCTGGAACACCTTCTCGACCCGGGCCAGTCCCTCGCTGGCCGACAGTTGCGGGCTGAGCCGCACGAAAATTTGGTTCGCCCAGCCATAGTTCAAGAAAAAAATGGTGGGCTGGATCGGCTCATACGGCGACTGCATCACCATGTCCCTGATCACCCCGATAACTTTATATTCCTTATTGTCTTTTTTGATTATTTCGCCAACTGGATTTTTGAAGCCAATGAACTTGGCGGCCGACTCGTTGAGCACCATGGAAGAAGTATCGGTGGAAAAGTCGCGCGAGAAATCGCGGCCTTGCAAAAACTGCCAGCCCACGGTTTGCCCGTAGTCGTGGGTCACGGCGATGGTGCCAAAGAGCGGTTGCAGGTCGGGCGGCATCCCCTGCCAGGAAAACCCGATCTGGTTGGACCACACGCCCGTAACCGCGCTC
>JALONO010000344.1 GCA_025454895.1 Bernardetiaceae bacterium
CCCGCCAAAACGGACAAGAAGTCATTACCGTTACCCAAGAGTGGGAGGACAAGGACACCATCGTCCACACGGTGCAGTCGGTGTGCGAGGCCAAAAGTTTCCGGCCGTTGCAGCACCAGTTTTGGTGGAAACAGCGCGGCGGCGAGGTAAACGTGGACCTGGTGGCCAACACCTTGGCCCAGCAAGGCCAGGCCATTACCGAAGCCGATACGGCCAAAGCCAAAAAACGGATGTGGGCCGCGTTCAAGTCGGCTGAAGGGCAATTTTACTTCAACTGGCACCTGGATATGGAGGTGTTCCCCTTGCTGCCTTATGCGGAAGGCCGCACGTTCCTGGTACCGTTCTACGACCCCGGCACGTCGTCCCCATTCCAAACTGTGGCCTACACGGTAACTGGCTCGGGCAAGTTGGCCGGTTATAACGGTCAGGAGGTGGACTGCTGGCTGCTCACCCACCAAACCCCTGGCAACAAAGAAGTTTTTTGGGTCAGCAAAAAAAACCAAGAGGTATTGCAACTGGTGCAAGAGCTACCCAACGACGTGAAAAGGTACAAGGTAAAGATGAGTTTTAGCCTTTAATAACCTGCCCTGAAATATATTAACCGCAACATGAACCGCTTAGGTAAAATTCAATCCTTTTTACTCTTGTTTTTCTTTATGGCCAGCCCTTCCACCAAAGGGTTTGCCCAAAATTTAAGAAAGAGTATTGATAAACTCGTTTTGGCCGAGTTTAAAGATCAAAATGGCCCCGGCGGGGTATTTATGGTCGCCAAGGGGGGCAAGCCGATTTATCAAAAGGCTTTTGGCAAAGCCAATCTGGAATTAGCTAGCAACCTGACCAACGAACATGTGTTTCAACTGGGTTCCATGACCAAACAATTCACCGCCATTGCCATCTTGATCCTCGAGGACCAAGGGAAATTAAGCACCAACGATTACCTGGCGAAGTTTATCCCCGATTACCCGGCGGGCGATAAAATCACCATTCATCATTTGCTAACGCACACTTCGGGGATCAAGGATTTTACCAAAATGAAAACTTTGGGCGAAATTGCCCAAAAAGAAATGTCGCCCAAAGCAATGGTGGACTTTTTCAAAAACGAACCTCCCGATTTTGCCCCTGGCGAAAAGTTTGAGTACAACAATTCGGGATATGTGCTATTGGGGTATCTGATCGAACTTATTTCGGGGGTATCGTACAAGGAGTTTATCAGTCAACAGATTTTTGCCAAGGCCGGGATGCAACATTCCGGCTATGCCACTGACCGACAGCTTGTTGCCAACCGGGCTTACGGGTACCAAAAGAAAGAAAGTGGCTACGTGAACAAGACCGTGATCAATTTTAGCGTACCTTTTGCTTCCGGGGCCTTAATGTCAACCCTTGGTGATATGTTGAAATGGCAAAACGCCTTGAATTCCAATGCATTACTTTCTGCCGAAACCGCAAAAAAGGCATTTGTTAGGTACACCTTGAAAAACGGCGAGGAGTTTACCTATGGCTATGGGTGGCACCTCCGGGACATCAACGGCACACCTGTGCGAGAACACGGCGGGAGTATATTCGGGTTCAAAACAATGGGGGTTTACATCCCCAGCGAAGATATTTATGTGGTGGGATTTAGCAATTGCGATTGCCATTCGCCCACTCAAATTACCCAGGCCATTGCAAAATTGGCCTTAGAAAAATTCACCAAAGGAAACTAGCTATTTGGCTACGATTATTGTCCACATTTTGTCAAGTACAACATTTTGACCCACCATGTTTGACCTAGATAAATGGCAAGAAATTTTTGGCACCATCCGCCAAAATAAGCTGCGCACCTTTCTCACCGCTTTTGGGGTGTTTTGGGGGATATTTATGCTCATGCTGCTGCTGGGCGCGGGCAAGGGCATGCAAAACGGGGTGGAGCAGGAGTTTGCCGAAGAGGCCCGCAACAGCATTTGGGTGTGGGAGGGCAAAACCAGCCTGCCCCACAACGGCAGCAAGCCGGGGCGCATCATCCGGTTCGACAACGAGGACCTGCGCCTGCTGCGCAGCAACACCGCCCAGGTCGAGAAAATCGCCCCGCGCAACCGCGTGTGGGGCGAGTACACCATCACCTACCAGCGCAAAAACGGTTCGTACCAGGTGTTTGGCTCGGTGTATGACTTTTTCCGCATCAACGGCGAAAAGCTGAAGCAGGGCCGGTTCCTGAACCAGAGCGACATCGTGGAGCAGCGCAAGGTGATCGTGATCGGCGAGAAGGTGCGCCAGGTGCTGTTTGCCGAGGCTCTGGCCAAACTGGAGCCGGGCAGCCCCGCCGCCGACACCTTGGGGCTGGGCGACTACGTAACCATCAAGGGCATCAACTTCAAAGTGGTGGGCACGTTTACCAGCAGCGGCAACAACGGCCGCAACGAGGAGCGGGCCTACATCCCGTTCAGCACCCTCCAGGCCGTGTTCAACCAGCCCAACCAGGTGCAGATGTTCGCCGTAACCCCCGTGGGCAGCCAGCCCGCCATCGAGTTGGAGAACGAGCTGCGGGCCATGCTGGCCAAGCGGCACAACTTCTCGCCCGAAGATAAGCAGGCCATCGAGCTGTGGAACAACGAGGAGAACTTCAAGCGGTTCACGGGCTTATTTGCTGGCATTGAGCTGTTTGTGTGGGTGGTGGGCATCGGTACGCTCATCGCGGGCATTATCGGGGTCAGCAACATCATGATGATCATCGTCAAGGAGCGCACCAAGGAAATCGGCGTGCGCAAGGCCCTGGGCGCCACTCCGTGGAGCATCGTGAGCCTCATTATCCAGGAGTCGGTGTTCATTACCGGGCTGGCGGGCTACCTGGGCATGTTCGCGGGCATTGGCCTGCTGGACGGCATCCGCTACCTCATCGAGGCCACCGGGGCCGAACTGCCCTACTTTACTCGCCCCGAGGTGGATGTTTATGTGGCCGTGGCCAGCACGCTCATCTTGGTGCTGGCCGGGGCCTTGGCCGGCCTCATGCCCGCGTTGCAGGCCGCCAGTGTAAAGCCCATCGAGGCCCTCCGGGCGGATTAGAAAACTTAGCCTTGCCCATGTCGAAAATGCATTCCCTCCCCAAGGGGCTAATCTTGTAGCGGTTTCGACTGGTTGAGATTACAACGTAGGAAAATCCCGAAGGGATGATATGATGATAGACAAACGACGAAAAAAACGGGCAAAACCCTGAAAGGGTGACAGGAAAAATGCCACTCCTTCGGAGTTCAAAATCTAAAAACAACCTCAAAACTATAATCCTTACACCCTTTCAGGGTTGAAAACTGCATAAATCGGACAAGTTGGATTGTCCGCAAAACCCCTACAAGATAAGCCAAGGGGAGGGAACGCAATTTTAAAGTGGGCGGACAAGCGATCTATTAAAGTTAACTATTTGATTTTCAAAATACAAAACCCTATTAAAACCTCCACCTAGATGAAAGCCTATCTCCGCCCCTTACTGGCCATTCTAGCCTCGGCAACCCTCTTCAGTTGCGGCTCCCAAAAAAGGGCGGCTTTCAACCGCCAAGAGGTTTACACGCCAAGAGGTTTACAAATCCGAGAATTTGCTAATCGTCCAAATCGCGGAAAACGCTTTTCAGCATATCTCCTACAAGCAAACCGATGAGTTCGGCAATGTTCCTTGCAACGGCTTGGTAGTGCGCAACCAGGGGGAAGCCATCGTTTTTGACACCCCCACCACCGACCAAAGTGCGGGCGAGTTGATCAAATGGATCGAGGGAACCCTGGCGTGCAAAAT
>JALONO010000345.1 GCA_025454895.1 Bernardetiaceae bacterium
GGCTAATTGCCCGTTTCCGCCTTGGAACTCAGCCCTAGCCCCTCCCCCGCCCAACTCGCCACCGAACCGGCCCGCCAATTGGCCTACCTCATCCGGTTGGCCGTGCGCTTGCAACGGCCTTTTGCCGTGTGGCGGCTGCCCAACCAAACCGCCGTCCACCTTATCATTGATTTTTACGGCGACCTGGCCCCGCGCGAGCCGGACTTGGAAAACCTCCCGTTCGGGTTTGTGGTGGGGCCTTACCTGGGCGGCCAGCAAACGGCCCATTACCTCCGGGCCGATTTCCACTGGCAGTCGGCCCAGGCCGAGCCTACCGAACAACTGACGGCCCGCCTACGCCCGTACCTGCCCGCACGCGAGGCCATCCATGTGCCTGATGAACAGTCGGTTACTTATTTTACCTCGGCCACCGAGCCGGCCAGCACGCCCCAGGCCCAGTTCAAGGCTACCGTGGCCGAGGCCATTGCCGCCATCGAGGCCGGACAGTTGCAGAAAGTGGTGCTTTCGCGGGCTTTGGCCGTGCCCTTGCCTGCCGACTTTACCCTGCCCGCCCTGTTTGAGCGGTTGGTGGCCACTTACCCTTCGGCCTTTGTCTCGCTGGTGTCAGTACCTGGGCTGGGTACTTGGGCCGGGGCCACCCCGGAAACCCTGGTGAGCCTGGACGAGCAGCGAGTGTTCCGCACGGTGGCCTTGGCGGGCACCCAAAACCGGGGCGACTTGGCCAACCTGAACCAGGCGGCCTGGACCCAAAAAGAAATTGAGGAACAGGCCCTGGTGAGCCGCTACATCATTAACTGTTTCAAGAAAATCCGGTTGCGGGAGTTCGAGGAAGACGGTCCCCGCACCGTGGCGGCGGGCCACCTGATCCACCTGCGCACCGATTTTACCGTGGACATGCAGGCCACCAACTTCCCGGAGCTAGGCTCGGTAATGCTCAAATTGCTGCACCCCACCTCGGCGGTGTGCGGGATGCCCCAACCGGCCGCCCAGGCATTTATCACCGCCCACGAAGGCTACGCCCGCCAGCTTTACAGCGGTTATCTGGGGCCGGTAAACGCGCAAGGGGCCACCCATCTTTTCGTCAATTTGCGCTGTATGCAACTGCTGCAGGGGCACGCGCTCCTGTACGCGGGCGCGGGCATCACCCGCGACAGCCAGCCCGACCGCGAATGGCAGGAAACCGAGAGTAAAACCCAGGTAATGCGGCGGGTGTTGTAGTTTCTTTGAGCATACCTCTTGCGCATTACCCGTACTCAGGCCGAAATTGCGCCCTTCGCCGTTGGGCTAATTTTGTAGAGGTTTGGGCTTCCCGTGGCAGTATTTGGTCAAACCCAAAGGCACCCCTTGTGGGGGCGGGCCTTATGCCCGCCCTGGTGGCCAATGACCGTCCTTCCTTTACCTCACAAGAATAAGCTGGCCGGGATCACAAGTAAGGCCAGCAGGCAGCTAAGCCAACCGATGTTTGAGCCGGTCCACCAGCACCGCCCCCACAATGATGAGGCCGATCATAATCTCCTGCGCGTAAGTGGGGATGCCCAGCATGTTGCACCCGTTGCGCAGCACGGCCATGATCAAAGCCCCGATAATGGAGCCGACCGCACTGCCTTCGCCGCCGCTGAGCGAGGCCCCGCCGATGACCACGGCCGCGATCACGTCCAGTTCTTTGCCGGCCGCCGTGGTGGGGTCGCCCACGGCCAGGTCGCTGTACTGCATCACCGAGGCAATGCCCGTAAACACCCCGCACACGGTGTAGATCATGATCTTGACCCGCTCCACCGGGATGCCGCACAGCCGGGCCGTTTGCTCGTTGGAGCCAATGGCGAAGATGTACCGGCCAAAAACGGTGTATTTGAGTAAAATGACGCACAGGCCCAGCAGCAGCAACGCCAGCCAAACCCCCGGCGCAAACACCAACCAAGCCGGTTCGGGGTCCACCCGCATCAAGTTCTGCAAAGCGTTTTGCGGAGTGATCACCGTTTGCTCGTTGGCTTGCCATTTGGCCAGGCCCCGCACCACTTGCATGGCCCCCAACGTAACAATAAACGGCACAATTTTGAATTTGGCGATGACCACGCCCGATACCAGGCCGCAAAGCCCGCAGGCCAAAATGGCCGCCAATGCCCCGCCCAAGGTCAGCCCCAGGCCCGGGTCTTCGGCCACGCCGCCAACTTTGAGCACCAGGGCCGCCACCACCGTGCCCAGGGCAATCTGCGAGCCTGTACTCAAGTCGATACCCCCGGAAATGATCACAAGAGTCATCCCAAAGGCCGCAATGCCCACGATTACGGTTTGGGTGAGGATGGTTTTAAGGTTGTAAAAAGCCACAAATCGGCCAAACTGTTCGCTGGGCATGAACACGGCAAAAATGAGGAGGACAAAAATAAGCCCGAAGTAGGGGCCGAAGCGGGAGAGCAGGCTGCGCCAGTTCATGAGGTCGCGGTTTGATGGCGGCTAAATTGGGCCATAAATCCCAAAAATGCCAAATTAGGGTAACCTGGCTAACTTCTGGGACGGATACACATTAGTCGTGTTGTCGATTCTTTTAATCCACAGGCTGACGAATATTTTTTCGCGACCCAATTATTTTGTTTAAATTGGTACCAAGAACTCCACCTCAACACCTTTAATTTGTTATGAACGACACTGCGGAGTGGGCCAGGCAAAAACAGCATGAGATCATTTTCTCTAAAACCCAGGAAGAGCGGCTGCTCATGGGCCTCGAGATGATCGACTACGCTTACCAGGTAGTGGAAAACAGCATCCGGCAGGCCCACCCGGGCATTGGCCGGGGCGACCTGGTGGCCGAAATTTTCAAACGGTACTTTGCGCACGAGTTCCCACCCGAACAGGTGGAGGTCATCACGGCCCATATCCGCCGCTTCCACGCCCAGCGGGAAGCCGCCCAAACCCTTGATCGTGAAGACAATGACGCGCAAAGTCGCTAAAATTGACCTGCCTCGGCCCTGCCCCGAAGTCTGGGAAAATATGGCCCCCGCCGGACGGGGCCGGGCCTGTGCCTCTCCCCGACCCAGATAGCGGCCCTGCGCCACCAAAAATGGCCGTTTCTGCCTAACTTTGCGCCCTGCCACTAAACCAGGCGCAGGCTTTAGTTGACAACACCGTTAAATGATTGAAGATCAAAGCCTAAAATCGTTTGATCTTCCATTCGTTAAATCATTCAAAATTCCCAAAACCGTATTACAGCAGTCCCCGGGGCTAAACCATGCAAGACCTCATTACCGATATCGAACTGCTCGAGACCCAGGGCGGCCACACCCAGCACCACGAGCACCGGCCCACCGGCGAGGTGC
>JALONO010000103.1 GCA_025454895.1 Bernardetiaceae bacterium
GAAGACCTGGCCCCTCCCGGCCTTAACTTGCCCCGTGAGCCGTACCGGGCGCAGTTCACCGTGTCGTCGGTGAATATTGAAGAAAACGGGCCCAACAGTGCCGAACCGGGCCGCATCCCGTACCGCGAGCCACCGGGCTTTGGCCGGGATCAGAACTTGGCTTCCAACGTCAACGCCCGCTTAAACGAGCAGTCGCTCCGGCTCTGCGTGGACAACCTGGCCGACCGCGATGCCCGGGCCGCCTACAAAAACGTGGTGCTAGACATGGTGAACTACCAGCGGATCAAGATGTTCGTCCACGCCCAAGCGTTCAACCAGGCCACCCCCATCCGCGACGGCGAGGTGAGCGTGTTCATGCGCCTCGGCACTGATTTTAAGGAAAACTATTACGAGATCGAGGTGCCCGTGCAGATCACCCCGGCCACGGTCGGTCCGGACGTTGCAGCGGATGTGATTTGGCCCGCCCAAAACGAAATCGACATCGCGATCAACGACCTGATCAACGCCAAGGCCGACCGCAACCGCCAGCGGCTCTCCTTGCGGGTGCCCTTTATCACCACCATCGACCGCTTTAGGGTAACCATCATGGGCAACCCCGACCTCAGCTCGGTGCAAACCGTGATGATCGGCATCCGCAACCCCGAAACCGACGACGAGTTGCCCCGCTCGGTGTGTATTTGGGTCAACGAACTGCGGGTAACCGGCTTTGTGAACCAGGCGGGCTGGGCCGTGCAGTCGCGGTTACAGGCCCAACTGGCCGACTTGGCCCAGGTCAACGGCTCGCTGCGTTACTCCACGCCGTTTTTTGGCGGTATTCAAGACAAGCTCTCGCAACGCTCGCGCGACAACTCGCTCGAGTACGACATCTCCACGGCTGTGCGGCTCGATAAATTCTACCTCGAGAAACTGGGCTTTTCCATCCCGATGTTTTTTAGTTTAGAAAGACGCATTCTCACTCCGTTTTTCAACCCACTGGACCCCGACACGCCCTTGGAGCTATCGGAAGAAAGCCGGGCCGACGGCGACATTTTGCGCGGCTTGGTAACCGACCGCACCGAGCGACGAAGTCTGAACTTTACCAACGTCCGCAAAATCAAAACCAAGCCCAACGCCAAAACTTATTTGTGGGATTTTGAGAATTTCGCCTTCAATTTCTCCCAATACCAAATGCGCAACACCAGTTTGCGCACGGCCGAGTACATCGAGCGGTTCACCCGCGTGGGCGTGGTGTACAATTTCAACAACCAGGCCCAGCCGTTGGAACCGTTCAAGAACGTGGTGATGTTCAACTCGCCCAACCTCAAGTTTTTGCGCGATTTTAACTTTAGCCCGCTGCCCACCAGCATCATCATTTCCGGCGATGTGGACCGGCGGTTCGTGAAAACCCAACTCCGCAGTGCCGACTACACCACGGCGGGTATCCAACCGTTGTACGAAAAATCGTTCACCTTTAACCGGGCCTACAACCTGCGCTGGGCACTCACCCGCCAGCTTAACCTCGATTACCAGGCCCAGGTATTTTCCATCATCGACGAGCCTCGGGGCGAGATCAACGGCGAGCTGGTGCGCCCCGGCGTTACCCGCCGCGATAGCGTGATCACCAACCTGCTGCAACTGGGCCGGATGAAAAACTTTGTGCAGCAAGTGGGCGTGCAGTACCGCCTGCCGTTCGACAAGTTCAACTTTACCGACTGGATGGCGGGCGACGTGCGCTACCAAGGCGGCTACCAGTGGCAAGCCGGGGCCGTGGGCATTGCCGACACCTTGGGCAATAACATGCAGAACAACAACCAGGTGCGGTTGCAAGGGCAGGCCGATTTTAAGCGTTTGTACGACAAAAGCGCGGCCCTCCGCCGCATTAATAACCCCGGGCGCGGGGGGCAGGCGGCCCAGGTGCCCCTCAAGGGCGAGGCCCGCAAACTGCGCCTCGAGAACCGGCTCAACCGCCTCACGGAGCGCAAGCAGTACCTCCAAACCGGCCGCGTGGTGGACCCCAACCAAGTTACCGGGCCGTTGCTGCCCGGCATGGGCCAGTTGCCCGGCACCGCTACCCCCAAGCCTAACCGCAAAGTGGAAAAACTGCGGGGCAAGATCGATAAATATGAAGGCAAAATCCTCAAACTGGTGTACGATACCGCCCGGTTTGCCCGCCGCATTGCCCGCTATCAAACCAAACTGACCGATTATCAAGATCAATTGAATGCCTTGGTGGGCGCGCCTACTGACAGTAGCAAAATCAAGCCGACCAAGCCGGTGGACACCGCCCGCCTAAGCCGCCGCTTGGCCAAGCTGGACACCAGAATGGAGCGCCTCAACGAAAAAATTGCCGAGATCGTGAAAATGCAGGAGGCGGAGAAAGCCAAGGGCGATCCCACACCGCCCTCGGGCATGGTGCAGGCCGTGGCCCGCCTGCTCATGTCGGTGCAGCGGGTGAGCGTCGATTACTCCACCACCAACTCCACCATGATCCCCGGCGTATTGGTAACGCCTACCTTCCTGGGCATGGACCGCGAGTTCATCAACCCCGGTTGGGGCTTCGTGTTCGGTAGCCAGGATCCCGGCATCAAGGACCAACTGGCCCTCAACGGCGGCCTATCGCGCAGCCCGCTGCAAAATAACTCGTTCATGCAGGGCCGCCAAACCGATCTGAACATCCGCGCCACGGTGTCGCCCTTGCGCGACTTTGACCTGCAATTGCGGGCCAGCCGCCGGGCCAGTGGCAACTATTCCGAAGTGTTCCGTTATAACCTGGCCAACGAGCGCCACCAGTCGGAAACCCCGGTGCGCAACGGCAGCTACCAGATTTCGTTCTCGATGCTGCGTACCACCTTCACCCGCGACGATGCCAGCAACAACTCGCCGTTGTTCAACGATTTTATCGCCAACCGTACCCTGGTAAAGGGGCGGCTCGATGCCCTCAACGAGCGCGGGGACTACGACCTCAACGCCCAGGACGTGCTCATTCCGTCGTTCATTGCCGCTTATACTGGCCGCGATGCCGGTTCGGGGTCTCTGTCGGCCTTCCCGGCTATTCCCTTGCCCAACTGGCAGCTCACGTACTCGGGCCTCACCAATGTCGAGTTTATCAAAAACATCTTCCGTCAGGTGCAGCTCAGCAACAACTACGAGGCCACTTACTCGGTGGGTAGCTACACCTCGTCGTTACTCTATTCGGCCGATTTCGTGGATTTCCGGGTGCGGGAGCAGAACCTGCCCCTGGCCATCCCGGACCCGCGCACCGGCCAACTGGTGCCCCTGTTCGTGATGGGCCAGATCAACCTCACCGAGTCGTTTAACCCCCTCATTGGCATCAATGCCCGCACGGTCAGCGGGTTCAACATCAACATCCGGTATGGCATTACCCGCAACGTGGGCCTCAACCTCAACAACGCCCAAGTTACCGAGATGCGCGACGACAACCTTACCATCGACCTGGGCTACCAAAAAGCCGGGTTGAAGCTGCCCTTTGCCTTGCCCGGCGGCACCCGCGTGCTCAAAAACGACCTGCAGTTCCGCTGCGCCGTTACCCTGCGCGATACCCGCACCCTGCAACGCCGCATTGCCGACAATGGCGAGCAAGAAAGTACCGCCACCATGGGCAACTACAATTTGCAGATCAAACCCACCCTGCAATACACCATTAACCAACAGCTTACGGCCCAGTTCTATTTTGATCGGCTCATCAATACGCCGCTCATTTCCAACTCGTTCCGCCGCACCAGCACCGCCTTTGGCGTGCAACTGCGCTACAACTTGGCGGCCCAGTAGGGGAGGGGTTTGTAGGGATTTCGATTGGGTGGGATGATGGCGACAGAAAACCTCGAGGGGATATTACGATGATGGATCAGGTCGTTAAGCATGGCTGATAAAAAACCCGTCGGGTCTTTGAAACCTGACGGGTTTGGTTTGTCCAACCGGGCGGATAAGCGCGGGGCCTACCAGCCGATCAATCGGCCATTTCTTATACTAAAATCAAATAGAGATTGCGGGTTTTTTGTCTTTTAAATGATTGATAATCATACAAAAAATCATTTAGTCATGCAATCATTTAATTATTTTAGTATTACTTCAAAATTTTATTTTTGAAATACTCGTAGGTGATTTTGAGGCCCTCGGCCCGGCCTACTTTAGGCTCCCAGCCCAAAATCTCCTTGGCCTTGGTAATGTCGGGGCGGCGTTGTTTAGGATCGTCTTTGGGCAGGGGCTTGTACACGATTTTTTGGCTGGTACCCGTGAGTTTGATGATCTCCTCGGCAAACTCTTTGATGGTGATCTCGCTGGGGTTGCCGATGTTGACGGGGTGCGGGTAATCGCTGAGCAGCAGGCGGTAGATGCCGTCCACCAGGTCGTCCACGTAGCAGAACGAGCGGGTTTGGCTGCCGTCGCCGAACACGGTGATGTCTTCGCCGCGCAGGGCCTGGCTCATGAAGGCCGGCAAGGCCCGGCCGTCGTCCAAGCGCATCCGGGGGCCGTAGGTATTGAAAATGCGGATGATCCGGGTTTCCAGGTTATGGAACGTGTGGTAGGCCATGGTAATGGCTTCCATGTACCGCTTGGCCTCGTCGTACACGCCGCGCGGGCCTACCGAGTTTACGTTGCCCCAGTACTCTTCGGTTTGGGGGTGTACGTCGGGGTCGCCGTAAATTTCCGAGGTGGAGGCGACCAAGATGCGGGCCTTTTTGTCTTTGGCCAGGCCCATGAGGTTGTGGGTGCCAATGGAACCCACCTTCATGGTCTGGATGGGCATTTTGAGGTAATCGATGGGGCTGGCCGGCGAGGCAAAGTGCAAAATGTAGTCCAGCGGGCCGGGCACGTGCACAAACTTGGTAACGTCGTGGTGGTAGTACTCGAACTGCTTGAGCGGGAACAGGTGCTCAATGTTTTCCAAGTTACCGGTGAGCAGGTTGTCCATCCCGATCACGTGGTAGCCCTCTTTGATAAAGCGGTCGCACAGGTGCGAGCCTAGGAACCCGGCGGCCCCCGTAATCAATACTCTTTTCATGGTTAGCGAGGGCAAGTTTCTCCTATTTTATTGCCCGCCCAAAAGTAGGCAAAAACCACTAGCTCAAAGGCTTGGGGGTAAAATAGTTTCGTATTTACTTTGTTAAATACTATTTTGAACGGTTTGGTTTAAGCTGTGAAATGGTAAATTTTATTGATCGTTCCACAATAAAAGCGGACAGGGCACGTAAAATGGTTAGCGTCTAATTTCAACCGCCGTGTCTCACCCGCTGGAATATGTAACCTCCGGGGCGTTAATGCAGTGCAGCGAAGGCACTGTGCCCACGCCCTTCCAGGCCACGCCCCGTACCACGTTTGTGATGGGCCTCATGGTGGCCAACGAACTCGACAAAGCCCCGATCGTAAACATCCCCAGCTTTGTCATTTGCAAAAAGTTAACCCAGATGGCCGGGGGCACGCCCACCCCGTGTATGCCCGCGCCTTTGTTATGGGAAGATACTTACCCGGCCATTATGGCGGGCGGCGAGTCGCTGCTGAAGCGCAGTTGCATCCGTTGTGCGGCCGGGCAGGGCAAAATCGAGTTCATCACCTCGGGGCAAATTCCGCTGCCCCCGGAGGTGCAAACCGAGCTGCAAAACGCCCAGGCCGAGGCTCAGGAAACGCTCGCTGAGGCTGAGAAGGAGAAAAATGCCGTGGGCGAGGCCGGGCTGCTCGAGGGCATGATCCCCATCTGGGGCAGCGGCCGCGACCTGATCCATTCCATCCAAACTGGTAACGGGGCGGGCATTGCCCTTAACGCCGCTTTTTTGGTGTGGGATGTGGCCAGCATTGCCGTGGGGGTGGTGAGTTTTGGCACCGGCACCGCCGCCATGATGGCGGGCAAAGCCGGGGTGCGCACGGCCTTGCGTGCGGCCGGGACTGTGGCCAAGCAGGGCCTCAAACGCGAAGTAGCCCAACTGGCCGCCCGGGGCCTGGCCCTCAAAACCCTGGCCCGCGAGGGTATCCAAAACCTGGCCGGGCTGGGCAAAAAGTGCGTGGAGGCGTGTTTCCCCGCCGGTACGCTGGTGGCGGCCGAGCATGGCCTGGTGCCCATCGAGACCATCCAGATCGGCCAGCGGGTGTGGAGCCAAAATGCCGCCAGCGGCGAAGTTGGCCTGCAAACCGTAACCGCCACCAAAACCGCCCTGATCGACAGCCTCTGGGGCCTCCAAACCGCGCAAGAAACCATTTTGAGTAGTGCCAGCCACCCGTTTTGGGCCAGTGGCGAGTGGAAATTCGCCTCGGCCGTGCAAGTGGACGATTGGCTGCTCACCCGCCAGGGCGAACGCCAACCCGTGCTGGCCGTGAGCAGCCACCAAGAGCGAGGCGTTAAAGTGTTCAACTTTGAAGTGAGCGAATGGGGCACGTATTTCGTGGGCCGGGCGGGGTGGTTGGTCCACAATGCCTGCAATATTTTAGATGAGATTTATAAGCTACTGGGTAAAAAAAACCTCACTCCCCAGGCCGCCGAGTTGCTGGAAGTGGTCAAAAAGTTTGATAACCAGGTGTATCACTCCAACGGCCATGCGTTAATGCTGGATAAACAAGGGCTTACCCACATTTTAGGCCGCCACCACCCCAGTTACAAGTTAGATGACAAAGCGGCCACGATGTTCCCCGCCAGTTCCACCGTGGACGACATTACGGGCACCATTGGGCAAATTATCAACCGTAACCCAACTAAGATGAAAGAAATTCTGGAGCAACAGCGGGGCCACGGGCAAATCCAGGAAACCATCGACGGAGTGCGGTACCAACTGGGCTTTAAAGGCAACGGTAAAATTGGCCAGTTTCACATTTTAGGCGACTAAAACCACCCATGTTCACCATCCAACTTTTTTTGCGCAAACACTGGGGCGAAGTGGAAGAACTCCCGCCCGACCAGCAGTATGCCCCCATCGGTGATGAGGAGGCCATGCGCCAGCTATTTGCCCTCGCGCCCGATAGCCAGTACCACTACGGGGCCGTGGTGTTCAACATGGACGGCCAGCCCTGGCTCACCGAGGCCTGTGAGCTCGATTATTTTTTAAGCACGATCCAGTTTGGTTATGCCGCCATCTTTTCCGGCATCACCCACCGGGTCGATAATGGGTATTTTGCCCTCGACTATTGGTGGCACGACCGCTACTTGCACATTGGCCAGGGCCAACGCCGCCTGCAAGTAGCCCGCCCCGAGTTTGAGGCCGCCTTCCGCCAAGCCGCCGAGCAGTATTACCAGTTGCTGGGCCAGCGGCATCAAAGCCCAGAGCCTTACCAAGACTTGCTCGCACTTTTGCGGGAGCAATGGCCCTCCGCCTCGTCTGCCTAGTCGCATCGGCCCTTCCGCGATTGATAAGTCCAACGGCATAAAGAATAGGCCCAGCGGCAAACTGAACTCCTCAAAAAAGAACAGGACGTACTAAAAAAGAAACTGGGTGGCGGCTAGGCCCTACCCGGTTGTAGCGGCCAAACTGGCAGCGGCAACCCTGAAAATCTGCGTAACATTGCGGTATATTTACGCCCCTCAAGGCCACCGCTAATATGAAAATCTACACCCGTACCGGCGACCAGGGTACCACTTCGCTCGTGGGCGGCACCCGCGTGCCCAAGAGCTATTTGCGCATCGAAGCCTATGGCACCGTGGACGAGCTGAATAGTTACTTGGGCCTGCTGCGCGACCAGGAGGTGAACGCGCCCCGCCGCGAGCTGCTCAAAGAAATCCAGGATCGGTTGTTTACCATCGGGGCCAATTTGGCCTCCGAGCCAGACCAAACCCGCCGCCCCTTGCCCGATTTGTACGACTCCGACGTGGCGCGTTTGGAACAAGCAATGGACCAAATGGACCTTGCTTTGCCTCCGTTGCGCCATTTTGTGCTGCCGGGCGGCCACCCGTCGGTGTCGTTTGGGCACGTGGCCCGCACCGTTTGCCGCCGGGCCGAGCGCGTGGCCGTGGCCCTTGCCGCCGAGCCTGGCGAGTTCGTGGCCGACCTGGTGGTGAAATACCTCAACCGACTGTCGGACTACCTATTTGTGCTTTGCCGCACCATGGCCCACGAGTTGGGCGTGGAAGAAGTAAAGTGGCACCCCCGCGTATCGTAGCATTTTTTACTTGCCCACCTAGTTGGGCTTTTGCCAATTTTGGGTTCCGCCATGAAATTGAAGCGTTTTATCTATCCTTTTTACCAGGCATGGACGGTCTTCAATTTTTTCGGCCTCATGACCTTCTGCCTGCCATTTATTGTGCTGCCCATTATGGTCCACGAAAAAATCGGGAGCCGGATCGCCTACAACGTGTTCATGAAGTTTTGGGGGTTTACGTTCAGTGCCCTCAGCGGGGTGTTTTACCGGGCCAAGGACCGCCACCACCTGCAACCGGGCCAAACCTACATTTTTGTGGCCAACCACAACTCGTTCCTCGACTCGCCCGCCCTGGTGCACACCATCCCCCGGCCGTTTAAAGCCTTGGGCAAAAAGGAGATATTGGGCTATCCCGTGTTTGGGTTTATTTTCCGGTACATTGGGGTCACGGTGGACCGCCAGAGCCTGCAAAGCCGCAAGGCCAGTTTCGCGTTGGTCAAGGAAAAGCTCCAGGCGGGTTTCCACATCGTCATTTTCCCGGAGGGCACCATGAACGACGGCGCGGCCCCCATAAACCCTTTTCAAAACGGGGCCTTTAAACTGGCCGCCGAAACCCAGGCTCCCATTGTGCCGGTGGCCATCCACAACTCGCGTAACGTGCTGCCCAAAACGGGCTGGCTGCTCCGCCCCGGCACTATCACCGTGCAATTTGGGGCACCCATTTGGCCCCAAGGGCAAACTGCCGACCAACTGCGCCAAGCCGCCTACGACCGGATTTTGGCGATGCTTACCCCCTAGCCGGGCGCAGCTTTCTTAACAATGTATAATCGTATTTTATCTTACACCAATCAGGGGCTAAGAAGGGTTTGGGCCAGCTTTTGCGGCTGTCCAATGGATCATAATTCGCCAACTATCCCTTTAAAAAGCGATGCTGAACAACCCTGACGATTACCGTGTGTACATTGGCATGGCCAACGTGCGCACCCAGCACCCGGCCACCGTGCTGGGCCATAACGCCGGCGCGGTGGTAAACGTGCTGGCCTATGCCGCCAACCGCCGCGATTTTTGCGCCCAAGCCGAGCAAGCCCTTTACCATTTGGGCATGAACTTGATGGAGATGGAAGAAGTTGAAGTATTTGATTTTCAGAGAAATAAATCAATCCGTAAACCCACCTTGCTGGCCAAGGCCCGCCATGTACTCGATACCCAACAAGTCATGTTCGATACCTTTTACGCCTACGCCCAGGCGGGCGATGATTACTAGGAGATTAGGCATTTTGCAGATTATCGTTATTCAGGGCGAAATTGCATTGCTTCCCCTTGGGGCAAGGGCGATCCCTTCTAATTTTAGTGGCTTGGAGGGATGGTTTTCGCCAAGTTTGGCACGTCCAAAAGCTCAAAACCAACTTTGCGCCTTAGCGGCTTTGCGAGAAATATTTTTGAACGGATCAGCCCTGCCCTTGGGAAGGGCTAGGGTGGGGTTGGGAAAGGCGGGTTTTGAACGAAAATCTGGTATAAAGCCTAGTCAAAAACCTAATATCCAAGAGGTCTATTAGAGTGCGGTTTATGCCAAAAGCAAGTAGAAATTGCGCATTTCCTGTCTTTTAAATGATTGATAATCAAAGACAACAGTCATTTTAGCATTAGCCGCTTAGTGTCTGGGTTACATAGCAAAAAGCACCACCGGGCCGCCCGGTGGTGCTTTTCAAATTGCCAGGTGTTGGTCGGCAACTGCAGCGCGACTAACTCCTTAAACCGTGGAGCCGGGGGGAGTCGAACCCCCGTCCAGAACATGGTGCCAACGTGCTTTCTACAGGCTTATTTTCCTTTGATTGTCGGGGGCGGCCAGGCGGGAAACACGCCGCAACCACCCCTTAGTTGCTAAAGGTCTCGCCTAGGGGCCGCAACTACCCCACGGGCCAGCGTTGCGGGATGATGCCCCCGAGCGGAAGCCAGCAACGCGGAGGCCTCCGGGGACACTCACTTAACTAATTCTCCGAATTAGGCAGCGAGGGCGTAGTTATTTTCGCCAATTATGGTTCGCGACGTTGTTTAACGGGTAATATCAGCCAACCCCGGCCTGCTTGCACACGCCCTCACTCACGCTGTCAATACCGGTCGGCCCCAGCGCGCGGGTGCGCAAAACGTAAGGGCAAAGTTAACGCTTAATTGGGTCAATTGGCCGCCTTGTGCAAATTAAACCGGGCATGGCCTACTTTTGCCCGCCATGACTCACCAAAACGCCCCGCACGTACACTTGCACCGCGAAACCTTCGTCATCCGCGCTAACGAGGTGGATGCCCAGCGGCGGCTTACCCTGCCCGCTTTGGTCAACTACTTGCAGGAGGTGGCCAACAACAACGTGCGCCTGGCGGGCATGTCGGTGTACGACCTGCACGCCCGTGGCCTGGCCTGGGTGCTGGCCCGCATGAAACTCCAAATTTTCGCTTACCCTCACCACGGGGAGGCGGTGGTGGTCAAGACGTTCCCCTCGGCGGTGGATAAATACCAGTTTTACCGCGATTTCCGGGTGTACGGGCCTAGCGGCCAACTGCTGGCCCAGGCCACTAGCACTTGGCCCGTCATCGACCTGGCCAAGCGGCAAATGGTGTCCGTGCCCGACTTTTTGCGCGTGTTCACTTTTGGCGGCGACGAGGCCCCGCTGCCCCCCGCCAAGGGCAAACTGCTGCCCCCCGGCCCGGACCCGCACCAGCACGTTTGCACCGTGGGCTGGTACGACATTGATGTAAACCAACACACCAACAACGCCGCCTACTTCCGTTGGCTGGTGGAGGGGATGCCCCCGTGGTTCCTGGCTGCCCACCAACTGGCCGAGGTGGACTTGCAGTTCCGTAACGAAAGCAACCTGGGCGAGGCCATTACCGTCCAAGCCAGCCCCTTGCCCGCCGAGCCTCTAGAGTGGGCCCACCGCCTGTTCCGCCCTACTGACGGCAAAGACCTGGCCACCGCCCAAACTACCTGGCGGCCCAATTAGTCAAGATTTCGTAACCAAGCAGGGCATTGATAACCAAGATGTTGGCACTGGGTTCATTCATCTTCCTAGGCAGCCAAAATGCCTTTTATTTCATCGTTGCCGAGCCGCCCGCCCTAGCGATTGAACAAGGCCCAAGTTACCGCGCTGGCCCCTACCACCAGGCAGTAAATGGCAAAATAGAGGAGCTTGCCCCGGCGCACCAGCCCGATCATGAGGCGGCAGGCGGCCAGGCCGGTAACAAACGCCGCCACGAACCCCAGCCCCAACGGGAGGGCGGTTAGGCCGGCCGCGTGGCCAGCCGGGGCCTCCAGGTAATCTTTCAGTTCCAATAAAGTGGCCCCCAAAATCACGGGCAGGGCCATCAAAAACGAGAACCGGGCCGCCTGGCTGCGGTCCACGCCCACCATGAGCGCGGTGGCAATGGTGGATCCCGACCGCGATACGCCCGGCAAAATGGCTACGGCTTGGGCCAGCCCAATGGCCAGGGCTTGCCCAAACGACACCTCGGTGGCTACGCGGGGCTTGAGCACCGTGGTGAGCCACAGCACCAGGCCGGTAAACAACAAGCTGCAACCCACCAGCAACAAATTGCCGTTGAAAAGGGCTTCCAACTCGGTTTTAAAGGTGAGGCCCACCAGCCCGGCCGGGACCATCGATAGGATGATTTTGGCCGCAAACTGGGTTTCCGGGTTCCAGCGGAACTGGAACAGGCCGCGCAGCAGTTGCCAAATGTCTTTCCAGAAAACCACGATGGTGCTGAGTGCGGTGGCCGCGTGCACCACCACGGAAAACAGCAGGCTGTCTTCGCCCAAGTTGGCTTGCAGCAATATTTTGCCTAGCTCGATGTGGCCGCTGCTGCTCACCGGCAAAAACTCCGTAAGCCCTTGCAAAATGCCCAGCACGATGGCTTCAAAAACAGTCATTGGGGAAATAAGTAATGCTAAGACAAACTGGGTAAGTGGGCTTTTCTAATACGTTATTTGTAAAGACTTAATCAGACTAAAATCAAATTGGAGATTGCGGATTTCTACTACCTAAACAAGGAGAACAATCATTTGAGCATGCAACAATTTTACTATCAATTTAGGAGTAGGTTTGGGATTTGGTTTAAATGGGAAATGAATGGCCCGAGTTAGCATTAGACAGGCTCCTCAAGTGCGCCTGAGCACGGGAGCGGTCGTACACCAAGCCTCCGAAGGCCGTGCTTCCGGGGGCTTGGCTGCGCCACCACTGGGGAAAACCGTGGGTCCCGGTGTCCCCAAAATGGTGAAATAAGACCGCTTGGGTCATTTTAATTTTTAGGCCGGTATAAGATGGCAAAAAACTGGGCCATAAAGCCCGTCATCACCACAATTGGCCCCAGGGTGAGGCCCAAAAAACCGAAACCGTGCGGCTCGCTGTCCATTGCCATGAGCACAAAGCCAAGGGCAATGGTAGCAATGCCTGCTAGCATAATGATGTAGTTGATCCGGCCCAGGGCAAACGGGGCGGTGTTTTTCGGTTCGGCCGGAGTAAAATTATCGGCCTTGGCCCCAGATGGTTCTTTGGTCATGCGATCAGTTGAGTTGGTCCAACGATAGGCGCAGGTAACGGCTCACCGCGGTGAACGCGCTTACCACGCAAATGGTAACGCCTATGGCCAACAAAATTATACACAAAACCCCAATGGCCAGGTGGTTTTGTAAAATGGCCAATTCGGGCACGCGCATATTTACGTAAACCAGGGTGGCCCACAAGGCCAGGCAAGCCAGCCCGCCGCCCATGATACCTTGCAGGCCCGCCCGCAACAAAAACGGCCGCTTGATAAAACCGCCACTGGCTCCCACCAGTTGCATGCTACGGATGAGGAACCGCTGGGAAAATAGCGCGAGTTTGATGGCGTTACGGATAAGCACCACCACTAACACCAATAAAATAACGGCCACAGTAACGATGAGCGTCTCGGCCCGGAAGATGTTCTCGCGGATTTGCTCGATCATGCTCTCGGCGTACATCACTTCGTACACCTGGGGTTGGGCCGATAGCTCGGTGCGGATTTTGGCGAGGGCGTCGCGCTGGTAGAACTCGTTCTTGAGGTTGATGATGTACGAGTCGCGCAGAGGGTTGTCGCCGATGTAGCGCACGAAGTCTTCGCCGCTGGCGGCCATTTCTTGCTGCATGGCTTCTTCCTTGCTCACGTAGCGCAAGCGGGGCGCGGCGTCTTGCCAGGCCAGGTAAGGGGCCGCTGTTAGCTTGGCTTCCAGGGCTTTACGGGCCGAGTCGGTGAGGTCTTTCTCGAGAAAAACCTGCACTTCCAAGTTGGCTTGCACCAGGCTCACCAGCTTTTCGGCATACACCGTGAACAAGGCAAACAGCCCAATGAGGAACAAGGCGATGGAAACGCTCAGCACCACGGTGAGGCCGGGGTAGCTGCCAATGCGCTTCGACGAAGTAGCCAACGGCCGATCGGGTTTGCTCCGCGCCATTTTGGGTCTAATTTTGGGGTAAGATCAAACTTTTGATTGGCCCGCCTTGATCAAGTCAATGCAGGCAATTTATACAATTTCTACCGCAAACCTAAGTTTATTATGAAGCAAATACTAGGGGTATTAGGGTTAAACTGGCTGTTACTGTGCGCCCAACCAGGCACGTTGTTGGCCCAAATGAGCCAGCCAGATGGCCCCCAGCCCTCCGACTCGCTGGTGTACCCCGGCGAGCGCCACTTGCGCAACCTGCGCCAGCTCACCTTTGGCGGCGATAACGCCGAGGCCTATTTTAGCTTTGACGGTAAAAAAATCGTTTTTCAGTCTAACTACAAAGTATGGGGGCTGGAGTGCGACCAAATTTTCTACTTCGACCTGGCCGACGGCAGCATCAACGCCCGGCCCCAGATGATCAGCACCTCGCACGGGCGCACCACGTGCTCGTACTTTATGCCCGGCGACTCGCTCATCCTCTACGGCTCCACCCACCGGGGCGGCGATGGCTGCCCCACCATGCCCCCGCGCGACGGCGGCAAGTACGTGTGGTCGATCCACGACGACTACGACATTTTCGTGGCCGACCTCAAAGGCAACCTGCGCAAGCAACTCACCAAAGCCAAGGGCTACGATGCCGAGGCCACCGTGTCGCCCAAAGGGGACAAGATCGTGTTCACCTCCATGCGCTCCGGCGACCTAGAACTGTGGACGATGAACATCGACGGCTCCAAGCCCAAGCGTATTACCAAGGCCCTGGGCTACGACGGCGGGGCGTTCTTTTCGCCCGATGGGTCCAAGATCGTGTTCCGGGCCTCGCGGCCCAAAACCCCGGAGGAGATCAAAGAGTACAAGGCCCTGCTGAAACAAGGGCTGGTGCAACCCACCAACATGGAACTGTTCGTATGCAACGCCGACGGTACGGACCTGCGGCAACTCACCAACCTGGGCAAGGCCAACTGGGCCCCGTTTTTCCACCCCTCGGGGCAAAAGGTGCTGTTTAGCTCCAACCACAAATCGAGCCGGGGCTACCAGTTTAACCTCTACATGATCAACCTGGACGGCACCGGGCTGGAGCAAGTAACGCAAGACAAGATATTTGATGCCTTCCCCATGTTTTCGCCCGATGGCAAGAAGCTCATTTTCAGCTCCAACCGCAACAACAAAGGCACCCG
>JALONO010000346.1 GCA_025454895.1 Bernardetiaceae bacterium
TTTACATGCCATAATAGATTTATGGTCAAGAATGGTGGTGAAGTTGCAGCCAAAAGATGGTGCTTACAGCCATAGAAAATAACTCAAACAGCTTCTTAACCGGACGTTTTTCTCGGTGAGGGTGAGGACGTTCATTTAGGGGCAAGGCATGCCTTGCCCCTACTTTTCGTAAACTGGTAGCTTGAGTAATGACAATAACCTAAACTGCGGATCATGCCCAAAGGATGCTTTTTCTATCTTTCGATCTTTGCTGCTACCGTATCTGTTGGCATAATCGCCTTGTTTTTCTATGCTAGTTTACCCAACGATATTGAGTGGGCAGAGCAACCCATTGATCTAAGAACATGTTTTGGATTTTTAAATGTTTGAATATCAGCAACTTATTTGAAATTGCTCATCTTTTACGCCCTTTAGATTTAAATGGTTGGGACTGAATAAGCCGATCAAAGTAATGTAAGCAAACTTAATTAGTTGAATATCAATGTTTTGAAATTCCCAAACAAAATCTAACACCTCACCTAAAGGATTTAACTTTCCCTGATAAACCGATGCCAGCCCTGGTCCTTGATCAGCCTGCAGAAAATCTACTTTATCAAGCAGTTTTTCAAGAAGAAATTGCGGATTTTACGATCATCTATAAAGCGGTTTTTAAGATGAAACGGCCAGTAAAATTAGATAAGCTGTTACCACTCAAAGACTCCGAAAAAGAGATATTAAACCAGAGCATTGCTTTCCGCAATATTGCCGACGAGTTCAAGCCTCAAATCATACTCCCCAACGATAAAAAGGTTCCTAGCACAAGGCAACTCAAAATTTATCAACCTCAAAATAAAATTATTATGAAATTACGGAAGGGGAGCTACTCAACTTATCACTCTTCAGTTGACAAAGTAGGTTACGTGAAAGAGGTAATTATACTTGACCAAGAGGCCCAAATTTTGTATTACGAAAGGGAACGATATCACGCTTTTGAAGGCCCCATGCGCTAACGCTCAATCTCCAAAACCCACAGCGTATCGGTTACCAGGGCCACGGCCTTTTTGAGGTAGCGGCGATAGGTGCTAAAAGGCAATTTGAGGTAATCGGCCACTTGCTCCTGGCTGCCCGCCGGGTTAAAAAAGGTGCGGTACAGCAGCCGGTGCAATTTGTCGTGCTTGGGCGAGTCTTTGAGCGCGTCAGTGGCTTCGGCCAGGCAGTTGCGCAGGGCGGCGAGCAACGCACCGGGGCTGGCGTCGCCCTGGGCGGCGGAGGCCACCAACCGGCTGCGCAGGAGGGGGTTTTGCCGCAACCGTTTTTCGGTGTGGTAGTCTTTGAGGGCCTCATACACGCTGCTGGCAAATTCATCCTCGCTGAGCACCACCAGCGGCGGCTTGGCATCGGCGGGGCGGCCGTCCACTTGCTCGCCCACTTCGCGCTGGCCCAAAATTTCCAGCCAGGCCACGGGCGGCACCTGTCGCCAATCGTGGTAGTAAAAACCGTGGGGCTGGCCGTTTTGCTCCCGGTCCAGCGCGGGCAGGTGCGCCAGGTCGGCGTAGGTCAAAATCTGTCGCCAAAACTGCGGATGAGCGCAGCCCAGCAGGTGTACCGCCAGCCCCGGCGTGGACAAATAATACTGCACCAAGGTTAGAAAAACACTGCTTTGCAAGCGGCTCACGGCCTGGTAGGTGTCGGCGGCCATCCAAAACCGGAACACAGTGGCCACCTCGTCTTTCCGAAGGCCGAAATGCTGGGCCGCGTAGGCCCGGATTTGCTCGATCACCGGGTCGTCGGTAGGCACGTCTTTGGGTAGCTCGTTCAGGTTGACCCGCAGCATAAAGCCCGCGCAGGGCGTTTGCCCGCTGCGGAACACCCAAGTGTAAGTGGCCGGGTGGCCCAGCCAGTAGGCCAGGGCTTGGGCAGCGGCAGCCCCTTCGTGGGTTTCGGTCATGGCCAGCAGGTGCGGCCGGTCGGTGGGTTGGTAGGCATCCAGCCAGTGGTTGGCCACTTCTTGCCACTCCAAAAACTGGCGCACGGCGGCCTGGTGGCGATGCAAATAGCCCAGTTGGTACAGCAGGGTGCGTTGCTGCTCGGGCGGGGCTTTGTCTAGTTGATCGATAAAATACCGCTTGTGCAGCCACTTGTTGCGGTCCGGGTTGCGCCAGCGCAGGTCGGCGGCAATCGCCTCGCGGGCCAGGTCGTGCGGGTACACGCCCAGCCGGTTGCGGTCGATGAACGACAAATCTTGCAGCCAGGCAAACAAGTCCGGGGCGGGTTCCCCTTCCAGCACCTGTTGCAACAACGCCTCGGTGGTAATGCTCGTCATGGCGCATACTTCCAGGGCTTGCCGGTGGGCCGGGCTGGGCACATCTTCCAAAAAACTCTCGAGCAGGGTTTTCACCGTGTCGGGGCTGTCGGCCGGGTTGAAGTCCTTGGCGGGCTGTTGGTCCAGTAGGTCGGCCACCACGCTCAGGGCCAGCGGGTGGCCGTGGGTAAAGTCCAAAATTTTGGCGATGGCCGTTTCGGGGATGTTGCGTTTTTGCAGGTATTCCCGGCTCTCGGCGGGGGCAAAGTTGCGTATGGGCACCACTTTCATCAGAGGTTGCCAAGCGGCATCTTGCGTCCAGTTTCGGCTGGGCGGGGTGCGCCCACATAGCACGGTGAGCACGTTGTCCGGCATTTGGGGCAAAAAATCACGGCGCAGCCAATCGTCAATGGGTTGCAGTAGCTCGTAGGTATCCACCAACAACACCAACCGAGGGCCGCTGCCCTGCAAGGTAGCGAACAGGTCGCTTTCGGCCGCGCCCGCGCCCGCCCGCAAGGCCCGTTCAAAGTCGCGCGGCGAGGCGGTTAACTCCCGGCCGTCGAGCCGGAGGCAGGCCACCTGGGCCTCCTTGGCCACGGCCATTAACTCTTTTAGCAGGGTGGTTTTGCCCTGCCCGCCCGGCCCGTACAAGTAGAGCAAATAAGTGCTTGACTCTGGCTGGGCCAAAATGGATTTGAACAACTCCACCTCTTTGCCCCGGCCGGTAAACCGTTGGCGGTGGGCAGTGAGCAAAATGTCGGCAAGGCGGCGGGCCATAAACGTAAGGGAATTGGCGAAGGTAGCCCCATTTTATCGGGTTGTGGAGGAGCAGGGTTCATTTTTAGGGTGGCCTCGCTAAGCACCGCCCTGGCCCTGCGCCAACCCTCGGGTGGCCGCCTGTTAACGACACTAAGTTGCAAAAAGTAGGTTTTATTATTTAAAGTGTTGAAAATCAAATAGTTGCAACGCTTAGCAAAAACCAGGCAGTTTTTTTGATTTTTAACACTGGTTTTTGGGAGGATTAGCGAAAAAGACTTTTTTGCGCTACCTTTGCCAGTTCAACGCAAAAAAGGCAAAACTCTCACATGGCGTTCCAAAAAAACAAGAAAATTAGCAACGACTTTACCAGAATCACGATAAGTCTTGCTTCTCCCGAATCGATTCTCGAAAGCTCCCATGGCGAAGTTACCCAGCCCGAAACCATCAACTACCGCACGTACAAGCCCGAGATGGGCGGTTTGTTCTGCGAGCGGATTTTCGGGCCGGTAAAAGACTGGGAATGCCACTGCGGCAAGTACAAACGCATCCGCTACAAAGGCATTATTTGCGACCGCTGCGGGGTAGAAGTAACGGAGAAAAAAGTGCGCCGGGAGCGCATGGGGCATATCCAATTGGTGATCCCCGTGGCCCACATTTGGTATTTCCGCTCGTTGCCCAACAAAATCGGCTATTTGTTGGGCCTGCCCACCAAGCGGCTGGACCAAATCATTTATTACGAGCGTTACGTGGTGATCCAGCCCGGGGTGAAGGAGAAAGACGGCGTGAGCAAGCTCGACTTCCTCACCGAAGACGAGTACTTGGACATCCTGGACAAGCTCCCCCGCGAGAACCAACAACTGGAAGACAACCATCCTGACAAATTTATCGCCAAAATGGGGGCCGATGCCCTCGAGATGTTGCTTTCCCGCATCAGATTAGACGATCTTTCTTACGAACTGCGCGACCTGGCCGCCAACGATACTTCGCAACAGCGTAAGTCGGAGGCCCTCAAGCGCCTCAAAGTAGTGGAGGCTTTCCGCAGTGCCAACAGCCGGATCGCCAACCGCCCCGAGTGGATGATCATCCGCATGGTGCCGGTGATCCCGCCCGAGCTGCGCCCGCTGGTACCCTTGGACGGTGGCCGTTTCGCCACTTCGGATTTGAACGACCTGTACCGCCGGGTAATCATCCGCAACAACCGCCTCAAACGGCTGATCGATATCAAAGCCCCAGAGGTGATTTTGCGCAACGAAAAGCGGATGCTTCAAGAAGCCGTTGACTCGTTGTTCGACAACTCGCGCAAGGTAAACGCCGTGCGCGCCGACGGTAACCGGGCCTTGAAGTCGCTGTCCGACATGCTCAAGGGCAAAGGCGGTCGTTTCCGCCAAAACCTGTTGGGTAAGCGGGTTGACTACTCGGGCCGTTCGGTGATCGTGGTGGGCCCCGAGCTGAAACTGCACGAGTGCGGCCTGCCCAAAGACATGGCCGCTGAGCTGTTCAAACCCTTTGTGATCCGCAAGCTCATCGAGCGCGGCATCGTGAAAACGGTGAAATCGGCCAAAAAAATCGTGGACCGCAAATCGCCGGTGGTGTGGGACATCCTGGAAAACGTGCTCAAAGGCCATCCCGTGTTGCTCAACCGGGCCCCTACGTTGCACCGCTTGGGTATCCAGGCATTCCAGCCAAAACTGATCGAGGGCAAAGCCATCCAATTACACCCACTGGTGTGTACGGCTTTCAATGCTGACTTTGACGGTGACCAAATGGCCGTACACGTGCCCCTGGGCCACGAGGCCATTTTGGAAGCCTCGCTGCTCATGTTGGCCTCGCATAACATTTTGAACCCCGCCAACGGGTCGCCCATTGCCGTGCCTTCGCAGGACATGGTGTTGGGCCTCTACTACCTCACCAAAGGCCGCCGCTCTTTGCCCGACGCGCCTATTCCCGGCGAGGGCAAGCTGTTCTACTCAATGGAAGAGGTGATCATCGCCCTCAACGAGAAAGCCGTTAACAAACACACCTATATTAAGGTGCGGGTGAAGGTACGTAACGAAGTTACTAAAGAACTGGAAACCAAGTTGGTAGAAACCACGGCGGGCCGGGTGCTGTTTAACCGCGAGGCCGTACCGGCCGAGGTGGGCTTTATCAACGAAGAGCTGAGCAAGAAGAAACTGCAACAAGTAATTTCTAATGTGTTCAAGGTGGTGGGCATGGCCCGCACCGCCCAGTTCTTGGACGACATCAAGT
>JALONO010000104.1 GCA_025454895.1 Bernardetiaceae bacterium
CTCACTTGGAAGCTCCAGCTTGAGCCTGCCCGCGAAAAAACGGTCAAGTTCCGCTACGAGGTCAAATACCCCAAGTCGGGGATGGTGCAGATAGAATAAAGGCCATCCCACATCCGCACCTATGTGCTTCCGCCCACGCCGCCGGGATCTCAGGTTCCGGCGGTGTGGGCGGTATGGTGACTCATCCCAAACTCAAATAAAGATCACCTATCCCCTGTCTCGTAAATACTTGACAACCAAACAACAATTTAATACCAAAATCAAATACAGATTGTATATTTCTTATCCTTTAAGTGATTGACAATCAAATGGAACCATCGTTTAATCATACAATCATTCAGTCATTTTAGTAGAAGCAATTTCCAGGGCTAATTCTCTTCCCCGGCCGACTGGGCCCGTTCGACCAGGGCGCGCAGGGCCGCTTGCTGGGTGGTTTCCACCAGGGGTAAGTCCTGCTCGATGACCACCGTTTCCACCAGCTTGTCATGGGTGGTCTGGTGGTTGCGGTCCCAAAAGTATTGGAAGAAACCCAGCAACAACATCGAGGCCGATGAGGCATAGCCCGAGGCCCGCTCGAACCAGTTGTAAAAAGTGAGCGGCTGCCCGTTGAGCCGCACCGCCCGAATGCGCATGAGCCGCTTACCGGGGGTTTGGCCGTTCCATTTGTGGGGGAAGATGGTAAAATACCCGATGGCCCCCAAAAACTTGGTCATGATGCCCACGGCTGAGTCGAGGTCTTTCCAAGGGGCCACCACATCGATGTTGTTGGCCGTGCGCCATTGATCCGTGATGTGGTGGATGTACGGGTGCGCGAACGCATCCAGCAGCAGCACGCCAAGGCCAAACACCGGCACCGCGATCAGCAGTAGCATGAGGCCGTACACGCTGGCCTGCAGCACTCCGCGCAGTTGGTGGCGTAAGCGGGCCTCCAGGTCGTAACTGGCCAAGGTAGCGTCCAGTCCGTCTAAACTACTGCCTAACAGGCGATTGGCTTGGCGCACCGTGCCGCCAAATCGCTTGGTAAGCACTAAATACGCCACCAAAATGAGCACCAAGGCCCCCACATAACGGGTGGCCAGGTAAATAAGGCCCCAGTCGATGGCAAAGGCCAACGCCCGGCGGTTAAAGGTGGCTACGTGGGCGTTTTGCAGCCGCTCGTCCACCCGCAGGTGATCGAGGTCAAATTGCTTTTTGGGCGGGGTTGACATTCAAATTCAATAGATTAAGTTGACGATGCCGCCGTGCGCACGGCAGTAGCTGGATTAACGTACTGTGTCAAGAAAAGTTAACCGGCTGAAAGATCGGCTGGGCTGGTTCGCGGTTTACTCGTCCGCCTCGTCGCTTTCCGGGGCCTTGACAGTCCGGGCAAAAGTCCGGCGGGGCGGCTCGGCCCGTTTGAGGCGGCGGCGCACCCACGCCGATACCAGCATGAACCCGGCCAAAAAACCCGCCAACCGGCCTAGGTAGTCGCCCATTTGGGCGTAAAAAGTCAGTTCATCGTTGGCGTACACGGTGCCCCGCAGGGCGATCATCTCGTCGTAACGGCTGGCCTGTTGCACCTCGCCCCGCTGGTTGATAAACCCGGAGATGCCCGTGTTGGCCGCCCGCACCACACTACGCCTAAATTCCACGGCCCGTAGCCGCCCAATGTTGAACAGTTGCACATGGCCGGCGGTGTTACCCCACCAGCCGTCGTTACTGATGATGGCCAGCAAATGGGCCTTGCGGCGCAAATAGCCAGTTACAAAATCCCCGTAAATCGACTCGTAACAAATTAGCGGGGCCACACCCAGGCTATCTTGGTTAAAAAACACGGTGCGTTCCGGGCTTTTGCCCAGGTTGCCCACCATGCCGCCCAAGTTGAGCATCAGGCGGTCGTCCACCAATTTGAACAATCCGGCCAAGGGGTTTTCTTCCACCCCCACCACCAGCCGGGCTTTGTGGTAAAACTGCACGGCCCCGCCCGTATCGGGCATAAACAGGGCGGTGTTGAACACTTCGTAGAAAAACCCGCTGCCGCTGGGCCGCCGCGTGGTAGAATTGACGGCGTTGTCCGGGTAAGTGAGGTAGCTATCGGCCCCGCTCAGCAACGACAGGTTGGGGTGGCGGTTCTTGAACGCCTGCACCTGGGCCACGGCACTGTCGGCTTGGTAGGCGGCCTCGTCAAACGCGCGGTGCAACGAGGTTTCCGGGTAAGCCAACAAGGCCGTGCGCGGGGTTACCAGCTTAGCCGATAACTCCACAAACCGGGCCACCTGGGCGGGGTAAGGCACATAAGTACTGCCCACGTTGCTGCCGCCGGTGTGGGCGTTGTACTCGAATTTTTCGGCATAGCAATCTAAATTAGGCTGCACCACCACGGCTTCTACGGGCGTGCCCCGATCGCGGTAGTCCCAATACACCAAATACGAAGCTCCCAAGGGCACGGCCAATACCAGCCCGGCCAATACCCAATTGAGCTTGGTGAGGCCAGCGTGGCCCCAAAGGGCCTCAAATACCAAAAAGTTGACCAGCAGCACCCACAGCGAACCGCCTTGCACGCCCGTGTACTCGTACCATTGCACCCAAGCGGGCGCAAACCCAAAGGCGTTGCCCAAGGTGAGCCAGGGCCACGAAAAGCCCCAGTCTTGCAGGTGCAGCCACTCGAACGTGAGCCAAAAGGCAAAAAACGACAAGTGGCCAAATTTGAGGTTCACCGCTTTTTTCACCGATCGGTACAGCAGCATGGGGAGGCTCATGAGCAAGGCATTGGCGGTAAAGGCAAACACCGCCGCCCCGGCCGAAGCATTCCACAACCACCAAGTGGCCGCTACGTTCCAAATTAGAAAGGCGAGGTAAATATAGCCCCAGTACTTCAACTTTACCCAGCGGCCGGGCCGTTGGGCAAAGTGTTCTTCCAAAGCCAGCAGCGGGGCAAAACCGACAAAAACCAGCCCGACCGTGGGGCCGTACCAACCCGCCGCTAACAGCAAACCAGCGGCCAGGGCCAGTAAAAGTGCGTAATAGGGTTTGGTGGCGAGCGATTTGGCGAATTGCACAAGCAGGTTTTTGGGCAAAGATATGCAACTTTGTTTTGGGCAGGTCTGGCCGCCCTGGCCATCTTTCCTCGATAAAAAGGAAAAGCCAGGTGGCTATTTTTATTGTAATTTATTGATTTTCAAAAACTTGCTTGTTTTTTCTACCTAAACCGCCTCGTTGGCCTCACCCATGCTAGCTGCCTCAGAACTGATCCTGACCCCGGAGGGCCAAGTGTACCACCTGCGGCTCCGGCCCGAACAAGTGGCCGACACGATCATTGCCGTGGGCGACCCGGAGCGGGTGGCCCAGGTGAGCCGCTACCTAGACCTGGTGGAGTTCCGCCAGCAGCACCGCGAAATGGTAACCCATACAGGCACCTTGGGCGGGCGGCGGCTCACCATTATTTCTACCGGCATGGGCACCGACAACGTGGAGATCGTACTCACCGAGCTAGATGCGCTCGTTAATATTGACCTGGCCACCCGCACGCCCCGCCCCCAGGCGCGCGCGGTGCGCATCGTGCGCGTGGGCACCTCGGGCGCGCTCCGCCCCGAGATCGCGGTGGGTAGCCACCTGGCCTCGGCCTCGGCCCTGGGGTTGGACACCCTGCTGCAGTTTTACCAGCATACCCCGGCCCGGCCCCGGCTTACGGCCGATTTGCAACAACACCTGGGGCTGAAATTTGAACCATACTGGGCAGCAGCCGACCAAAACCTACTCAACACCGTGGGGGCTGGGTTATTGCCCGGCCACACCGTAACCTGCCCCGGCTTTTACGCGCCCCAGGGCCGCCAGTTGCGCGCACGGCTCAGCTTGCCCCACCTGCTGGACGACTTGGCCAGTTTTGCCGGGCCTCAGGGGCTGCAATTCACCAACTTTGAGATGGAAACTGCCGCTTACTACGCCCTGGGCGGCCTGCTGGGGCACCAGGTGTTGTCGCTCAACGCCATTATCGCCAACCGGCCGCGCGGCGAGTTTGACCCCCAGCCCGAAAAAACGGTGGATGCCCTGATCCGCCACACCCTCGAGCGGCTAACCGCTACCCCTTAGCCGAGGGCTGATCCGTTCAAAAGTATTGGTCGCTAAGCCGCCAAGCTGGTTTTGGGCTTTTGACGGTGCCAGACCTGCTGAAAATGGCCTATTCCGAGCCGCCAGAAATAGAAGGGATCGCCCCTGCCCTTAGCCGGGTGCTTTTTTATGCCGATACAGTTGCCAGGCCAGCCCGGCCGTAAGCCCAGTGGCCAGCAGCAGGGCCGGGAGCAGCAGCCCCTCTTCGGTGGCTACGCCCACCGAGGCTAGCAGGGCCTTGCCCAGGCTGCGCAAACCCAGCAACGCCGTAACCCACACCATGCCCAGCCCCACCCAATTAGCCAAGCGGCCGTTTTGGTGGGCGGGCGGCAACCATTGGTCGCGGTTGGCCAGCCAAAGCAGCAGGCTGCACACCAAGGGCAGCAGCAGCCCGTTAGCCGCCTGGGCCAACAAAATGACCGGGATGGGCCGCACCCCGGCCAGCCCAAAGGCCAGGCCAAACAGCATAACGCCCAGCCAGGTGGCCCGGTAGTAGCGGCCGTTGGCCTCCCAGCCTGGAGTGTTGGCCCCAAGAGTAGTTTTTAAAGTAATAGCGGCGGCCAATGGGGCCGTAATGGCCGAGGTAAAGCCGGCCGCGAATAGCCCCCAGCCAAACAAGGCGGCCCCCCACGGGCCTAAGCGCGCGCGCAGGGCCTCGGCCACCGCCGCGTAGCTAAATGGGCCGGTTACCAACGTACCTGCCAACAAAATGGCCGCCGAAATGAGGCCGCCGATGAGCACCGCCCCGGCCAGGCCAAACCGCATTTGCGTCAAAGACTGGCCCTGCCCTAAACCGGAGCCTAAAAACAGGTTGTAGGGCACAATGGTAGTGCCCACCAACCCCACTACCAACAACCAGCCCCCGGGCGGCACCTGGGGCCACACGGCCCCTTGCAAGCAAGCTACTAGCGGCCAAGGGGTTTGGGCCGCCGCCAGCGCGAACATGAGGCCCATAGCCGCCACCAGCAGGCCCAATAGCTGGGCCACCCGCTGGGGGTGCCCCCACCAAAGCAAACCCGTGGCGGCCAACCCTACCCCGGCCACTAATATCCACGGAAACCGCGGCCCCAATACCAGTTCCAGCCCGGCCACCGCGCCCAACAAATTACCGGCTTGGTAGGCGGCGCAGCCCAGCACCACGGCCCAGGCCACCCCGTGCTTGGCCCAGCCTGCCCCGGCCCAGCTGGCCAAGGCGTGGCCTAAACTTAGCCCGGCCACTACCTGCAAGCGGGCGGCCAACTCTTGCCAATAAATACAACCAAAAGTGGCAAAGGTAAGGGCCCACAGCAACTGCGGCCCGTGCGCACCCCCGGCCGCCGCCGCTGTGGTAACAGTACCGGGGCCAATAAAAGCGGCCGAAATAACCGACCAGAATAACACGCTGCCTAAACGGGTGGGCAAATATTTCAACGTCAGGGGCTTTCAATTAAGCCCCTAAATTCGGCATAAAAATTAAATACAGGGCCTGCAACGTTGTCCGACTTAAAGTCGTTCGAGAACTAAATATTTAAATAACCCAGCCGCCAATAATTTAAAATCAGCCTCCAGGCTTGGAGATAACATTTAAATTGTGTAATTTTATTCCGGTAATCAACCTATTCTTTGGTATTTTATCTTATCTCATTTACAATACACTGATTAAGAGATGATTGCAACCTTAAATTCAGTTCGCCGCCCCAACCAACCCCGGCTTTTATTGGCCAGATTCGTTGGAATGATCTTTCTCTAATGGGTTCGGATTAGGGTTGGCTAATTGGTCAAACTGTTGGTTATGCTCCACTTTTGCCTCAATAGCCGCCATTACTTTTTTGTATTTGGGCGACTCTCTACTGCCCCGATCTCCATTTAAAATGTACGAGACGTAACGCCTACTCACACCAGTGGTTTTGGCAATTCGGGAAATGTCGCCGTGTTGTAAATAGTCTTTTAAATTTAGACGATCCATGCGCGAAATGGCCAAATTGATCGTTGGGCCATGTTAGTTGAATAAACAAAAATGTTGTGCAGTGCTTGCCTTAATTACCCCTCGCTACAATGTTTCCAAACTCTTTTCCGTTAGGCTTTAAGCGATAAACCCAGCTTAAAAACCCTGGTTGGTAAACAAAAAGCGGCCCAAAGTCCCTTTTTTTAATGTATTGAATAAGATTTTACTTCTTTTCAGCCACTAACATTTGTCAAATTCAAAGAGAACCCCTTGTTTTGTTCTCAATTCTTTGAACAAGCAATTATTACAGGAAATTAGATGCGCAAATTGTAAAAAATTCTCCCCACTACAAAAAATTAACCTTTACCTTTGTTCAAAAAAAGTCAATGAAAATCGGTCAAAACATCAAACATTTAAGAAAAGCCCACCGCATTACCCAAGAACAACTGGGCGTTTATTTAAACCGTCAAGGCGGGATTGTATCCGTATGGGAGCGTGGCGAGGCTATCCCCCGGCCCGAACTTATCGACGACATCGCCCACCTGTTTGCCGTAACGCCCACCCAGTTGGCCGAAAACGAGCCTACGGAATGGGCTAAACCCAATTTGGAGGCTATTAAAGTGGCCCACGAAAAGTTGGAACGTCAGCCCTTCCGCCGGATGCACCTGGAGAACCCGCCCGCGGCCATCATTCCCGAGTACACTGGCCCCGGCCGCCCCGCCCAAGACGAGCTGATCAGGATTCTGACCAAACAGATCAACGAAAAATCGGCTTACATCCGTAAACTGGAGCAGGACAACATGGAGCTAGCCAACATCGTGGCGGGCACCATTAGCCCAGGCACCCAGATTACCAGTGCCGCCAATTAACCAAAAATTGTTAAGCTCTGGCTTACCCATTGGTAATGCCACGAGGCAAGTTTAATTTTGACTTAAGGTCACCAAAAGCGATTTGGCCAATCCCGGCACGCATTTTGGCCTCATTGGCCAAGTGCTAGGATTGGCCTTTTTGTTGCCCAAAAGGTTTGCTTAGCCCACCCCTGAACGGATTGATAGTTATGAAAAAGAAAAAACTCTGGTTAGCCGGTGCCGCCGTGGCCATCATGGTAAACGTGGCCGCCACCGACCCTGGCGATAATCTTTTCGAGATCGCCAAAAACTTGGAAATTTTTGGCACCCTGTTTAAAGAGGTGAACGCCTACTACGTGGACGAGGTAAGCCCGCAGGAACTGATGGACACGGGCATCAACGCCATGCTCAACGCCTTGGACCCGTACACCAACTACATCCCCGAGGAGCAGATCGAGGACTACCGGATCATGACCACCGGCCAGTACGGGGGCATTGGTTTGGAGGTGGGCACCCGCATCGACCCGGTTACCAAGGAAGAAAAGACCATTGCCGTGATGCCCCAGGAGGGCTTTGCCGCCCAAAAGGCGGGGATTTTGATCGGCGATCAGATTTTGAAAGTCGATGGGGTGGACACCCGCAAGCGCGAAGACCTCGGCAATTTGCTCAAAGGCCAAGCCGGTTCCACGCTCACGCTCACTATCAAGCGCACCGGGGCGGACAAGCCGTTCGACGTGCAGCTCAAACGCGAGAAAATTACGTTGTACAACGTGCCTTATTACGGCCTAGTGGCCAACGAGGTGGGTTTGATCCAACTCAGCGACTTTACCAGCAATGCGGGCAAAGAAGTGAGCGAGGCCCTGGCCAAGCTCAAAGAACAAGGGGCCAAAAAAATCATCCTGGACCTGCGCGGCAACCCCGGCGGCCTGCTTAGTGAGGCCGTGAACGTGTCGAACGTGTTTGTGGATAAAGGCAAGGAAATCGTGAGCACCAAGGGGAAGGTAAAAGAGTGGAACAAACGTTACCAAGCCCTCAACGCCCCGGACGACACGGAAATCCCGCTCATTGTGCTCACGAGCAACACCAGTGCCTCGGCGGCCGAGATCGTGTCGGGGGTGATCCAAGACTACGACCGGGGGGTGCTGGTGGGCCAGAATACTTATGGCAAGGGCCTGGTGCAAGCCACCCGGTCGCTGTCGTACAACTCGAAGCTCAAAGTAACCGTGGCCAAGTACTACATCCCCAGCGGGCGGTGCATCCAGGCCATCGACTACGGGCACCGCAACCCGGACGGCAGCGTGGGCAAAATCCCCGACTCGCTGCGGCGGGAATTTAAAACCGCTGGCAACCGCCGGGTGTACGACGGGGGCGGCCTTAAGCCCGATGTGGAAGTGGAAAAGGCCAACCTGGCCCCCATTGCCCGCAGTTTGGTGGCCAAGGGCCTCATCTTCGACTATGCTACGGAGTACCGCCAAAAAAATCCCACCATTGCCCCGGCCACTAAATTTGAACTGACCGAGGCTGATTACCAGCAATTTGTGAAATGGCTGGTCGGCAAGGACTACGATTACACTACCCAAGTAGAGCGTACCGTGGCCGACCTGGAAAAATCGGCCAAGGAAGAAAAATACTACGACGACATCAAGGCCCAACTGGCCGGGTTGAAGGACCGGGTATCGCACAACAAGGAGCAAGACCTGCAAAAGTTCAAGGCCGAGATCAAAGAAGTGCTGGAGCGCGAAATCGCCACCCGCTACTATTGGGCCAAGGGCAGCATGGAGGCCACCTTTGATGACGATGCGGACATCCAAACAGCCCTGGCTTTGTTTAAAGACCAAGCCCGGTTCAAAAAAATCTTGGGCCAGCTATAACGGCTCGGCCCCTTTGCCTTACAAAAAACCGCTGCCCGGACTCCGGGCAGCGGTTTTTTGTATGAATTGAGGCCAGGTTCTGCAACTTCGTTCAGACTTAAAGTTAGATCAAAATTGCGGGTTCCTTGGCTGGTATATCATTGATAACCAAATAGGTCAATCATGCCATTGAGCGATCATGCCACCATTTTCGGTTAGAAGGCCAGCGTTACCCCAATCTGGCCAAATATCATGTCCGTAGCCGATTTGGTGGTAGTGCGGATGATCGTCTGCGCCGGGTCCGGGCCAGGGATCACGTCTTCCGGTTTTACATAGGTGGCCGTGCCGCCCAGCAGGTAAATGGCCTTTAGGTCGATCCCGATATGCTGCCCCAGCATGATGTTGATCCCCCCTGCGCCGCCGTAGCTAAAAGCGATGTCTTGGTGGTTAGGGGCGTTGAAACTGTTGCGGTTGCCGTTGTTGCCGCTAGCCCCTGACTCAAACTCGGTGGCGGTGCGGAAGTACTTGGCCCCCACCAAGCCCTCGATGTACGGGCTGATGGGAAAATCGACGGTGGGTTGCAAGCGGAGGGCTAAGTTGCCCACCACCATGCGGTTGCGGCGGATAATGCGCCCCCCGCCCCAGTAACTGATCAGTTCCACACTGCGGCCGTAGCCCACAAAGCCCAGGTCGGCTCCCACGTACAGCGGGCTTTGCCGCAGGCGGAACAACCCGCTCACGTTAAGGCCCCAGGGGCGGATGTCAGGCGCGACTTCCTCGAACTGGCCCTGCGGAAAACCCAGCTGCACCCCCACGTTGATCCGGCCCACGTAGTTGGGCAGGTTGCTGGCCCGGCGGCGGCGGTTGCTGTTGTTGTTGTTGTTAGGGTTTACCCGCAGGTCGCCCCAGTCTAAGCCTTTCACCACACTGTCGGTACGCGGGCGTTGGCGGGTGGTATCGCGCTGGGCGGCTAGTTCAAGGCTGAGAAATAACAATATAGCGAGGCAATAATAACGCTTATTCATGGGTTTAATGAGTAGCTTGATTTAAGGATACAGACTGATTTTGCCGCAAAAGGTTGCTTTTTTGAAAAAATTGTTTAAGCAAAAAATTCAAAGCTGATTTCAGCCGGGCAGATGACGGGCGCGGAGTACCCACCGTTCGGTCGCCAACGAACCCTAGCCTGGGTGGCCGTGGCCTCTTTTCTTCCAAAAAGCCATTGGTTTACCCGTAAAACCTTATTTTTGACTTGATGCCCAGTATTTCCGCTTATGAATACACCTAAATGGATGGGTTTGGCCCGGCTCACCCGGCCCGCTAATTTGATCACCGCCGTGGCCGATGTGCTGGCCGGGGCGGCGGTATCGCTGGGATTGTTGCAACAGGCCCAGCAGGCATGGCCCGCCACCGCCCAGGTGCCTTTTCCGTGGGGGCAACTGGGGCTGCTCTGCCTAGCCACCCTGGGCCTTTACGGCGGCGGCGTGGTGCTCAACGATGTGTGCGATGCCGACTTGGATGCGCAGGAACGGCCCGATCGGCCCATCCCCAGCGGGCTGGTAAGCCGGGCCGAGGCGACCACGTTCGGTGTGGGGCTGTTAGCGGCCGGCATAGTGCTGGCCGCCTTGGCGGCGGGCCTCAGCGGGTTGGTGGCCGGGGCCGTGGCCTTGCTGGCCGTGGTGTACGATGCCTACGGCAAGCACCACCCGTGGCTGGGACCATTGAATATGGGCCTGTGCCGGGGCGGCAACCTGCTGCTGGGCATGAGCGTGCTACCCATGGGGCCGCTGTTGGGGCAGTTAGCCTGGTTGGGGCTGCTGCCCGTTGCTTACATCGCGGCCATCACCCTCATTAGCCGGGGCGAAGTACACGGCGGCAGCCGCACCCACTTGCAAATTGGTGGGGCATTGTACGGGTTGGTGGGCCTGGGGTTGCTGCTGGCCGGGCAAGTAGCCGAGCGGGTAAACTGGGCCTCGGCCCTGGGCCTGCCCGGTGAAATGCTCGGGCCGCCCTTGCCCAAACTCCATTTTTTGATGATGCTACCCCTGCTGGCCTTGCTCGCTTATTTGGTGTTTACCCCGTGGTGGCGGGCGTGGCAGGCCCCGGCCCCCAAAAACGTGATGCTGGCCGTAAAGGCCGGGGTGCTGTCGTTAATTGTGCTGGATGCCACTTTGGCCGCCCACTTTGCCGGCCTGGGTTGGGGATTGCTCATTTTGGCCTTGTTACCCCTGTCGCGCTGGCTGGCCAAGGCGTTTGCCGTTACTTAAATCGCTGCCTCATCCCAAAATCAAATACCAATTGCGCATTATTGATGTCATAAATAATTGATAATCAAATAGAAAGCTCAAGCAATCATTTTAGCACTAAAACTTAAGCGGATCGAACTCGCGGAAGTGGCCATTGAGCCGGATCAGGGTTTTGGCCCGCTCCATCTCGCGCACCACGGGCACCGACACCGTCAGGTGCTCCAGCAAAAACGCCAGTCGTTGGCTCTCGAGCGGCATGGCCAGTAGCTCGCACTCTTGGCTTTGGGACAGCCCGATTTTGTGGGCCACCCGATAGCTTAGCCAGGGGGTGCTGGCCGCAAAGCGCAACTCGAGGCCCATGATCTGGTAAAGCTCATGGATAGCCGCTACCAGTTGATTCTTTTGCTCGGGGGCACCGTCGTCGGTGGTGGTGAGCCAGGCTACTTGCCCGCCCGCGTGCAGCTTGCCCGGCATGGGGTTCACAAACTGTTCGAGGTGGAAGATACGTTGCCCGCGCGTACGGATGTCCAGCCGCCCGTCGTCGTGGCGTTGTACCAGTTCGGTAATTTGCAGCTCGGTGCCGTAGGGCTGCACCTTATCGTCTAAGTAAACGGGCATCCCAAAGGTGTGGCCTTGGGCTAGGCAGTCGTTCGCTAATTGGCGGTACCGAGGCTCAAAAATGTGCAGGTTCAGGTCTTCGCCGGGGTAAACCACCAAATTGAGCGGGAAAAGCGGGAGCATTTTGCTTGATGATTTAATGATTACAGGGCTAAATGACTTCTCATTCTGGTTATCAAATAATTACCAGCCGTCTAATGTTAGATTGTTGGCGCGATTGGTGAAGCGTCTGTCCATCAAACCAATAATCCAAAGGTTTGGTTTGCGGGCGAGGCAAACAAACGGTTAATCCTAAAATCAAATACCGATTGCCCATTCCTGCCCCCGATAAATAATGATCAATCAAGCTGAACAATTATGAAGTCATTTCATTATTGATAGTGAGACAAAACAAAAAGCGGCCGCCGAAGCAGCCGCCTATCTTTTTAAAAATCAGAAGATTACAAATCAGTTACGGTCG
>JALONO010000347.1 GCA_025454895.1 Bernardetiaceae bacterium
CTGGATCGTGGTGGCGATGTTTGTTGGGGGCGAAGTCGGCCACGATTTTCCGGAGGTGGCCAAAAACTTGAAAGTCCTCAGCGATATTTTCATCCGGCTTATCAAAACCATCATCGCCCCGCTGCTCATCGGTACGCTGGTGGTGGGCATTGCGGGCCACTCCGACATGAAACAGGTGGGCCGCCTGGGCTGGAAATCGCTACTTTATTTCGAGGTAGTTACCACCATTGCCCTGTTTGTGGGCCTGGCCGCCATCAACCTGACCCAGGCCGGGGCGGGCATCGAGCAGTCGGCCGCCATGCTGGCCGACGGTGTGCCCAAAGTAAAGGAGCAGCATTGGCAAGAAATTGTGCTGCACACCTTCCCCGAGAACATCGCCAAGTCGATTGCCAATGGCGAGGTGGCGAGGTGCTGCAAATCGTGGTGTTTAGCGTGCTGTTTGCCATTGGCTTGGCCCAGGTAAAGCCGCATTTTAGGTACACCATGCTCAACGCGCTCGAGAGTCTAAGCGAGGTGATGTTCAAGTTTACCAACGTGATCATGTACCTGGCCCCGTTTGCGGTGGGCGGGGCCATTGCCTACACCCTGGCCGAAATGGGCTTCGGGGTGCTCATCAACCTGTTGAAACTATTGCTTACGCTTTATGGGGCTTTGCTGGCCTTTATTTTATTGGTGCTGCTGCCCATTGCGCTGGCGGCGCGGGTGCCCCTGAAAAAGTTCATCGGGGCGGTGGCCGAGCCGGTGTCGCTGGCGTTTGCCACGGCCAGCTCCGAAGCGGCCCTGCCCAAGGCCATGAAGGCGATGGAAGCCATTGGCGTGCCCCGCAAAATCGTGTCGTTCGTGATGCCCACGGGCTACAGCTTCAACCTGGACGGCACCACGCTGTACTTGGCCCTGGCCGCCATTTTTGTGGCCCAGGCCGCCAAAATCGAGCTACCGTTCGGCACCCAGTTGATCATGCTATTTACCCTCATGCTCACCAGCAAGGGGGTGGCGGGGGTGGCCCGGGCCTCGTTGGTGATCTTGTCGGGCACGGTGGCCTCGTTCAACCTGCCCGACTGGCCCATTGCCGTCATCCTGGGCATCGACGCGCTCATGGACATGGGCCGCACCTCGGTGAACGTGATCGGCAATTGCCTGGCCACGGTGGTCATCGCCCGCTGGGAGGGCGAGTTCGACGACCACTTCGACCCCAGTACTTTGGTGGAAGACGAGCAAGTTGCCGAAATGCCGATGGGGCATGGTTAGGGGTTGGGGTCCGAGTAACTTCATATGACTTGGTGGTAGAGAGTGGACGTTCATTGGCCACCAGCACAGGCAAAAAGATTAGACCTCTTGCATATTAGCCGTACTCAGGTCGAAATGGCGTACCCTCCCCGACGGGGAGGGACAGGGTGGGGCCAAAAAAGGCAGGTCTAGAACGAAAATTCCAGGCTTTCACCCAGCCAAAAGTCTAATCTGCAAGAAGTCTATTAAAACGACCTTGGCGGCTTTGCGAGAAACGTTTTTGAACGGATTACCCAACAGGTTGTTTTGGTAAGACGTAACAACTTAGCGTTTCCCAACCCCGGTCAAACCCTGGCTTTTTCCTGCACGGTGGCCAAAATTTGGCATGCCACCAGCCCGGCGGTTTCGGTGCGGAGGCGGCTGGAGCCTAGGCTCACCGGCCGGAAGCCCTCCGCCTGGGCCTGGGCCAGTTCGGCCGGGGCAAAATCACCTTCGGGGCCAACCAGCACACAGTAATGCTTGCCCGGCTCGGCGGCCCCAAACAAGGTAACCGGGTTGGCCGGGTCCACATAGGCGATGAATTTGGCCGCCGCCCCCACCGTGGGCCAAAACTGGGCCAGGGGCAGCGGGCCGGCCAGCCGGGGCAGCCACGCCCGCTGCGATTGCTTGAGGGCCGCCACCGCTTTTTTGTGCATCCGGTCTAGGTTAAAATGCTCGCGTTCAGTATGTTGGGTGTATAAAAAACTGATCTGGTCCACGCCCACCTCGGTCGCTTTTTCTACCAGCCACTCCATCCGGTCCGGGTTTTTGGTGGGGGCAATGGCCAGGTGCAGGCGGTAGGGCCGCTCGGGCGGGCGGGCCTCCACCCGCAGCAGGCGCACCTGGCAGCCCCGGGGGTCGGCCAGGGCCAGGGCGGCCTCGGCCCAGGTGCCCGCCCCGTCGGTAAACTGGAGCTGGTGGCCGGGGCGCAGGCGCAACACGCGCACGCAGTGGCGGCTCTCCTCGGCATCGAGGCGCACGGTTTGGCCCGGGGGCAGGGCCGCCAGCGTGGGCAAATAGAACAAGGACAAGGTGAAAAACGGTTAATTTCGAGGGCAAAACAACCGTCAAACCCCAGAAATTCCACTGCCGGGCGGCGAAAATAGCTGGTGGCCGGGCCAGGCTAGGTTTATTTGTGCCGATCTGCTATAATTGGCCCAGCTAATTGAAGGCAAACTGCTACCCAACAAATTCCGAAAACAACTTAACAAATATGGAAATGACCATTAACCGCAACCGCCTATTCATCGGCAGTTGCTTTGCGCTGATTACCACGGCAATGGCCTTTGCCCTACGGGCGGGGATCATGAACAACCTGGCCGGGAAAATGGGCTTGTCCGATACCGAACTGGGCTGGATCAATTTTATGGGCAACTTCGGTTTCCCCATCGCCACGTTGGTGGGCGGCCCGCTCTACAACAGCCTCGGCCCGCGCAATTTGGGTATTTTAGCGTTTGTGAGCCACCTGATCGGCATCACGGCGTCCATCCTCTCCGCCAGTTTTTGGCCGCTTTTTCTCTCCACCTTCTTTATCAGTTTTGGCAATGGCACGGTCGAGGCGGCCTTTAACCCCATGATCGCCAGCATGTATGACAGCAACAAAACCGTGATGCTCAACCGGTTCCACGTGTGGTTTCCCGGTGGATTGGTCATTGGCGCGCTTATCGGTTTTGCCTTGGTGGATAGTGACAACTGGCAAATGAAACTTGCTTTTATGTACATCCCCACCCTCATTTACGGGTTCTTGTTCTTTGGCCAAAAATTCCCCGAGGCTTCGGGTACCCTCAGCCGCTCCAATGCGGAGAATTTCAAGGCCATTTTCACCTCGCCGCTTTACTGGTTCATGGTGGCCTGCATGATCATGACCGCTACTACTGAACTGGGCACCCAGGGCTGGGTAGAACGGATTTTGGGCCAGGCGGGCGCGCAGCCGCTGTTGGTGCTGGCCTTGGTAACTGGTTTGATGGCCCTGGGCCGCTTGTTCGCCGGGCCGGTTATCCATCGGCTCAACATCACGGGCGTTTTGCTCGGTTCGGCCACTATTTCGGCCTTGGCCATCTTCTTAATGAGTTCGGCCACGGGCAATATTGTTTATTTGTATGCCATTTTGTTCGCCATCGGCGTGTGCTATTTCTGGCCCAACATGATCTCGTTCGTGGCTGAGTACATGCCCAAAACTGGGGCCTTGGGCATGTCGCTGATCGGTGGTTTTGGCATGGTGGGGCTTTCCATTTTCAACCCCATCATTGGCGGCTGGCTCGAGTCGGCCAAAAAGGCCCAGGCCACGGCCAGCGGCTTTCCCATCATTTTGCCCATGATCCTGATCGTGGCGTTTGGGCTGTTGTTCTTCTACATGCGGGGCAAAAAGCCGGTACACGGGTAAGTGACCCCACCCCTGGCCCCTGCCCCAAGGGGAGGGGAGTTAACTTTACGAGAAATTGCGCTAGCGCGAAACCACCTTTGCGCCTTAGCGTCTTTGCGAGGAACCACTTTTGCGAGAAACCGGCTTAGCGTCTTAGCGAGAAATTGTTTTAGCGAGAAACACCTTTGCGCCCTTTGCGAGAAACCATTTTAGCGAGAAACACCTTTGCGCCTTAGCGTCTTGGCGAGAAATTGCTACAGCGAGAAATTGCTCTAGCGAGAAAATTACCTAATCAAAAAATATCAACCATGAACCGAAGAAGCTTTATCCATACCTCCATGACTGCCGGGGCCGGTTTGGCCACGGTGGGCAGCCTGGAAGCCGCCGCCCGCGAGAACGCGGGTGCTGGACCAGCGCGCCGCCGACGTGGAAAAAATCCGGGGCAAAAAACCCAAACTCTACTTCGGCGACTACCGCAAAATGCTGGAGGACAAAGACCTAGACGCGGTCATTATCGGTACACCCGACCACTGGCACTGCCTCCAGATGGTCGATGCCTGCGCGGCGGGCAAGGATGTATATGTCGAGAAGCCCATGGCCAACTCGATTGAGGAGTGCCGCATTATGCAGGCCGCTGCCAAGCGGTACAGCAAAGTGGTGCAGGTGGGCCAGTGGCAGCGCAGTGCCCAGCACTTTTACGACGCGATCAACTATGTCCACTCCGGCAAGTTGGGCCAAGTGCGGTTGGTGAAGGCTTGGGCCTTTATGGGCTGGATGAATTCCATCCCGAAAAAGCCCGACGGGCCCGTCCCGGCCGGGGTCAACTACGACCTCTGGCTCGGCCCGGCCACCAAGCGGCCCTTTAACCCCAACCGGTTCCATTTCAACTTCCGGTGGTACTGGGACTACGCGGGCGGGCTGATGACCGACTGGGGCGTCCACCTCATCGACAT
>JALONO010000105.1 GCA_025454895.1 Bernardetiaceae bacterium
CCCCAGCAGGGTTTCGCCGCTGCCTTTTTCGGTTACGTAGCCGCTCACGGTGTGGCGGGTTTGGGCCAGGGCCAGGCCGGGCAAAGCCAGCCAGCCCAGTAGGAGGAATAAGCGCATGGTGAAGAAAGCTAGAAAAGAAAAAAATAGCGGGTGCCAGTAAAAAAATAGTGCAAAAAATCAGCCTCTAACTTAGGCTCTGGATTGACTTTTCCAACATCAATTCTGCAAAAGAAAAACATTTTTCATCACCTGAATTCTTGGATCGGACTATTGATCTAAAAAGTTAGCCTCAGGCGCGTGCGTGTGAACTCAATTCATCGCCCCTCTTAAAAATTAATCACTTTAAACTCCACCCGGCGGTTTAGTTGCTTGCTGGCTTCGTCGCGCTTGCGGGTAATGGGCCGTTTTGGCCCGTAAGCCTGGGTGCTAATGCGGCGGCCCATCACCCCCCGGTCCACTAAGTACTGCCTGATCGCTTTAACCCGTTCTTGGGCCAGTTTCATGTTGAGGTGGGCGGGGCCGTCAATGTCAGTATGGCCCTCGAGCTCGATTTCCAGGCCGGGGTTATCCTGGAGCAGTTCCACCACCCGGTTCAGTTCGGGGGCAGAAGCGGGTAGCAACTCATCGGTACCTTGGGTAAAAAATACATTGTTCAGCCGCACGTTTTGGCCCACTTGCAGCGGCACCAGGTACAAATTGCGCTCAATTTCTTGGTATTGACCCGTTTGCTTAAGGTCGATGTGCTCGTGGACGGCCATGTAGCCGGGGGCTTTGGCCAAAATTCCGTAGGTGTTTTGGTAGGGCAGCACAATTTGGTAGTTGCCGTTGCCGGGGCTGGCCGTGGCCGTGCCCGCAGTTTGGCCCTGGGGCAGGGTTTCGTAGATCACCTCGGCGGCAATGGGCTGGTTGGTCTGGGCGTTGTACACCCGGCCTTTGATCAGCACCACCGCCTCGGGGCGCACGGCCTTGGGTAGCTTGGCCCGGAAGATGTCCGCGCTTTTGGCCGTGGCGTTGTTGTAAGACACAAAGTAGGCGTTCTCGCCCTTGGCATCGAGCGTGTAGGAGGCGTCCCAGTCGCGCGAGTTGAGTTGGGGGCCTAGGTTGACGGGTTCGCTCCAGCGGGTCCAGGTGTCGTCTAGCCGCCGGGTTACAAACATATCGGTTTCGCCGTAGCCGCTGCGGCCATCGGTGGCGAAATAGAGGGTGCGCTGGTCGGGGGCCAAAAATGGGGTCATTTCCGTGGCGGCCGAATTGAGGTCAGGCCCCAGGTGTTTAGGCTCGCTCCATTCGTTATTGGGTTGGATGAAACTCACGTACAGGTCGCGGCTGCCCTGGGTATCTTCCCGTTCAATGGCCAACAACAAAACCCGCTGGTTACTGCCTAGAAAAAATTCGCTGTATTTGTTGAGGTTATAGTAGTTTTTCACCTTCACCTCTTGCGGGAACGCCCACTGGTGCGGCCCCAGCCGCTGACTGAGCGATAGCCCGCCGATCGATTTGCCCTCGGGCAAGTATTTGTTGGCCAGCAACAGGGTGTTGCCGTCGGGCGTTACGGAGCAAACAAAGTTGTGGCTTTGGTTATTGAGCGGGGGCCCCAGGTTACGGGCGGGCTGCCAAGCCCCGGTGCTATCCTGTTCGCTCACCCAAATATCGTCGTTGAAGGGGTCGTCGGGGTTGGGGATGTTCCGGGGGTGGTTTTTGCGGTCAAAATAAATCGTGCGGCCGTCGGGCGAAACCACTGGCACAATCTCATCGGCGGGCGAGTTGATGGCCGCGCCGAGCCGGTCCACGGTTAACTCGCTGGTTTCAAGGTTACTAGGTAAGTTGATGCGGGCCATTACGGGCCGCTCGGTTCCGGATATCCCGATGGCGTCCAACTGGTTGCGCCCCGGCACATCGGCCGTGGCTAAAATCACCTTCACGGCCGCCACTTTAAACGGGGTCAATTGCACGGTCAGGTTCAGCATCCGGGCCGGGACATCCACTGGCCGGGTGTCCAGGTTTTTGTAGATGAGGTGCTCGTTGTCGGCTTCGTCGTAGGCGTACACGTGCGACACCGCGCCGGGGTTGAGGTTCTCGGCAATGGCCACCTGGCTGATCTGCATGGGCCGGTCGTACCCCACTTTGATCCATTCCTCAAACCGGTTGTCGTCGCGGGCGGGTGCCCAGGCGCAGGGGCTGCTGCCCGCCGCCGGGAGCTTGTTGGGCGGGCCTAACACCTGCACGGCCCGGTATTGCTGGCCAAAACTGGCCCCGGTAAGGGTGCTGTACTCGCTCGAGACGGCGATCACCCGCGCGGCCCACTGGGCCTCGGGCTGGGCCTGGGCTTCTTGGGCCGCCCCGCCCGGCTGGGCTTGGGCGCCCGCGAGCCAACAGCCGGCCAAGGCCCCGGCCAGGGCTAAGCGGGGCCACTTGGTAACCGGCCCGGAGGCGGGGCCGGGAAGAGTAAGTAAACTCATACGCTTGAACGGCGGCTCATTTGAATTCATTTTTGGTGAAAGTTAAACGTTTTGCCAAAGCTGACAACACGCACTGGGGTACTTTTACCGGAAATCAGCATTTTGTACAGATAGAAACTAACAAAGTTGCCCAATGTTCCATCGGATTGGAAGATGCTTTTAGGGGCGGCCAGGTTGCATAACGGATAAACGGACGGATGTTGGCCATTTTTTAAACGACCCGTCGGCTTTGGTTGCCAATTCCGTATTTTGCCGCCAGGTTTTGGTGCTAAATAAGATTTTTCCACTTTGTTACGCTGCCGCCTTGAACCTCTTTAAAACCCGGGGCGTGGTGCTCACCCACTTGCGCTACCGCGACACGTCGATCATCGTTAAAATTTATACCGAGGCTTTCGGCCTCAAGTCGTACTTGGTGAACGGGGTGCGCAGCGGCCGGGGCCACGGCGGCAAAATGGCCCTCTACCAACCCCTGAACCTGGTGGACCTGGTGGTGTACAACCGCGAAACCCAACAACTGCACCGGATCAGTGAAATTAGGCTGGCCCACCCGTACCAGACCATCCCGTACCAAGTGCGGAAAAGCACGGTATGCCTGCTGCTTACCGAGGTGCTGGCCAAAACCCTTACCGAGGCCAAAGCCGAACCTTACCTGTTCGATTTTTTGTACCAGAGCCTGCTGACCCTGGATCAGCCCCAGGTGGCCTTGGAGCAGTTTCCGCTGGTTTTTTTGCTGGGCCTGGCCCAACAACTGGGCTTCGGGGCCGAAAGTGCCGCCGAGGTGGCCGGGCAATTGGCCGCGTTTGGCCACTGGCCCGACGATGGTTTGGCCCCGCCCCTGCAAGCCCTGATCGAGCGGCCCGACGAGCCGTTGGGGCTGCCCCGGCCCCTGCGGGCGGCCCTGCTGGATGCCCTGCTGCGGTTTTTTGCTCTCCACGTGGACGGTTTCGGCGAGCTAAAGTCGTTGCCCGTGCTGCGCGAACTCTGATTTTTACCGACGAAATACTTTATTAATCCGATCAAATATTTTAAAAATCGGATGAAATGTTAAAAATCCAGGTAAACCGGGATTGTGGGGCTTGGCCAGGCAACCTTTCTTTGCAAACAGGAATAGTAGTATAGACAAGAAAAAGGGAAATCATTCAGATTAATTATCTTGAAGCATCGGTCATTTTGGCTTGGTGGTTCGTAAAAAAACTTAGTGAAACCGCTGGCCATTGGCTGGCGGTTTCTTTTTGGGCCGGGTGGCATTTGGCCCTGGGGTGTTACCTTTGCCCACCACACTTTTATCGACTTGAAAATGAAAAACCAGAATTCGCGCCGGGCCGCCCTGCAAAAAATGGGGGGTGCTGGCCTGGCCCTGGCCACGGCTTCGCTGGCTCATCGCGTTAACGCTGCTGAAAATAGTATGGAAACCACCCTCAAAGGCAAAATCAACCACTCGGTGTGCCGCTGGTGCTACGGCGATACGCCCCTGGACGACCTGTGCAAGGCGGCCAAAGCGATGGGCATTACCTCCATTGAACTGCTGGCCACGCCCGGAGAATTTGCCGTGGCCAAAAAGCACGGCCTCACCTGCGCCATGGTGTCCAGCGCGCGCGATGGGTACGGCATCGAGAAAGGTTGGAACCGACTGGAAAACCACGCCAAGCTGGTGGAGATTTTTGAATATTTCATCCCCGAAACGGCCAAGGCGGGTTTTACCAACCTCATCTGCTTTTCGGGCAACCGGGCGGGCCTCAGCGACGAGCAGGGCCTGGCCAACTGTGCCGCCGGGCTGCAAAAAATACTGCCCCTGGCCGAGAAGCACAAAGTAACCATCGTGATGGAACTGCTCAACAGCAAGGTGGACCACAAAGATTACATGTGCGACCACACCGCCTGGGGCGTGGAACTGGCCAAAAAGCTGGGTTCCGAACGGTTTAAATTGCTTTACGATATTTACCACATGCAAATCATGGAGGGCGACGTGATCCGCACCATCCGCGAAAGCCACCCGTACATTGGCCACTACCACACCGGGGGCGTGCCCGGCCGCCACGAAATTGACGAAACCCAAGAGCTGTACTATCCGGCCATTATGCGGGCCATTGTGGAAACGGGGTACAAAGGCTTTGTGGCCCAGGAGTTTATCCCAGCCCGGCCCGACAAGCTGGCCTCGCTCAAGCAGGGCGTAACCATTTGCGACATCGCCTAAACGATTTTCAAACTAGTCCATTTTCCACGGCCAGTTTAATGAGCGCGGCCGTGTTTTTTACGCCCAGTTTAGCCAGCAGGTTTTTGCGGTGGCTGTCCACGGTAAGTTGGCTAATGTAGAGTTTTTCGGCGATTTGCGGGTTGGTAAACCCCTGGGCAATGCAGCCCAACACCTCTTTTTCCCGGCGGGTGAGCGGCGGCAGGCCCGGGGGCGGGGCTTGGACCAAAATGGCCAAAATGTCGGCGGGCAGGTAGGTGCGGCCCGCTGCTACTTCGCGGATGGCTTGCAGCAGCTCGTCGCGGCCCACGCTCTTGGGCACGTAGCCGGTGGCCCCCGCCTCCAGCATTTTGCTAATGTAACTGCGTTCTTTAAACGTGCTGATGCCCAGCACTTTAATATCGGGCTGCACCAGTTTTAGTTTGCGGCAAAACTCGATGCCGTCGGTTTCGGGCAGGTTAATGTCCAGCAGCACCACGTGTACCGGGTGGGCCTTTACCAGTTCCAAGGCGGCGTAGGCGTTGCCGGCCTGGCCCACTACCTGCAGGCCCGGCGCGGTTTGCAGCAGGCTGCGCAGGCCCTCGATCACCATCGGGTGGTCGTCCACCAACAGCAGGTTGACCGGGTCCGGGCTAGTCCACATGGTCCAGTTTGTTGCCAAAGGCCAGGTCGCCCGCGTCGCCCAGGCCCGGCACAATGTAGTAACGGTTGTTCAGTTCGTCGTCCACATCGCCCACCCACAGCGAGTAATCGCCTTGCAGGTGTTGGTGCAAGTAGTCGATGCCCTGGCGGCTGGCAATGGCCGCGGCCACGTACACGTGCGCGGGGTTGCCGTAACGGCGCAGCGCGTTGGCCGCCACCACCACCGACTTGCCCGTGGCCAGCATGGGGTCGATGATCACCACGGGTTTGGCCGTGAGTTCGGGGGCGGCGATGTAGTGCATCTCGATCTCGAAGGTGAAATCCTCTTCGTGAGGGCCGCGAAAAGCCCCCACGAACGCGCTCTCGGCCCGGTCGAAAAAGTTGAGGAAACCTTGGTAAAACGGTAGCCCGGCCCGCAAAATCGTGATCAGCACGGGTTGCTGGGCCAGCAGCATCGTTTCGGCAATGCCCAGCGGGGTGTTCACCACCCGAGGCTCAAAATCCAGCTTTTTCGATATTTCGTAGGCCAACAGTTCGCCCAGCCGTTCCAAATTCCGGCGGAAACGCATACTGTCTTTTTGGATTTTCTGGTCGCGCAGCTCGGCGATAAAATGGTTGGCTACGGAATTCTGTTCGGTCAAGACTAGCATCGGGCAGCGGTTGTAAAAGCCTTTTTTTGACAAATTTGCCCGCATTTCCGCATTTTGGCAACAGCCTTCGGGCAATTTTGCAATTGGCCGGGAGGCGGGCTTAGGTCGGTAGGGTAGCTGACGTTTGCTTGCGTGCGCCCGCAGGTGCCCACCGCGTGCCCGCCGGTCGTTTGAAAGTTGGGTCGGAGTACGCTAGCTCCAGACTACCGAAGTCCCCTGGGTTTCACCCCCTCCACTCACCCCCCCCCGGCCTACCAGTTCGCTGCCGAGGCCGTTTCGGCTTGGCCGTTAGCGGCGGTTTGTTCGGCCCGGAGCTTTTTTTGCTGGGCATCCACGGCGGCAATGGTTACCATGTTCACGATCTCGCGCACCGAACTGCCCAGTTGCAGCACGTGTACGGCCTTGTTCATGCCCAGCACAATGGGGCCAACGGCCTCGGCCCCGCCAATGGCCTGCATGAGCTTGTAAGTAATGTTGCCCGCCGATAAGTTGGGGAAAATGAGGATGTTGGGCGCGCCCTTCACCAGCGGCGAGAAGGGGTAGTTTTCCTGCAAAATCTCGCGGTTGAAGGCGATGTTGGCCTGGATCTCGCCGTCCACGATCAGTTCGGGGTGGCGGCGGTGCAGCAGTTCCACGGCCCGGCGCACCAGCCTCGGCTCGTGGTCGTCCGAGGAGCCGAAGTTGGAGTACGTGAGCATGGCGATGCGGGGCTCGATGTCGAATTTGCGCACGGCCTGGGCGGCCAGGTAGGCAATCTCGGCCAGTTGGTCGGCGTTGGGGTGCTGGATCATGGTGGTATCGGCCATAAACACCGGGCCGTGCTCCTTGGTGAGCATCATGTACATGCCCGCCACGTGTTTGCCGTGCTCGTAAGTGCCGATGATCTCGAGCGCGGGCCGGATCACATCGGAGTATTTGCGGGTGAGGCCGGAGATGAACACGTCGCCCTCGCCGTGGGCCAGCATTTCCATACCGAAATAGTTGCGCTCGCGCATTTTTTTCAGGGCCTCGTTCAGGTTGTAGCCCCGGCGTTTGCGCTTCTCAAAAAAGGCCAGGCCGTATTGCTTGATCTTTTCTTCCGAGCTTTTGGCCAGGGGGTCCACAATGGTGGCCCCGCTGAGGTCGATTTTGTACTCTTCGGCCATTTCGCGGATTTTCCGTTCGTCGCCCAGCAAAATGGGCTTGGCGATGTTTTCGTCCATCACGATCTGGGCGGCCTTGAGCACCTTGTAGGTGTCGGCCTCGGCAAAAATGACCCGTTGCAGGTCTTGCCGGGCCTTGCTCACCAGCACCCGGATCAGGTTTTCGTCGCGGCCCATGCGGCGGTGCAGTTCGTTTTCGTAGGCGGGCCAGTCGGTAATGGTGCGGCGCGCCACCCCGCTGGCAATGGCCGCTTTGGCCACGGCCGGGGCCACGGTGGTGAGCAGCCGGGGGTCCAACGGCTTGGGAATAAAGTAGTTGGTGCCAAAGGTGATGTTGCGCTCGTTGTAAGCGATGTTCACTAGGTCGGGCACGGTTTCTTTGGCCAGTTGGGCAATGGCCCGCACAGCGGCCAGTTTCATTTCTTCGTTGATGCCGGTGGCCCGCACATCGAGCGCGCCCCGGAAAATGAAGGGGAAGCCCAGCACGTTGTTCACTTGGTTGGGGTAGTCGCTGCGGCCCGTGGCCATGATCACGTCGGGCCGGGTGGCCACGGCCAGTTCGTAGGGGATTTCCGGGTCCGGGTTGGCCAGGGCAAACACGATGGGCCGCTCGGCCATGCTCAACAGCATTTCCGGGGTCATCACGTTGGCTTTGGAGAGGCCCAGGAACATGTCGGCCCCCACAATGGCGTCGTCCAGTTTTTGCAGGTTGCGGGTGGTGGCAAACTCGCGCTTGTATTTGTCCAGGTCGGTGCGGTCGGCCCGCACCACGCCCTTGCTGTCGCAGATCACGATGTTCTCCTTGCGCACGCCCAGGTTCACGAACAGTTTGATGCACGAAATGGCCGACGCGCCTGCCCCGGAGACCACGATTTTCACCTGGTCGATTTTCTTGTCCACGATTTCGAGCGCGTTGAGCAGGCCCGCCCCGGAGATGATGGCCGTGCCGTGCTGGTCGTCGTGCATGACGGGGATGTTCATCTCCGCCTTGAGCCGCTCCTCGATTTCAAAGCAGTCGGGGGCTTTGATGTCTTCCAAATTGACCCCGCCAAAAGTAGGTTCCAGGGCTTTTACCACGGTGATGAACTCGTCGATGTTACGGCTGCTGAGTTCGATGTCGAACACGTCGATGCCCGCAAAAATTTTGAACAAAATGCCCTTGCCCTCCATCACGGGTTTGGAGGCCTCCGGGCCGATGTCGCCCAGGCCCAGCACCGCCGTACCGTTCGAGATCACGGCCACCAGGTTGCCCTTGCCGGTGTATTTGTACACGTCTTCGGGGTGGGCGGCAATTTCCAGGCAAGGTTCGGCCACGCCGGGCGAGTAGGCCAGGGCCAGGTCGCGTTGGGTTTTGGTGGCCTTGGTGGGGATTACCTCGATTTTGCCCGGCCGGTCCAGGGCGTGGTAGTCGAGGGCATCTTGCTTACGGATTTTAAAACGGGCCATGCGAAAGGGAGGGGAATGCGTGAGTGATGTCTATGGTTTTTGGTGGGCAAAGGTAAGCCGATTTCGGGCGAGTAAGTACGGCTGGCCAGGATGGGGTCGGGAAAGGCGGGTTCTAACGAAAACTAGTACTTTCTCTCAGTATGAATCAAATATCCCCAAGGTCTAATTTCTCGCCAAGTCGCGGAGACGCTAAGGTGGTTTTACAGGCTTTTGCCAGAGCTAGGTTTCAAGTAAAAGTTCCGTTCAAGGCAGTTGATTAGGCTTCAGGCACTTTACTCTGCCGTAGCCAAGTGCGCAACTGATCGTAATTTTTATATTCTAAACTGCTGATGATCAGGATTTTGGTTTGCGACCGGTGCTTGACCCAGAGTTTGATTTCGCGGTAGGGTTGGCGGGCGGCGGGGTTCAGCACCAACTCGTGCCAGCGCAGCAGTTGGCTGACGGCCAGCGGCCACGGGCGGCCAAACGGCCAAGGGCGCACTTGCCCGGTTTGGGCTTGCAGGCGCAGGGTTTGGTAGCGGCTGGCCAACCGCACGCTCAATAGCAGGCCCGCCACCAGCCCCAATACGCCTGCCAGGCCCCAGCCCAAAGCAGGCCGGGCGTTGAAGGCCACCAGGGCATAAACGGCCCCTAGCCAAAGGCCAAGGTTAATGACCAGCAAAGCCCGGAGCAGCGCGGGGCGGGGTTTAACTTCCAGCATAAGAGACGGTTAGAGTACGTCGCGCTTGGTTTTCACGATGTCGTAAAGTAGCTCGCGGGCGCGGTGCAGTTGGGCCTTTACCGTGCCCAGGGGGGCCTGCAGCCGCTCGGCGATTTCCTCGTACGATAGCTCGTCGAAGTACCGGAGTTGCACCAGTTCTTGGTACTTAGCGGGCAGTTGGTTCACAAAACTGCGCACCAAGTCGATTTTTTGGGCGTTGATGGTGCTTTCTTGGGGGTTCAGGTTCTCGTCGCGGATGTCCATGTCCACCGGGTCGCCGTTGTCGTCGGTGTAGCTGGTGCTGATGCTCATGGTTTCCAGCTTTTTGCGACGGATGTAGTCAATGGCGTTATTGGTGGCAATGCGGAACAGCCAGGTGCTGAAGGTGTATTCTTTTTTGAACTTGGGCAAATTGCGGAACGCCTTGGCAAAGGCTTCGATGGTGAGGTCGTCGGCGTCGTCTTGGTTGCGCACCATTTTGAGCAAGGTGTGGTAAACGGCCTTGCGGTAACGCTTCATCAGTTCGGCAAAGGCTTTTTCGTCGCCGCCGGTGGCCCGGTCAATGAGCTTAAAGTCAGACAGGGCCTTGCTGGAGAAGATTTTCTCTTCGTCTTCAGGCCCTAGGTCGGGGGTTTGGCCGTCAGTTTCTGGGTTTAATTCCATTTTATTCGCCGACTGGTAGTGGCGGCCAGCCCAATAATCAGTTGATAGATAAGGTACAACAAGTCAAACAACGGCAAAAATACAAGGTTTGGGCCATCGGCCAATTTTTTCTTGGCCCCTGTCAAAATGGCAGCTTGCACGGCCCAGCGTACTAGCCAAGCCCCCACCGCAAGGCCCGCCGCCACCGGATGGCGCAGCCAGGCCGCGTAGGCCAAAAACACCGCCCCGCCCGCCCAGGTGCCCGCGTGGGTGAGCGTGTAAAGGCCCAGCCAAAGCTTGTGGCCCCATTTGTAGCGTTTGCCCACGGCCAGGTGGCGTTTTTTCTGGACGTACCACGCCCGCCAGGTGGTTTTGGGGTGGCTAAATACCAAACTTTCCGGGCCGTAGCACACAGTAGTATTTTTAGCCGTCGCGGCCTGGTTTACAAATAGGTCGTCGTCGCCGCCCAGCACTTTCATGTGCCCGGCAAAACCATTGTGGGCAAAAAACAGCTCGCGGCGGTAGGCCAGGTTGCGACCCACGCCCATGTAAGGGCGGCCCCAGGTGGCCCAGGCAAAGTACTGCAGGGCGGTAAACAGGGTTTCCCAGCGGATAAACCAATTGAGGGCTCCGGGGGCGGCCCGGTACGGCGAGTAGCCCAGCACCAATTCGCGTCCGGGCCTAAAACTGTCGGCCATGGCCGCGATCCACCGGGGCGAGGCCGGTTGGCAATCGGCATCGGTGAGGAGCACCAGCGGGTACTTGGCCGCCTTGATGCCCAGCGTGAGGGCGTATTTTTTTCCGCTGAAATCGTCCGGGGCCTCGTTTACCAGCACCGTCCGCAGCCGGGGTTCGGTTTGGCGCAGTTGGTACAAATAGGGCCAGGTGTCGTCCCACGAGCGGTCGTTGACCACGACCACCTCAAACGTTGGGTAGTTTTGGGCCAGCAATTGGGGCAGCAGGGTTTGCAAATTGGCCAGTTCGTTGCGGGCCGCCACCACCACCGACACGCCGAGCGGAGGCTCCGGCGGCCCGGCGGGCGGGCGGGGGCTAGCCCAGGCAAAACGCCCGTAGATGACCAGGTAATAAAGCAGTTGGATGAGCCAAAAGCAGCCCCAGGCCGCGCCCAACCCTAGCAGTAAAGGTGATGGCAAATGCAGAAGTGTAAGTAGTACTAAAATGACTCAATGATTGCACGATTAAATGATTGTTTCCCTTGTTTGTCAATCATTTACAGCATCCGTGATACGCAATTCTTATTTGACTTTGGCAGAAATGTGGGGCAAAGGTACGCCCGGCGGGCCAATGTGCCACTTTGACCCGCCGGGCCGGGGCTTGGCCGCTGGGGCTTTTGGGCTACCTTTGGGCAGGGGAGGCCCCGGCCATCGTCAGGGGGAAACTACTCCCAAGCTTTTTAACCGCATTCGCCATGAAATGGAGGGAATTTTTTAAAGAATACCAAGCCTACATCCGGGTGGACCTCATCTTCTACGTGGCCATGATCACCATGCTGGCGGTGGGGGTAATGGTGATTTCGTGCCTGGATCCGCGCTAAGTTGGAATAATACTTGCGCAATAAGCGTTATCAGGTAAACCAAGCGCAGCATGACCCGGATTTTGATCTTGATTTTCACCGCTTTGATGCTCACCACGGCCTGTGGCAGCAGCAAACAGGCCCAGCAAGGCCAGGCTAGCGAGCAGCAAGGCAAAAAGAAGAAACCCAAACGTTGCCGTAAAAAGTCGTGCCATGTGCGCATGGTGCACATGCACAACGGCACCGAGTACCTCGGTAAGAAAGAGTGGTTTCTCCGCCCGCTGTTCTATTCCAACAAAAACCCCAAATACGGCGAGGGCCTCAAAAAGTCGCAGCGTGATCCTCACCAGTGGAAGCAACGGCGGGATCAAAATTAACGAAAGAGCCCCGGCAAAAGCCAGGGGTTTTTATTTTGGAATAGATTGGATGATTTGTATGGAAATGATTAAATGATTAAATGATTAAATGATTAAATGATTAAATGATTAAATGATTAAATGATTAAATGATTAAATGATTAAATGATTAAATGATT
>JALONO010000106.1 GCA_025454895.1 Bernardetiaceae bacterium
TTTCAAAATGTTGATCGACTCGATGTCCTGGGGGTTGATGTCGGCCAGGGGGTTGGTGGCCCCGCCCGTGCTGCCCAGGTCGTCGGTGGTAACGGGGATACCGTCGATGACGTACAGCGGCTCGTTGGAGGCCGACACGGACGACTGGCCCCGCACCCGGATCTGGATGCCCTGGCCCAGCTTGCCGCTGCCGGCGTTTACCACTACCCCGGCGGCCTTGCCTTGCAGGGCGTTGTCGAACGAGGGCAGGGGCATATCCTTCAGGTCAGCGGCGCCCACCTTGGCCACGTTGCCGGAGAAGTCGCGCTTCTCCTGGGTGCCGTAGCCCGTTACGATCACCTCGCTCAACTGCGTGGCATCGGTTTTCAGGGCTACGTCCACGGTGGTGCGGCTGCCAATTTCCACGTCTTGGCTAATAAAGCCTACGTAGCTGAAACTGAGGGTGGTGGCACTGCGGGGCACCGAGAGTTTGTATTTCCCCTCGGCATCGGTGATAGTGCCCGTGGCGGTGCCTTTCACCACTACGTTTACGCCGGGGAGCGGCACATTCTCGTCCCCGTCGGTTACCGTGCCGCTGATCTGCCGATCTTGGGCCAGCACGGTAAGGGTGCTCAGTATGAGCACCAGGCTGAAAAGTAAAAGTTTCTTCATCGTTTAATTTGAATTAAAATAATCAGTAAAGTAGGGTGGCTGGGCCACTTCGCTTGCTTACCAGCGGGAAAAAATGCGATGATTGTTAAAACAATATTACAAATGTAAGGGGCTTTGCCCTCACCAGCCAAACGAAGCGGCACTTTTTAACCTCTTACACTAAAAAAAAGCCCTTGGTTTTGTTGAACCAAGGGCTTTAAACAAGGTATAGGCTAATTAGTAGCCGTTATTTTGGGTAACGTTGGAGTTGGCCAATATCTCGTTATTGGGGATGGGCCAGGTCCAGCGGAAATTGTTGGCGGCCAGGTTACAGGCCGTCGCGGGCGGGCGGCAGCCCTGGCGGGCGATGGTGCGGGTGGTGCGCTTGAGGTCGAACCAGCGGTGGCCCTCCACAAAAAGCTCACGGCGACGCTCGTTGGCGATGGCATCGAGCAGGGCGGCCCCACTTAGGGCAGCGGCCCCGTTGCCCGAGCGAGCATTGGCCTCGGCCCGGATCAGGTACATTTCGGCAGTACGGAACGCTTTGAAGTTAACGGCCCCATCGCGGGCAGTACCCTTGCCCAAGTACTTAGTCACCACATAGCGGGTGGCAGAGCGGGCTACGCGAATGCGGAAACCTTGGGTAATGTATGAGGCAAAGCGTACATCGTTGGCTTGGTCATAGAGCGCCACCAAGTCGGGCGAAGCATCGTAAGAAGCCCGGTCCGAAGCTGGCGAATACACCTCAATGGCGGGACCACCCTCGCCCGGGTTGAAGGTGATATGCCACACCACTTCGGCAATGTTGGCATCGTCACCTCGGTCGAGAACCGGATGGCATCGGCCCATTGGCCCGCGTACAGCGACACCCGGGCCAACAAGGCATTCACTACCGTCCCGTCGATTCGGCTGCGGTTGCTGGCCGTGTTGATGGCGGCATCCACGTTGGCCAGCAATTGGTTCGCCTCGTTCAGGTCGCGGAAAATCTGGTCGTACACTTCGCGCACCGTGGCCCGGGCAGGCCGGATATTGGGATCGGTGCTGGCACTAATGGTCGAGATGGGCACGGCCGGGTCGCCCGAGTTGCGCTCGTAGTTGTTGGCGTACCACTTGAGCAAGTCAAAGTGGCCCAGCGCACGCAGAGCCAAGGCCTGGCCTTTGATCCGGTTCACGGTACGCTGGTTACTGGCGTTAGCAAAGGCATCAATGCCGTTGATCACGATGTTGGTTGAGTTGATCATCCGGTACATCAGCGTCCAGTTGTTCTCGATTTGGCCGTTGTCCGAGGCCGCTTGCCAGTCGACCAGGCCCCGGGTGCCTTGGGGCAGGTTTTCCGGGCTTTCGCTCAAATTGTCGGTCATCATGTCGGGCAAGCTCGCTTGGTCGCGGCCGTAGAGGTTCACCGCCCGCAACTGGGCATAAGCTCCGCTCAGGGCAGTTTCGTAATCGGTCGCTCTAACGAAGGCGTTGGTATCGCTCAGAATGTGGGTAGGATTTACCTCCTCAATTACCCCCGTACAGGAGCCAGTAGCTAACGCCAGGCTCAGAACAATATATTTGTAGATTTTCATCGTTTTTCAGGAAGGGATTAGAAGCCAATGTTTAAACCAAAAGTAACCTGGCGCAGGGCGGGATATTGGGCTCCCACCAAAGTACCTTGGGCAAGTTCCGGGTCAAAGCCCCGGAACTTGGTCCAGGTCAAGGCGTTTTGGCCTTGCACAAACACCCGTACCATGCTCAGTTTGGCCTTGCTCACCACGCTAGCGGGCAGGGTGTACGACAGCATCACATTACGCAAGCGCCAGAAGCTACCGTCTTCCAAGAACCGGGTGGTGCCACGCTGCATTTCTTGGTCAGGGTTGGGAATATCGGTGATGTCCCCAGGGCGCTGCCACTCCCGCACCAGATCGCGCGATACGTTATCCGCATAATAAGTGGGATCCTCTACGTTGGTACGGTCGTTATTGTACACCTTGGAACCCAAAACGTAGTTGAGCAAAAAGCTCAGTTCCAACCCTTTGAACGACAAGCTGTTGGTAATCCCGCCAAAGAAGGGCGCGTCGCGGGTGCCAAAAATCTGGCGGTCGTTGGGGCTGTAGGTAGTGGTTACCTCTCCGTTAAGGTTGCGGTACTGCGAAGCCCCGGTTTGTGGGTCCACGCCGACATACTCCACCAAAAAGTTGCCGTTGATCGGTTGCCCGATCCGGTTGACTACCAAACCGTTCACAATCCCAATCTCCGGGGTGGTGGGGGTCAATTCCAATACCTGGTTGCGGTTCACGGTAAAGTTGCCGCCCAGGGTCCATTTAAAGTCGTCCGCTTGGATGGGGGTGGTGTTCAATTGGATTTCCAGACCCCGGTTGCGGATTTTGCCCGCATTGCTAAGCAGCGACTGATAGCCCGTTACCCGGGAGAGCTGCACATCCAGGAACAAGTTACTGGTTACACTGTTGTAAAACTCAATCCCGCCCGTAATCCGGTCGTTAAACAGGTTAAATTCTACCCCGGCATTGAAGGTGGCCCTAGTTTCCCAGGTCAGGTTGGGGTTGGCCAACTGGCGGAGCAATAGACCCGCCCGGCCGTCGTAAATAGGGGCCACTGTAGCAACAGGTGATAGGTTGGCGGCTGTTACAGACACTGGGCTGTACAGCTCTCGCGAAGCAAAATCGCCGATGCCGAACTGGTTGCCCACCGTGCCGTAGCTAGCTTTAAGCTTCAATTGGCCCAGTATGCTTTTATCAATCCCGCTCATGAAACTCTCGTCAGACATAATCCAGCTAGCACCGACTGACCAGAAATTGGCATAACGACGATCGACCCCAAAGCGGGAAGAGCCATCGCGGCGAGCACCCAAGCTCAGGAAGTAGCGGTCTTTATAGCCATAAACCCCACTAAAGAAATAGGAGATCAGCGCATTGATCGTGCCATTGCCGCGCAAGTCAGGAATAAAGTTATTAGTGGGGCTACCCGGGGTAATTCCGGCTTCGTTTTGTAAGTTACCAGTAAGCCCATAACCAGTGTAACCAATACTCCTAAATTGGTTACGAACCAACTCTTGGAACAAACCCAGGTTGAGCGAGTGATCACCAAAAGTCTTATTATAGTTAATGGAGGTGGTGCCAGTCCAGCGAGTGTTGTGATTGGCATCACGGGCCAACGAGCCATTGCGCCGAGCCCCCGCGCCTTGCCCCACAAAACTAAAGCGGCTGAAATAGGTGGTGCGGTCTTGGTTCTCGTAGTCCACCCCCCAACTCGTCCGAACCGACAGTTCTTTGAGGAACGGCAAGGTATATTCGGCGAATACATTGCCTACCCCTTTCAACTCATCGATCTGGCGGTTGGATTCGAGCATTTCTTGTACGGGGTTGGGTTGGCCCGACAAAATGTTGGTGTAATTACCATTGGCATCAAAGGGCGTTTCGTAGGGGTTGGCCCAACGGATGGCATTCAACGGCGAGGCGATGCCCGCATTACCCTCGGTGGTATTGGTGTATTTGGAGAAACCCATCTGGGCGTTGAGGCCGAGCCGGAGGTTGCCCGCATCGTGCTGGATGTTTGCCCGGCCAGTATAGCGGTCCAAACCCGTAAATTGCACCGTACCCGTTTGTTGGAACAGGTTGCCCGAGACGTAGAAGGTAGTCTTTTCGTTGCCGCCCGAAGCCGAAAGCTGGTGGTTGTGGGTGCGGCCTACTTGGAAAATTTCCTTCTGCCAGTCGGTTTCAATGGTACGTAGTTGAGCAATTTCGGCAGCGGAGAAATCTTCTAGAGGGGTACCGCCCCGGCGCAGTTCATAGTCGATCTTCTCGTTGGTGTTCATCAATTGCAGTGGATTGGGGGGGAAATAGGCCAAGCCATATTGCCCACTGTAATCAAACCGGGTTTTGCCCGCCTTGCCCTGCTTGGTGGTGATCACGATTACCCCGTTGGCCCCGCGCGAACCGTAGATCGAGGTAGAAGCGGCATCTTTTAATACCGTTAAACTGGCAAAGTCTTGGGGGTTGAGCGTTGCAAAGTTCTCGGCGGTAATCGCCACCCCGTCCAGAATGTAGAGCGGGTTAGTGCTACCAGTGATAGATCCCCGGCCCCTGATCACCACTGAAGCGGCGGCCCCCGGCTGGCCCGAATTGGCCTGGATGAGCAAGCCTGGGGCTTGGCCTTGCAGGGCTTGATCAAACGAAGCTAGCGGAACCGATTGAATTTGGGCTGATGAAACCACCGCCGCCGAACCGGCTACTTGCCGCTTCTCAAAATTGCCATAGCCCGTTACCACGACCTCGTCAATTGTAGTGGCATCGGGCATCAGGGCCACGTCGATCGTGCTGCGGTTGTCAATGGCCACGTCCTGGCTCAAAAAGCCTACGTAGCTAAATGTGAGCGTAGTGGCACTACGGGGCACACTGAGCCGGTATTTACCGTCGGCATCGGTGGTGGTACCGGTGGTGGTGCCTTTTACCACAATGTTCACTCCGGGCAGCGCGGTTTTCTCCGCTCCGTCGGTTACGGTGCCACTGATCTGCCGATCTTGGGCGTGAGCAGAAAGGATGCTGAAAAACAGCATCCAACCTAATTGTAATACTTTCTTCATAGAGAAAATTTAAGAAAAGGAATAAAACACTTCAAAGTCATCATCGCTTCACAAATCCAAAGAAATGGATTTATTCGTAAAATTCAAAGTGCCAAATTTAACGTAATTTGACTAAAATAATAGCCCGATGAGGGGCATTTTTGATGTAAACGGCCGTTTTTGGCCTCTAAACAACCATTTTCGCCCCGCAAAATGCGGCTTCTGCCCGCAAAAGGTCATTCACGTGTTTTTGTTTATCCGGTTAAGCAACTGGTAGGTGTAAACCTAATGGGGCTTGCTCGGGTGAGGCTTGGGCAAAAGTGTGCGATATTTACCGCTGTTTGCCTTGCCGTTCTATGCCCGCCTCCTTTACTCCTGATTTACTGCGCCAAGCCCTGGCCCGGCGGGCGGCCGATCCGCACTGGCTGCCAAGTTTTGCCCGCTACCAGGCTTATCACCAAACCCCGGCCGGGGTTACTCCGCGCTTGGCCGCGGTGCTGTTGGCGCTTGGCCCGGTAAATGGGCAGGTGGGCCTGCCGTTCATTGTGCGCCCGCGCTACGATGGCGCGCACAGTGGCCAGGTGGCGTTTCCCGGCGGGCGTTACGAGCCTGCCGATGGCACGCTGGAGCGCACCGCCCTGCGCGAAACGGAGGAGGAGATTGGCCTAACCGTGCCCCCCGGCCAGGTGTTGGGGCGGCTCAGCGAGGTGTACGTGCAGGTGAGCAATACCCTGGTAACCCCGGTGGTGGCGTGGTTGCCTGCCTTGCCCGCCTTGCAACCCGACCCGCGCGAGGTGGCCGAGATATTACTGATCACCTTGGCGCATTTGCAGGCCCCGGCTAACCAGGGTAAAACCGAGATCACCCTGGCGAACGGCAACAAGGCCAAGTTTGAGGCTTATTTCTTTCAGGGCCATCCCATATGGGGGGCCACTGGGCGCATTGTCCAAGAATTTTTGGAACTGCTGACGGTAAGTGGGGTGGGTTAGCCGGAAGAGCTAAAACGAGATGGGGTACCCCTATAAAAAATCTTGAGGGTGGAGTTTCCTCCATCCCTCAAGTTCTTTCAACCAGCTATGAAAAGAAATGTGAAGGACAGTGTCCTTGACATTTACTGGTACAAATGTAGGAGGGGTGTTTTTAAATACAAAGCCTTTCGGCATCTAAAAGATGAGATTAAACACTTTTAACGTTCTTTAACAAACAAAATTCCACATTGTTGCATTTAACCTAGCTTTTCCGGGGGGAAGGCCGCTTTTTCTTGGCTTTGTTGGGGATACGCTTCCCACTCGGGGCCTTTTTTTTCTCGTGGAAAGCCCCCTTAAAGTCGGGGTTTTCCCGGCGTTTCTGGGCATCGATTTCCCGGAGCATGGCCTGCTGCTCGTCGAACGGGGTTTCTTCTACATTGACTTGGGCGGGCAGGGGTTGCTGGGGCACGGTTTGGCGGATAATCTTCTCGATCTTGGCAAAATGATAAACCTCGGCGGGGGTGCAAAAGGTGATGGCCTGGCCCAAGTGGCTGGCCCGGCCGGTGCGACCAATGCGGTGCACGTAATCCTCATAAATAATGGGTACATCGAAATTGATCACGTGGCTCACTTGGTTGACATCGATGCCCCGGGCGGCCACGTCGGTGGCGACGAGCACCCGCAGGTCGCCCTCTTTAAACTCCGCCATCGTGTTAATACGGGTGTTTTGGCCTTTGTTGGCGTGGATCACCCGCACACTTTTGTCGATTTTGCGGCCGATGAATTTGCTCACGTTATCGGCGTGCTCCTTGGTGCGGGTGAACACAATCACCCGGTTGAGTTGCTCGTTTTCCAGCAGGTGGCCCAGCAGGTTGATCTTGGTTTTGAAGTTGGGCACCAGGTAGCACAGTTGGTCCACGGTTTGGGCGGCCGTGGCTTGCGGGGCCACCTCGGTCCGCAGGGGGAACTCCAAAAACTCTTCGGACAGCCGCAGCACCTTGTCGGGCATGGTGGCGGAGAACAGCAGGTTTTGTCGCTTCCGGGGGATCACCTCTAAAATGCGGCGCACTTGGGGCATAAAACCCATGTCCATCATTTTGTCAGCTTCGTCCAACACCATGATTTTCAACTCTTTGAGGCGCAAATGGCCTGCAAGGTAGATGTCCATGAACCGGCCGGGGGTGGCCACCACGATGTCCACCCCCTTTTGCACGGCCTCGATCTGGGTTTTGGGGCCCAGGCCACCGTAAAGGCACACGTGGCGCAAGTCAGTGAACTTGGCCAGTTTGGCGACTTCGGCCCCAATTTGCATCACCAGCTCGCGGGTGGGGGCGAAAATGACTGCCCGGGGCGACTCGCCCTGCGCGTATTTGATTTTCATGAGCAGGGGCAGCAGGTAAGCCGCTGTTTTGCCCGTACCAGTTTGGGCAATGCCCAGTACGTCGTGCCCGGCTAGCACCAGGGGCACGGCCCGTTGCTGAATGGGCGTGGGCACTTGCCAACCCAACTCGGCCACGGCGTTGAGCAGTTGACGGTTGAGGTCAAAGTCAGCAAAACTGGGTTGTGGTTCGGCCGGGCTGGCGGATGGATCGGCGGGCATTTCGGGCGGCGGGGTCTCAGTCATAAAAGCGGGCAGTTGCAAGGGCTGCGGTATGGTTGTCAACCTTACGGTAATTTTTTGATTATCAAAAACTTAATCGCCCTTGGCGCGATAGAGCAAGGTAGAGCAGTTGTCGGGGCGGAGCACTTCCTGGGCAGCCTGGCGGAGCTGCTCGGCGGTTACGGCCTGCAGGCGGGCCGACTCCTGGTTCACCAACTCCGGGTTGCCCAGGGCGGCCGCCGCGGCCAGGCTCATGGCCCGGTTCAGCACCTCCAGTTCACCAAATACGAGCGTGGATTCGGCCTGGTTTTTCACTTTTTCCAGTTCGGCGTCTGGTACGGTTTGCTGGCACAGTTGGTCAATAACGACATTGATTTCCGCCTCGGCGGTTTCTAAGCTCACGCCTTCGGCGGGTTTGGCGGTAACCACCAGTAGGCCGCTGTCCACGCTGCCGGTAATCGACGCGCTCACCGAACTGAGCAGTTGGCGGTCGTGCACCAGTTGGTTGTATAGCCGCGACGATTTGCTGCGGCCCAGCACATCGCTGAGCAGGTCGTGGGCATAGTACTCGGGGGCCAATTTGGCCGCCATGTGGTACACCTTATATAAAGCGTCCACGGGCACGTCGGCCTCCATTTCTAGGCGGCGGGCCTGGGTTTGGCGCGGTTCGGTGGGCAGTTGGCGCACCGGTACTTGCCCGGCCGGGATCGGTTCAAACCATTTTTTGCAGAGTTGCTTCACCTGCTCGGGTTGCACGTGGCCGGCCACTACCAAGTAGGCATTGTTGGGCAGGTAGTGTTTGTAGAAGAAATCACGCACATCGTCCAAGGTGGCGTTCTCGATGTGGCTGATGTCTTTACCGATGGTAGCCCAACGGTAAGGATGCTGCTGATAGGCCAAGGGGCGCAGCTTAAGCCATACGTCGCCGTAAGGCTGGTTGAGGTAGCGTTGTTTAAACTCCTCGATCACCACCTTGCGCTGCACGTCCAGCACATCGGGCTTGAAGGAGAGGGCCATCATCCGGTCCGACTCGAGCCAAAACGCGGTTTCCAGGTTATCGGCCGGAAGGGTAATGTAATAATTAGTGATGTCGGGCGAAGTGAAAGCGTTGTTCTCGCCGCCCACGCGCTGCAAGGGTTCGTCGTAACTGGGGATGTTGGCCGAGCCGCCGAACATCAGGTGCTCGAACAGGTGGGCAAAGCCGGTTTTGTCTTCGTGCTCATCGCGCGAGCCGACATCGTACAGCAGGTTGAACGCCGCCGTGGGCACGGTGTGGTCCTCGTGGACGTACACGCGCAGGCCGTTGTCCAGGGTAAAATGTTGGTAAGATAGCATATCAAAGCAGGCGTTGCCTAAATCAAGAATTTGAAAATCAATAAGATGGGGGAAGTTAATCCGCCCCGGCATATTCCACTGGCTCCGGGTGGGAGACGGCAGGGCCAAAATCATCGTCGGAAAAGCGGTGGGCCACTTCGTCCAAAATGGCCAATACCTCGGCCAGGCTGCCCGCCTCCACCAGGCGCACCCGGTAGTCGCGGAAATGGTTGAGGCCCCGGAAATAGTTGGTATAGTGGCGGCGCATCTCGAAAATGCCCAGTTTGTCGCCTTTCCATTGCACCGAAAACGCCACGTGGGCCTTGCAAACGGCCACGCGCTGGCCCAGGGTAGGGGCGGGCAGTTTTTCGCCAGTGGCAAAATAGTGCTTCACTTCGTTGAAAATCCAGGGGTAGCCAATGGCGGCCCGGCCGATCATGATGCCGTCCACCCCGTAGCGGTGGCGGTACTCGAGCGCGCGCTCGGGGCTGTCCACGTCGCCGTTGCCGAACACGGGGATGCGCAGGCCGGGCATGTCTTTCACGCGGGCGATGTAGCTCCAGTCGGCCTGGCCCTTGTACATTTGGGCACGGGTGCGGGCATGGATGGTGAGAGCCTGCACGCCCACGTCTTGAAGGCGTTGCACGGCTTCAAAAATGTTGATGCTGGCGTCGTCCCAGCCCAAGCGGGTTTTTACCGTTACGGGTTTCTTACAAATTTTGACGATGGCATCGGTAATGCGCTGCATTTTGGGCAAGTCGCGTAGCAGGCCGGCCCCGGCCCCTTTGCAGGCCACGTTTTTGACCGGGCACCCGTAATTGATGTCCACCAAATTGGGGTTGGTGGCATCGGCAATGGCGGCAGCCTCGCGCATCACGTCTTCTTTATCCCCAAAAATCTGGATGCCGATGGGCCGTTCGTACTCAAAAATATCTAGTTTTTGGATGCTTTTGGCGGCATCCCGGATCAGCCCCTCGGCCGAGATGAACTCGGTGTACATCAGGTCCACGCCGTTTTGCTTGCACACGGCCCGGAAGGGCGGATCGCTCACGTCCTCCATGGGGGCCAGCAACAGCGGAAACTCGCCCAACTCCAAATCGCCAATTTTCACCATAAGTTTGAGTGGGCCGTTAGGTAAGCCCGGCGGGCGGGGTTTAGGCCAGCCGACCGTTTTTTGCTAAATTTCCCGCAAAATTAACCAATTATGTTGTTGGAAGGTTCATCGGTGCCCGCGCAACCCCCGGCTAAATTGGCCTGGCTCTCCCTGGGTTTGTTTATAGTGGCGTTTTTGGTGGGGCTGTTTTTAGGTAATTTCCTGGCCTTTGTGGCGGCCCTGCCCCTCACCGATATGAGTTTGGCCACCCTAATGGAGGCCGTGGCCAACCCGGTGGGCCAGGCCCGGTTCCGCGTGGCCATTTTGGTGCTGCAAGGGGTGGCCGCGTTATGCACGTTTTTGCTGTTCCCGCTCTGGTTTGCCCGCACCCTCGACCCTGACCACGGGGCCAAAGCCCAGTTTTGGGCTAGCCTCAAACAGGGCGACCGGGCCGTTAACTGGCTGGCGGTGTTGTTATTGGTGCTAGTGGCCATGCCGTTTAGCGCGGCTTTGGTGGAGTGGAACGAAGGCGTGAAACTGCCCGCCGCCCTGGCCGCCTGGGAGAAACAATTGAAGGCCAGCGAAGAGCACCTCCGGCAGCTCACCCTCTTCCTCACCGACTTTGCCCATCCGGGCGAGTTCCTGCTCGGTTTTTTGGTAGTGGCCCTGGTGGCGGGCGTGGGCGAAGAGCTGACCTTCCGGGGCATTTTGCAGCCTAAATTTCAAAAAGTGTTGGGTGGAAACCCCCATTTGGCCATCTGGCTCACCGCCTTTTTGTTCAGCGCGTTCCATTTTCAGTTTTACGGGCTGGTGCCCCGCTTGTTGCTGGGGGCTTTGTTTGGGTATTTGTACCATTGGCGTGGTTCGTTGTGGCTGCCCATGCTGGCCCATGTGGTCAATAATGGGTTTACCATCACCATGTTGTACCTCCACAAGCGCGGGCTGGTGGCCGTCGATATCAACGACACTGCCCAGGTGCCTTGGGGCCTGGCCCTGGCCTCCGCCCTGCTCACCGCCGCCGGGCTTTGGTGGCTGGCCCGGCAGCCAAAGTCCGAGTTATCCAGCCAAGTGGCAGCCCCGCTACCTTAGCGACCAGGTGGGCAAAATCTTGGCGGTTGGGCGGGATTGGGCAATTAGCCAAGGGTGACTAGCCTCGACTGGGTAGGTGGGTCATTGGTTTTTCGCACGGCGCAATGCAACAGGCTGGCGGTAAATTTGCGTTATATAACCAAGGGCATGGTGCCCGGCTTTGGCCAAGGAGGGTGATTTTGCTGCCTAAGTAGCGGATGATCAACCTAAAAATTAATAAAACTAAACGAGCTTCTGTCTCACAAGGGTCTGTTATGTTTATGGGAAGATAGATATACTCCTAATAGATTTAATTTTAAAAATTTTCAAGATGGGATTCAGGAGAATACATTTTTGGCTGGGGGTAGCCACAACCAGTAGCTGGCTGGGCATAACTAAGCCCGCCCACGGGCAAGATACCACCCGGCAAGCGGCCCCGCCCCGCGTGGTGGGCGGCCAACCCACCGGCGCGGACAACGATCCCACCCTCACCACCGACGTGATCCCCACCATCGACCTGAACACCAAGCGCAAAGACCGCTTCGGGGGGGCCTTTGGCGGCATTGTGGGCGCGGCCAAAAAGGGCAAAGCCGCCCTCGATTCGGCCCGTAACCTGGGCCAGGGCCTCCAAGCCGATGCCAAAAAACTCAAGGCCAAACGGGCGGCGGCCACCAGTAAGGAGCCGAAAAACGTCTTCTACGGCATAAAAGCCACCCGGATGTTCCTGCGGCACGAGAGCCAGCTAGGCAACGGGCGCGTTATCATTGAGAAGTTTTACGTGATCCGGGATTTCCAAAACCCGCCCCCCAACACCGATCAACTGTATTATTACAACAAGATCAGCGGCAAAATCACGATGATGAACCCGTTTGAAAAACCGATGAGCACCTTCGACAAGGAAAATTATTGGTTGCTGCACGGGCCTTACGAAAAAACCGTTACCCAAACCATTAACCGGGAGCGCCAAACCTACATTATGGAGGCGGGCAACCTGTACCTGGGCGCGCGCAACGGCCGGTGGGAGAAGTTCGACAAAAACTTTGTGCTCACCGAAAAGCTCTACTTTGACCGGGGCCTGGCCCGCGACACCCAAACCACCTATTACGAAGGGCAAAAAGGCCAAAAAGTACACGAGATTATCCCGCTCCAGTATGGCATGAGGCACGGCACTTACCTGGCCTACTACCCCAGCGGCCGCGTCAAAGAGCGGGGCCAGTACCAATTTGGCCAAAAAATCGGGCGGTGGCGCGAGTATTACGACCAGGATCGGTTCCCGCGCTACCGGGTAACCATCCACCCGCGCAGCTACTACGACGACAAAACCCAGACTTATTTGGCCCAAGAGTGGAACCCAAGCGGCAAGCTAGTGGTGGATGTGAAGAAGTAGGGTTTTAAGCGTAGCCGGGCGCGAGGAAAGTCGCCGTTAATCTGTTCAACTGATGACCGGCGGGGGGGTGCTTGCGCCGTAATGATCTCTTCCTTTTACTTTTTGACCTGTCGACCTAGCGGCCCTGGGGGTATTTTTTCAAATAGTCGCAGGTGTCGGAGAGGAGGTGGCTTATTTTCGCTTTCTCGAGCAGGGCCAGTTCCTTGGCCTCTTCCAGGGCGCGTATCCGGGTCTCGGCCTCTTCGGCGTGAGGGCTATCGGGATATTGATCCAAAAAATGGTCGTAAACTACTAGGTATTGGCCACCAGGGCGGACACCAGGCCCGCCCCTACAATGGGTTCTCCCGCTCTTAAAACGTACAACAAATTCCATCCATCTCCCTGAAAAACAACCCATTAGGCTCCCCTCCCCAAGGGGAGGGGCCGGGGGTGGGGTCGCGCTTGGGAGGGCCAGAGGTAGTTTCCCATATATCCAAACCAATATATCCAACCCGTTTTTACCATATATATGACTTTAAAACCCATATATCAGCACCTTTTTAAGGGCATATATTATGCCCACAAAAAACCATTAGAGTTGTTGTGTCTTGAAAATCAAATAGTTGGATTAAACTACTCACTTGTTTACCACCCGATATTCGTTCCAAAATCGCGTTCCAGCCCACAGGCTCGCCCCAAAACTCCCGTTTTGGTCGTCCACCGGGGAGGGCCAGGGTGGGGCCAAAAAGGGTGGATTTTTGGTATGATTTTTAAAAAACAAACTACTTAGAAATTTTTATTGATAATATCACATCTAAATCCAATCGCCTTGGCCCCACCCCAACCAGCCGCACCTGCTCGCTCAAAAACTCTCGTTTTTGCCGTCCGTCGGGGAGGGGCTTCCTCCGAATGCAATTAAGTCATTCATTATCAATTCACAATAACTCTATTGGTGAAAAACCAACGGTTGGCCAAAAGGTAAAAAGGTAAGAAAGCTAAAAGTTAAGCAATCCTGGCGAGGCGAAACCCTAGGTAGCCGTACCTGTAAGTCGGGTCGCGGCTGTTGCGATCGGCAACCCGCAAGACCTGCGGGCCGTTGTCTCAACTCCCCCCACGGCCCACCCGGTAGGAGCCTTGCTTTAAATTGACCGGGTTGCGCGCCCGGGCCTCCGAGGTGTCATAGAATTTTTCGTCGTACCAATCCTGGCACCACTCCCATAAGTTGCCGCTCATATCGTAAAAGCCCAGTTCATTGGCCTTTTTGGTGGCCACGGGGTGGGTAGTACCTTGGCTCCCGTGGCGGCTTTGTTGATAGTTACCGTCGTACCAAGCTACTTCGTCGATTTTGTCGCTGCCCGCGTACAGGTAGCCCCGGCTTTTGGTGCCTCCCCTAGCAGCAAACTCCCACTGGGCCTCGGTGGGCAAGGTGTATTTTTTGCCCGTGTACTGGTTCAGCTTTTGAATAAAGTCCTGGGCGTC
>JALONO010000107.1 GCA_025454895.1 Bernardetiaceae bacterium
AACTCCTAATTACACTGTAGATAAGTAGTGAAGCGAAAAATTGGTTTAAATTGGAGATCAAGGCCGCCACTATCGCTAACACTCCGCCCCTCCAAGCCTGACGAAGCACTGCCTGCCTCAACCAACTCAATGCAAAGCCAAGGGCCATCCATCCATCGCCCAGGGTGCCTTTTGGTAGTTTTGAGGAGTTGGGAAAAACACCATAATTTAACTCGCTAATCTCCCCAAGCCAAATGGACATCCAAGATAAAATCAAAAACCTGTTCGAGCCGGCCCTGCGCACCGAAATCGAGGCCCGGGCCAAGCTGCTCATCGTCAAGGAGGGCGAGGTGATCCTTGACATTGGGCAAACGGTGCGGGTAATCCCCATTTTGCTGAGCGGGATTTTGAAAGTGTCCCGGACGGAGTTGCGCCATGACCTTTATCTGTTGCATGCAACATTACCCCAGCGAGATAAAAGCGACGGTGGAAAAAGAAGCCGAACTGTTGGCGGTGCCCATTGCTCACCTCGACGAGTGGCTGGTCAAATACCCATCTTGGAAAAACTTTGTGATGCAAACCATGCGTAGCCGGTTCAACGAGTTACTGGCCGCCATTGACCAACTGGCTTTCCAAAAGTTGGACGAACGGCTGGTCCGCTACCTCAAAGAGAAATCGCGGGCGATGGGCTCAAGCCTCATCAACCTCTCGCACGAGGAGATTGCGAACGAAATGGCCACTTCGCGCGAGGTGATCTCCCGGCTGCTTAAAAAGCTCGAGAATGAGAAAAAAGTACTGCTTTACCGCCACCAGATCAAGCTGTTACGCGAATTGTGACCAAAGTTACTGGCCAGGGGGTTTTCCTTGCTGAATTTTGGGTTGTGATTTTAGAAACACTAAACCATAACAAGCAATGGAAAAAAACATGGGTTCAGCCGACAAGGTCATCCGGACAGGGATGGCGGTCGTCATCGCAATTCTCTACTTCACCAACCAAATTACGGGTACGGCAGCCTTGGTATTAGGCGGATTGGCCGTGGTGTTCGTGGCTACTAGCTTCATGAGTTTTTGCCCACTGTATTTGCCTTTTAAAATTTCAACCCGAAAGAAAACCCAGTAGCCGCCATGAAACACGAAATAGAAACCCAGTGGATGGGTAAAATGCAGTTTAACGCCCTAGTGAACGGGCACACGCTGGTCATGGACGCGCCTGAGCGGGTAGGAGGCGAAGACCACGGCCCCATCCCCAAACCGTTTGTGCTCACGGCCCTTTCGGGTTGCACGGGCATGGACGTGGTTTCGCTGCTACGCAAACAAGGCAAGGAACTAAAAGAACTGAACCTGAAAGTGAGCGGCGAAATCAGCAAGCAGCCGCCCATCGAGTACGTGGCGGCCCACTTGGTGTACGAAATGCGCGGCCAAGCCGAGGACGAACCGGCCGCCCTGGAAGCCGTGATGACCTCGCAAGAAAAAATTTGCGGGGTGAGCCACATGCTCAAAAAGATGATGCCCGTTACCTGGCAAGTGATTTACAACGGCCGGGAAGTTTTCAACAACGCGGCCCAGGCGGTTGCCTTGGCTTGATAGGTGCCGGTGAACTGTCCCGCGCGGCGGGCTGAGGTGGCTATTCTCCCTCCTCGGCCACGCCGCTTTCTTGGATCACGCGGCGGCTGCTCACCCCCAGGGCTTGGTACACCGTGGTGTGGATGAGGTTGCGGATATTGGCTTCTTTCAGTTTCCAGTTCATAGCCGAGGGATAGGTGCGGTTGGCCAAAAACACGTAAATGAGGTCGTATTCAGGGTCTACCCACAGGCCGGTGCCCGTAAAACCGGTGTGGCCAAAGGTGCGGTCGGAGCAGAGCGGTGAGCTGGGCGCGTTGTTCCCGGCGGCGTTGAGGGCGGGCTTGTCCCACCCCAGGCCGCGGCGGTTGTGGGCCACTGGCCGCTCCTCCGTAAAAAAGGGCACGGTGGCCGTGTCCTTAAAAAAAATGCGCCCTCCGTAACGACCGCGTTGTAGGTTCATTTGTAACAAAATGGCCAGGTCGTTGGCGTTGCCGAACAGACCCGCGTGGCCTGCCACCCCGCCTTGCAGACCAGCGTCGGGGTCGTGCACGGTGCCCTGCACCACCGCCTTGCGAAAATGACGGTCTTCCTCCGTAGGCGCAATTTGCTCTTTAGGGAATTTGCGCAAAGGTAGGAACGTGAGGGTGCTCAGGCCCAAGGGTTGGTAAAAATACTGGTCTGCAAACTGGTCAATGGGTTGACCAGTTTGCCGTTCCACGAGTTCTTTGAGCATGTAAAAGCCGAGGTCGGAGTACAGGTAACCATACGAACCGTCGGCGCGCTTGTTTTTGCGCATGGGGTTGGCCTTAGTCCATTCCCATACCAGGGCTTTCATGTTGCTGCTGGCATACAAGTTTTCGGCCACCGGCGTGTCGAAGCTGTCGCGCAAGGTGCGGGAGTAAAAGGTGGGAAGATGCTGGCCCTTTTGCATGGTGCGCCACCAAAAAGGCTGGCCCTGCACCAGTCCTGCCTGGTGCAGCAGCGCATCTTTGATCACAATATCAGCTTTGTTGGTGCCGGCCAGTTCGGGCAGGTAGTCCACCATTTTTTTCTCGATGTCGAGCTTCCCTTGGTCGTACAGGTACATCACGGCCTGCATGGTGGCGGCCACCTTGGTGAGCGAGGCCAGGTCGTAAAGGGTATTGTCTTCCACCGGAATTTGTTGGTGATAGGTAAAGTTGCCGTAGTTGCGGCTAAACACCACTTGGCCACGCCGGGCCACCAATACCTGACAGCCGGGGGTAGCCCGCATTTGGATGGCCCGCTGGGCAATGGTATCGATCCGGTCCAGCACGCGGCTGTCGAAGCCCAGGGCCTCGGGCAGGTCGTTGTAGCGCAGGCGGCCCAGTGCCCCCAGCGAAAAGCCCTGCCCCACATCGATGCGCCCGGCCCCCACGGGCAGGCGCGCCCGGGTGGCCACCGCCCCAAATAGCACTTGGGGCACGGCGTTTTGGGTTTCGGGCCGGTTTTCGTAAGCGCAAACCAGGTGCTGGGCAAAATCGAGGCGGCCCACCGCGTAGGGGTGGCCAAACGATACCACTACCACTTTGGTTTCGGTTTGGAGTTTTTGCAGAAAATCGCGCACGGGCTGGCCAATGCCGTAGTCGGCGGCGCGTTTGTTGCCTAGGCCGCTCACGTTCAGCAAGCCCACCACTACCACCGGGTGGCCCGCCAGTTTTTTGCGCATGGCTTCCAAGCTGGCCACCGAGGGGTCATCGGCGGGGAGGGCATGGTGAGTAAACGGGGCGTACTTGCCCAACATTTTTTGGAAGGCGTTGCCTGCCCCCGCCCCAATTACCAGCGACGCAAACCGTTGTTTTTCTAAAGTCAAAAAGGGTAATAAGTTGCCTTGGTTGCGCACAATGGTGGTGGCTTGCTCGTACAATTTGGTGCGCAGGGCTTTGGCTGGGGCCGGGCTGAGGTCCTGTTGCAGGTTTTTCAACTCCACGGGCTGGTAGCGGTTAAGCCCCACAAAGTATTTGGCGGCCAATATCTTACGTACCCGCCGTTCAATTTCGGGTAGGCTGGTGCGCCCGTCGGCCATCGCTTTTTTGATCAGGGCAAACGCCTTGGGCACATCGGTGGGGCACACAAACACGTCGCTGCCGGCCAGGTGGGTGAGCAGTTCTGGCTCGCCGGGCTGGCGGCCTAGCGTGGCCCCGCGCATGTTAAGGGCATCGGTGAAAATGAGGCCCTCAAACCGCATTTGGCGGGTGAGCAGTTGGGTAATAATCGGGGCCGAGTAGGTGGCGGGCTGCTTGCCCAAACTGTCGAGCGCGGGCACGTGCAAGTGGCTCACCATCACGGCCATGAGGCTGTCGGCCACCAAGCGGCGGAAGGGGTACAGTTCCACACTATCGAGCCTGGCCCGGTTTTTCGCGATCACGGGCAGGGCAAAATGCGAGTCGGTATCGGTGTCGCCGTGGCCGGGGAAATGCTTGGCGCAGGCCAAAATACCGCCCTGCTGCATCCCCTGGGCATAGGCGATGGCGTGGCGGGCCACGTTTTCGGGGTCTTGGCCAAACGAACGGGTGCCGATCACGGGGTTGGCTTCGTTCACGTTCACGTCGGCCACGGGGGCAAAGTTGACGTGCATGCCCAGGCGCCGGAACTGCCGGGCCACCTCGCGGCCCATTTGGTGGATGAGCCGATCGTCGGCGATGGCCCCCAGCACCATAGCGCGCGGGAAACTGAGGGTGCTATCCAGCCGCATGCCCAGGCCCCATTCGCAATCGGAGCCGATGAGCAAAGGCACGGCCGCTTTGGCCTGCCAGCGGTTGGTGAGCAGGGCTTGTCGCACTGGCCCGCCTTGGAAAAAAATCACCCCCCCGGCGTGGTATTCGGTAACGAGTTTATCGATTTGCGCGGCGTGGGCCTCGTCGCGGTTCGAGTAGGCTTGCACCATAAATAACTGACCAATTTTTTGGTCTTCGCTCAGGGTTTGCAGCACGCTGTCCACCCATTGGTTTTGCTTTTGCAGATAGGCTTCGCGGCGGGCACGGGCCTCCTTAGCCGCCTTCAACTCCTTGGCCGACTGATACACCCGGCCGTTTAGCTCGTTGCGGTTTACCTGCAAACGCGGGCCTGCCAAGGCAAGGGCCACCAGCACCGTGAACACCTTGGCCGTCATGGGTAGATTTTTTAAGCGATATATCAACTTCTTAATCAGGATGTTAAAAGAAATGATGAACAAAAGCAAACGTTTTGAAACTGCCTAAAATCGGTAAGATTTGAGGCTTTGTCTAACAAGCAAAACTGGGGGTAAGGTTTATTGGCTAGGCGTGAGCCTAAGTTTTGCCCAAATTAAATCCTGAAGCTGGTTTTTATCAAGCACTATACTAAAATCAGGCCGTGATTTTTGCAGATCGGCCCAGATGATCGGGGCTGGGCAACTTGACCTAACTTTGCCCGGGAAATGGAACGGCTGCCGCTGTCGTTTCCCCAAACCAATCTACTTCATGCAATCGACTGACACAGTGCTGATGGTGCGCCCGGCCAACCTGGGCTACAATCCCCTAACGGCCGCCAGCAACGCCTTTCAAGATGCTGAGGCCGCCGCTTGTGACCCTAACCTCACCCAAACCCAGGCCCTGGCCGAGTTCGACAATTTTGTGGCGGTGCTGCAAAGCCACGGGGTAAACGTGGTGGTGGCCTTCGACACGCCCGAACCAGTAAAACCCGATGCCATTTTCCCCAATAATTGGGTGTCGTTCCACGAGGACGGCACGGTGGTTTTCTACCCCATGATGGCCGAAAACCGTCGCTGGGAACGCCGCCGGGGCATCGTGGACCTGCTCCGCGACGATTTTGTCGTGGATAACGAGGTGGACTTGGCCCACTACGAGGCCGATGCGAAGTTTTTGGAAGGCACGGGCAGCCTGGTGCTGGACCGTGACTACCGGGTAGCCTACGCCTGTATCTCGCCCCGGACCGATGCCCAGGTGCTGGCCGATTTTGCGGCTAAAACGGGCTACCGGCCAGTGCTGTTTACCGCCACCGACGGCCACGGCCAGCAGATTTACCACACCAACGTAATCATGTGCGTGGCCAAAAAGTACGCCGTGATTTGCCTGGCCACTATCCGCGACCCGCACGAGCGCGCCCAGGTGGAGACCGAACTGACCCTGGCGGACAAGCAAATTATCGACATCACCCTGGAGCAGATGGGCCAGTTTGCGGGCAATATGCTGGAACTGCACAATGCCGCCGGGCAGAGCTTGCTGGCCATGTCGGAGCAGGCTTACCGCTCGCTCCGGCCCGATCAAGTGGCGGCCATCGAGCGGTTTTCCACCCTGGTACACGCTCCGCTTTACACCATCGAGGCCAACGGGGGCGGCAGTGCCCGCTGTATGCTGGCTGCGGTGCATTTGCCTCGTAAATCGGCTTAATGCCAGTCAGGACGGAGGCCGTAAAGCCAACTGCGCGGGTAGCTGGGCAACCCGGCCGATTTCAGGTATTGGTCCATTACCAGGGAGGGGCTTAGGGCCTGGGGGCTGGAGCCTACCCGTAGTTTGAGCCGCCAATCGTAATAATTGACCATTTGCTCTCCGGTCTTTTCCAGGTCGGTGTAAGTTTGGGTTTCATAATAGGTTTCCGTGCGGTAGGTTTTGTACCGGTGGCCCCGCCTACCGTAGCGGGTTTGGGGCACTTGTCGGCTTTTGGTTACTTGCTTGCTGCGGGTAACGCTTTGGTAAACGGGTTCTAAGCCACTACCTGTAAAAGTGCTGTCGAGACGGAGGTCAATGACCAGTTTAGGGCGGGCCGAACTATCCAAACGGGGCACCCAGCCAGTGCTGATGAGCCAGGGTTGCAAGGTGGAGAAATACTTGCGTTGCCCTGGGGCAACGAAATCCACTGGCAAGGTGTCGCCTCTGGCTAGCGATGGGGCCAGGTTGTGCACTTGGTTGCGCAACCCCACAAGGGCGCGAACTGTTTGCGGCTTTTCTAGCGGATTTAGCGTTAGCAAGTGATTCGCCAATGTAGCAAATGCATCTGGGGACACACGCAGTGGGGTGCGGGTAAGCTCATCGAGTAGCCAGTGGCAAGCCAGCGTGTCCAGCAGGGCCGGGCGTTCGGCCAGCCGGATCATTTCAGTAGCCCAAAGCACTGGGCTTATTAGCTGATAATCAGCATATTGTTCAATAGGGTATTTGCCTTCCTTTAACCCCAATCGATCTCTTAGCCAGGGTTGGTTTCTAGGATCGTCCCAGAGCCAGCCTTTGGCGTTGGTGTTGCCCAATAAAAGCAAAGCCCGGCTTCCGGCTTCGTCAGCTAGGGCTTGCGCTGGGGTTTGCCCTTGGTAACGCCGGGCCAGGTAGAGGGCAGCGGCCAACTGGCCAAAGTGCTCGATTTCATACGACTGGGCCGGACGCCCCCCCAGCGAGCCGATTTCCTTGGTCCAGCTTTGGGTGAGCTTGGCGGCCAACTGGCGGGTATATGCTTGGTCGGCCAATAAGAAAGGGGCCAGGGCAGGGTCGTAATAGTCCACCCGGTCGGACCAGTTACGATGGGGCCAAACCGGGGCCTGGAGTACCCGGGCCTTTTTCCGGGCGGCTGCCTGCCGGGGCGTAAGCGGCCAGCCATATTCGCGCAAATAGGCTATCGGGTACAGCGGCAGGCAACCCAGGGCCACCAAAATCAACCCGTATCGCCGTTGGTGCCGCCAACCCAGCCAAAGCCCTGCCAGGCCCACCAAGCCGCCCAGCAAGGCCAGGCTATAGGGAAGCCATGCCCAAGGAGCCAGGGGCGGAAAAACCGAATTGCCCAGCCCGGTGCTATTGGCCAGGCCGATCAAGAAACTACTGGCCACGGCGGGCCAAACCCAGCGCGGTAAAGTAGATTGGGCGGAGGATGGCCGTGATTTGGGTTGGGCTAGGGGGCGGGCCTGCTGGGGTGGGCGTTGCATGGCAATGCGTAGTTTAGTGAAGAACTTAGGGAATCTCCCACTCTAATTTAAAGGGAGGGCAGCGGGCATTACTATGACAAAAGCACTTTCGGGACTTTTATTTTTGTTGGTTTTGAGTAGGGTTAATGATTTACTGATGCTCTTCCGCAACTATTTCAAGACCATAGATTTAAAGAAAAGACATCAGCGATTTTTAAACCCCACGGCCTCTGTTTGGTGGACAAAAAAGCCAGGTGGAAACCCACCTAGGGTTGACCCAAACTCAGGTTGCTTGGCCCTTGCAACCCTGCCGGCGGCTCCTGGCCCCGGCAGCGGGTTTTTGGCTCCTCGTTGCTAGCCCGGACAAAACCCAGGTGAAAGCAGGCTACTCAGTAGGTTCGGCCAAGCCGGGTTGGGGGCGCAGGGCGGCAATTTCTGGTTCGGTGAGATGTTGCTTCACTTGAAAGCCCAGTTTTTGCCCCACGGCCAGCATAAAGGGGTAAGCCTCCGCCGCCTCGTTGCGCACTTTGCCGTCTAAAATGGCCTCACGCACGGCCACTTTGATTTCGCCCACCGGGCGGCTGGGGCTGAGGCCAAAGGTGGCCATGATCACCTCGCCCGTGATCACGGGCTGGAAGTTGCGGATTTGGTCGCGGGCTTCTACTTCGGCAATCCTTTGCTCTACCTTGTCAAAGTTGCTCAGGTATTTTTTCACCTTGCTGTCGTCTTTGGAGGTGATGTCGGCCCGGCAGAGTTTCATGAGCGCGTCGGTATCGTGGCCAGCTTCGAACAGCAGGCGACGGATGGCCGCGTCGGTTACCGTATCTTTCACCAAGGCAATGGGGCGCAGGTGCAGGCGCACCAGTTTTTGCACAAAACGCATCTCTTCGTGCAGCGGCAACCGGAAGCGTTTGAAAATGGCGGGCACCATGCGGGCACCCCGTTCTTCATGGCCGTGGAACGTCCAACCTTGTTTGGGGTAGTATTTTTTAGTGGGCGGCTTGGCAATGTCGTGCAAGATGGCGGCCCAGCGCAGCCAAAGGTCGTTGGTGTAGGCGCTCAGGTTGTCCAGCACCTTGAGGGTGTGGTAAAAATTGTCTTTGTGGGAGTGGCCGTCCACGGTTTCCACGCCGTGCAGGGCCACCATCTCCGGGAAGATGAGGTGCAGCAGTTTGGCGGCAAACAGCAAGTTGAAGCCATACGAGGGCTGTTTGGCCAAGATGATTTTGTTCAGCTCGTCGCTAATGCGTTCGGCCGAGATGATGCTGATCCGTTCGCGGTTGGTGATGATGGCATCGAACGTATCGGGGTGGATGTCGAAGCCCAACTGGGTGGCAAACCGCACGGCGCGCATCATGCGCAGGGGGTCGTCGGAAAAAGTAAGGTTGGGATCGGTGGGCGTGCGGATGGTTTTGGTACGCAGGTCCTTCTGGCCGTCAAACGGGTCGATGAGCGCGCCGAAATCCGCCGAGTTAAGGCTGATGGCCAACGCATTGATGGTAAAGTCGCGGCGCAGTTGGTCGTCGGCCAGGGTGCCGTCTTCCACCACGGGCTTGCGGGAATCGCGCTGGTAGCTTTCGCGGCGTGCCCCCACAAACTCGAGCTGCACGCCCTGGTGGGTGATGGAGGCGGTGCCAAAGTTTTTATAGTACGCCGTGGTGGCCCCGGGCAAGCGGGCGGCCACGGCTTCGGCATACTGGATGCCACTGCCCACGCACACGATGTCGATGTCTTGGGCTTTGCCCCGCTTGAGCAGTTGGTCGCGCACAAAGCCACCCACTAAATAGGCAGGCAGCCCCATTTGCTGGGCCACTTTGGCCAGTAACCCAAACACGGGCTGGCTGCGGAGCAACTCGGAGAAATTCATGGGCAAAGTTAAGCGATTGGGCGGGATTGTGCGGCCACTGGCTTGCCTAGGCGGCGGTAAGGGCGTCGGTTTTGGGCAAAGCCAAACTCCCGACACCAAATTGGCACCGGGGGTTTTGGCGATCAAGCTCCAGGCGGTTTACCTGCCGTTTACGGCCGCTTGCATATCAGTGGGGAGGGTAACCGGTTTTTTACCGTCCGGCTCTTCGTCGGTTTCCTCGTTCACGTCTTTACCTTCCAGGGCGGCCAGTTCCAGCTGGGCGGTGCGGGCAAAACTGCCCACCTCGGCGCGTTTATAAGCTGCCTTGGCTTTGTCCATTTGGTTGCCTAGGCGGTACACGTTGGCCAGGGCAAAGTTGAACTGGGCCTTCGACTCGTTGTCCAGCGCGGGGTTGCCCAGTAGGGCTTCTACCACGCGGGCGGCCTCGGCATAATTCTTCATCCTAAAGTAGGCCCCGGCTTGCAAAAAGTGCAGGTTATAATCGCTGGGATTGTTTTTGAGGCTGTTTACGCTGGCATTCACGGCATCGTTAAACCGGCCCGACTGCATGAGCACATAAGCCATCGACTTGTAGATTTCCGCTTTGCGGGCCGGGTCGGCTTCCACGGCCAGGGCCTTGTTGTAATTGGCGATGGCGGCTTCTTGCTTGGTTTCTTTTTGGTCCACTTCGGCCATTACCATGTACGCCTGCGACAAATTCGGCTGCATTTTGAGGGCGATTTCGGCGTTTTCGCGGGCTTTGGCAAAATCGTACACCTTATAATAACAGATGGCGTTGCTCAAATACACTTTGGGGTCGTAGCGGGCGATTTTGTTTTTGAAAGGCGGGATGTTGGCGTTTTTCCAGGTATCCCAGGCGTTCTCGAATTGGCCCAGGCGGTAATAGGCGTAGCCTAATTCGTAATAATACTTGGCTTTTTCCTTAGGATCGGCCGAGGCTAGTTCGGTGATGCCCCGGTTGAGGCTTTCGCGGGCGGTTTTGTAGTCGCCCAGTTGGTTGTTCACCTTGCCGTCCATGAACAAAATAACCGGGTCCGACGGGGCAATGGCCTTGGCCTGCATAATGTGCGGTTTGGCGCGGGCATATTCTTTATTGCGCACCAAAATCTTCACGATATCGCGTTTATAGTCCAATTTCTTACGTGTGTCAGCATCGTACTTAAAAGCGGCGTCCAGCGAGCGCACTACCTCGTCGTATTTCTTCTGGGCCTTGTAACATTCGGCCAGTAGGGCATGCGACATCACGTAGTCCGGTTTTTGGCCAATCGATTGCTGCAACGAGTTAATGGCGTTGTCGGCATCCTTGATCATATAATAGCACACCCCGCGCGAGAAGGAGTATTTAAAGTTGTTGGGGTCCATGCTGATGGCCTTTTCGTACTCGGCGATGGCCTCGATAAAACGCTTGCTTTTGCGCAGGCTTTCGGCCCGCACAAAGTGGTCCATGGCCTTGCCGTCAGCGTCAGGGGTTTGGGCCAAGCTCACGCCTGCCGTAACCATGCCCAGTACCAACGCGCCTAGGGCTTTAAGAAAGAAAGATCTCATGATCGGTATGCTTTAGATAAACCTGTATCTGCTTGTTCAATGAGGGGCAGTGGCTTTGCAACTGATTATTCAGCCGTAAAGTAAGTCAACAATATTAAAATTTGCACATTTCGGGCCAAAAACTCGCGTTTTATGCCCTGTAGCGCATTTTTAATTGTATTTTAAAAAGAATTAGTAAAACTTGGGGGAGATAGAGGGGCAATTGGTAATGTGCAAACGTTGTGCCGGGTAGGCAAGGGCTCTCATCTGCCGGTTTGCCGGGGTAGCCATCCCCTTTTTTTTCGGGAGAAAAAGTAGTAAAAACCGAAGGACGGAGCTTCAACCTTACACAGGTAACCATCGGCGCACCTGCCGCTTCCATTTTTGCCAGGCCGTTGGCTGCTTGATGAGGCGTTCTGGTCCCTGCGGGGCGTACACTTTTTTGATCAGGCCGATCAGTTCGGCTTCGTCCGCGTTGGCGGGGTGTTTTTTTACAAATAACCGGTCGCACGCGGCGTGGAACGAGTACAAGTAGCCCGTCCACCCGATCTGTTCGAAGCCGAGGCCCTCCAGGTGGGCGATCACTTCGTCTTCCAGCAGCACGCCTTCGTACATGGGGTAGCGGAACATCTCCAGTTCCAGCCCTAGGCAGTCGCGGCGCAGAAATTGCTGGGCCCCTTGCAGCACAAAACCCTCGCCGCTTTGGGTGTCGCTCTTAAGAAAATGAAAACGTGGGCCATTGCCGGGAGGGGCGATCTCGGCCAGCACGGTGTCGAGCGTGCGCACTTGGGCCTGCACGGTGCGCTGCACCCGCGAGCGCTCGAACCAGGTTTGGTTAAACCGCAGGTCGCCCTGCTGCTTGAGCTGCTCGTAGTGGGCGCGCACCCAGGCCTCGTTATGCCGCAACAACGACGAGCCCACGCCGTTAGGCCCGCTCACGTAAAAGGTGCCCTCGCCGTTGTAGTTCCACACGGCGGTATTGTATTTCCAATGGTTGCCCGTGAGCAGGGGCGCGTCGTTAGGCTCAAAGCTGAGCAAGTGGCCCACCCGGTCGGCGTGGTTTTTCCAGGGCTGGTCCAGGCCCTCCACGGCCCCAATGTCGATCAAATTGATTTTCATGCGCGGTAACGAGTGGGCAAAGGTAGGGGCAAATGCCGGAGGACAACTATCCGGGCCGCTTTGTTCATGATAGCTAGCAAGCCGAGGTCTTGGGAGGCAAATGCCATAGGATAGCGAGACCTGTATCGGGTTTCCTTCAACAAAAATTTTTGCCTAGCGAAAAGTTTAAGGCA